>CAJWEI010000084.1 GCA_913031285.1 uncultured Alphaproteobacteria bacterium | reverse complement strand
TGCATTTTCATTCATACTGCCGATAGCCAGCCTCAAGAGCTCAGTGCATCATCAAGAACATTGCCGACTTGAATGCTCCCAGCCCTTGGTACAGACCAATTTTTCACCAAAGTTTGGAGAGGTTTTCTGTACATCAACTGTATCCTAAAACAAACATCCGTGTTGTCGTAAGCAATAGCTTTAGGCAGATTGTGCAACTTTAATTGTACGATCTGGTTAGATGAAGAATTTTTCCTGTCAGTCTTGCGGAATAACTCTTAGGTTAAGTTCCATAAGCTGTTCTGACAATGGCTCGTTTGGTGCTGACATCATCAGGTCTTCAGCCTTCTGGTTCATTGGGAACATAATTACTTCACGAATATTGGCCTCGTTAGCCAAAAGCATGACAATTCGGTCAATACCCGCTGCGCAACCGCCGTGGGGTGGAGCGCCATACTGAAAGGCGTTGACCATGCCTCCAAAGCGCTTCTGCACCTCGTCTCTATCGTATCCAGCGATCTCAAAGGCTTTGAACATTATTTCTGGCTTGTGGTTCCGAATAGCTCCTGAGACCAGCTCATATCCATTACAAGCGAGGTCATACTGATATCCCAAGATACTCAAAGGATCCCCGTCGAGGGCTGCCATGCCTCCTTGAGGCATGGAGAACGGATTATGTTCAAAGTTAATCTTTCCAGTTTCTTCGTCCTTTTCATAAATTGGGAAATCCACAACCCATGCAAAGGCAAAACGATTTTTATCTGTCAGCGAAAGTTCTTCACCAATGACATTGCGAGCGCGACATGCCACGGATTCAAAGGATTTTGGCTTACCACCCAGAAAAAATGCAGCATCGCCAACTTTCAAGTCTAACTGTTGACGTATGGCTTCTGTCCTTTCTGGGCCGATGTTTTTGGCCAAAGGTCCAGCGGCTTCCATTCCCTCTGCACCTTCGCGCCAGAATATGTAACCCATACCAGGAAGCCCCTCTTTTTGGGCAAATGTATTCATTCGGTCACAGAACTTTCTGCTACCGCCGCCTGGCGCTGGGATGGCACGAATTTGAGTACCGTCTTGCTCAAGAAGTTTGGCAAATATCGCAAAACCAGAATCGCGAAAATGGTTGCTGACAATCTGCATTTTAATGGGATTGCGTAAATCGGGTTTATCGCTCCCATACCAGAGTGCGGCATCACGATAGGAGATTTGTTCCCAGTCTTTATCCACTTTTCGGCCTCCGCCGAATTCCTCAAAAATACTGGTTAGTACAGGCTGGACTATATTAAACACATCTTGTTGCGTAACAAACGACATTTCTATGTCGAGCTGATAAAAATCTGTAGGCGAACGGTCGGCCCGCGGATCTTCATCGCGAAAACAGGGGGCTACCTGAAAATACTTATCAAATCCCGATACCATAATGAGCTGCTTAAACTGCTGCGGCGCTTGTGGAAGAGCATAGAACTTTCCTGGATGAAGACGGCTTGGAACAAGGAAATCTCGCGCGCCTTCCGGACTAGAGGCGGTGATAATTGGCGTTTGGTATTCTCTGAATTCTAGCTCCCACATTCTTTTGCGGATAGAGGTAACTACATCAGAGCGCAGTTTCATATTATTTTGAAGTTTCTCGCGGCGAAGATCTAGATAGCGATATTTTAGGCGTGTTTCTTCCGGGTATTCCTGATCACCAAAAACTATCAGAGGCAATTCTTCGGATTTTCCCAAAACTTCGATATCGCGAATAAAGACTTCAATCTCTCCAGTTGGGAGCTTGGCATTAACCAAGCTTTCATCCCTGGCCAAAACATTGCCGTCGACCCGGATGCACCATTCACTACGTAAGGCTTCAATTTGTTTAAAGACGGGGCTATCGCTGTCGGCTATCACTTGGGTGATCCCGTAGTGATCTCGAAGGTCAATGAATAATACTCCTCCATGATCGCGAACCCGGTTTACCCAGCCGGACAATCGGACTGTTTCACCAACATTGGATTTATTTAGATCAGAGCAGGTGTGGCTGCGATAGGTGTGCATAGGTAAGGCCTTTCAAGCACAAGAGATTTGACTTTGTCGATACACAAGTTTGTTCGCATGATGTCAAGTCATGAGTGGTCATGGAACTTAGTCAATTTTTGCTATTTTGAAATTTGAGCAGATTAATTAGCTTGTTTCTGCCTTTCGACATTGCGGTTGTCCAAAAAGTGAGAATTCACTGTGATGTGTTTCGAATATTAACTTCTTTCCCTTGCACCTTTCTACCGCTTGATTATAAAGTGGGCAGCTCGTTTACACCTGAGCTACAGGTTATTGCTGCTCAACCACCTTCTTCTAGATCAAAGGTCTTTTGATGCCTAAGAGAACCGATATTTCTTCTATTATGATCATAGGCGCGGGACCAATTGTTATAGGTCAGGCCTGTGAGTTTGACTATTCTGGTGCTCAGGCCTGTAAAGCCCTGCGGGAAGAGGGATATCGGATTATATTAGTTAATTCCAATCCGGCTACAATCATGACAGATCCTGGATTGGCAGATGCAACCTATATTGAGCCAATCACTGCAGAAATTGTCTCAAAGATCATCGAAAAAGAACGCCCAGACGCGCTTTTGCCAACTATGGGGGGGCAGACAGGTCTTAACATGTCACTCGCGTTGGAAGAAATGGGTGTCCTTAAAAAATTCGGTGTTGAAATGATTGGTGCTAAGCGACCTGCAATCGAAATGGCCGAAGACCGGAAGCTATTTCGCGAAGCCATGGACCGCATTGGTCTTGAAAACCCAAAAGCAACTATTGTCACTGCACCAAAAGATGCATTTGGAACCACAGATTTAAATGCAGGGGTTAAGATTGCCCTCGAGCAATTGAATGATATTGGTCTGCCTGCGATTATCAGGCCAGCGTTTACGTTAGGAGGAACTGGTGGTGGTGTGGCTTACAACAGAGCCGATTACGAACATTTCTGTCGGACTGGAATGGATGCTTCTCCCGTCAATCAAATTCTTGTCGATGAAAGCCTTTTGGGCTGGAAAGAATTTGAGATGGAGGTTGTGCGAGATAAAGCAGACAATGCGATTATTGTTTGTGCCATCGAAAATATCGATCCAATGGGAGTACACACAGGCGATTCTATCACGGTTGCACCTGCTTTGACACTGACGGATAAAGAATATCAAATCATGCGTAACGGATCGATTGCAGTTCTTCGCGAGATTGGTGTCGAGACAGGTGGATCCAACGTTCAGTGGGCGGTTAACCCGGTAGATGGCCGCATGGTGGTTATCGAAATGAATCCGCGTGTTTCGCGCTCATCTGCCCTTGCGTCCAAAGCGACAGGTTTCCCGATTGCAAAAATTGCAGCCAAACTCGCCGTTGGTTATACATTAGATGAACTTGACAATGATATCACCAAGGTCACGCCAGCAAGCTTTGAACCGACGATTGATTATGTTGTCACCAAAATTCCACGATTTGCTTTTGAGAAATTTCCCGGTTCAAAACCCTATCTTTCGACCGCTATGAAATCTGTTGGTGAGGTGATGTCTGTCGGTCGGACAATTCACGAGTCTCTCCAAAAAGCACTAGCTTCCATGGAAACTGGACTGACTGGGTTTGACGAAGTCGATATCGAAGGAGCCCCTGAAAAGGCGGCCATTGTCAAAGCCCTTAGCTTGCAAACACCGGATCGTATGAGAACGATCGCACAAGCAATGCGTTATGGTCTGAGCGATGATGAAATCTATGATGTCACGATGTTTGATCCTTGGTTTCTGGCGCGTATTCGTGAAATTATTCAAGTTGAAAGTAGAGTGCGGCGAAAGGGACTTCCCCAAGATGCTCAAGGCATGCGCAGCCTAAAAATGCTTGGGTTTAGCGATGCCCGTCTGGCGCGCCTTACCAATGAGATCGAGAGTGAAATTCGGACTAAACGAACAAATCTGGGAGTGACAGCAGTTTTTAAACGAATTGATACCTGTGCCGCAGAGTTTGAAGCGCAAACACCTTACATGTACTCGACTTACGAAGCGCCCATGATGGGGGATGTCGAATGTGAAGCACGACCAAGTGATAAAAATAAAGTTGTCATTTTGGGCGGTGGGCCGAACCGCATAGGGCAGGGCATTGAATTTGACTATTGTTGTTGTCATGCGTGCTTTGCACTGACAGAGGCGGGATATGAAACGATCATGATTAATTGCAACCCAGAAACGGTTTCAACCGATTATGACACGTCAGACCGTCTATATTTTGAACCGCTCACATTTGAGCATGTGATGGAAATTCTTCGCGTTGAACAGGAAAATGGTATTCTGCATGGCGTTATTGTCCAGTTTGGTGGTCAGACCCCCCTCAAACTTGCAAATGATCTTGAAAAGGCAGGCATTCCAATCCTTGGGACCACGCCAGACGCAATTGATTTAGCTGAAGATCGTGAACGGTTTCAGGCTTTGGTCAATGAACTTGGTCTCAAACAACCCAAAAACGGAATAGCAACTACAGGTTTAGAAGCTATCGATATTGCGCTTGAAATTGGGTTTCCGCTCGTCATCCGCCCGTCATATGTTTTGGGTGGTCGCGCTATGGAAATTGTGCGTGATATGCCTCAGCTTGAGCGTTATATTAAAGACGCTGTCGTCGTTTCCGGGGATAGTCCGGTCCTGTTGGACAGTTACCTATCTGGTGCTGTTGAAACTGACGTAGATGCGCTTTCCGACGGAAAGACTGTGCATGTTGCCGGCATAATGCAGCATATCGAAGAGGCTGGTGTTCATTCTGGTGACAGCGCATGCTCTCTGCCACCATATTCCTTGTCTGAGGAAATTGTCGCAGAACTGAAGCTACAGACCGAAGCATTAGCGCTCGCATTGAATGTAGTTGGTTTGATGAATGTGCAGTTTGCCATAAAAGACGATGAGATTTATCTTATCGAAGTCAATCCACGAGCCAGTCGGACGGTGCCCTTTGTTGCTAAAGCAACTGACAGCGCCATTGCATCAATTTCTGCGCGCCTTATGGCCGGAGAACCGCTATCAAACTTTCCTCTGCGCGAACCATATAAGGACACTTCTTACAAAGAGAGCATTCCAATTGGTGATCCGATGACGCTTGCTGACCCTAATATGCCTTGGTTCAGCGTCAAAGAGGCTATAATGCCGTTTGCTCGCTTTCCTGGTGTAGATACAATTCTTGGGCCTGAGATGCGCTCAACGGGTGAGGTCATGGGATGGGACAGAAGCTTTGCACGGGCCTTCTTAAAAGCGCAGATGGGTGCGGGAATGGATCTGCCAGATCCTGGTCTTGGTTCTGTAGGTAAAGTTTTCTTTTCCATCAAAGACAAGGACAAGACCTCACAGCTTATAAAGACAGCGCAGATTCTAATCGATCTTGGTTTTGACCTTGTGGCTACCCGCGGAACTGCCGCCTTTTTAGACAAACACAGCATCGGTTGTGAAATCATTAACAAGATGTACGAAGGCCGGCCAAATATCTACGATTTGTTGAAAAATTGTGAGATATCACTGGTAGTGAATACGACTGAGGGTGCTCAAGCGGTGGAAGACAGTCGTGAAATCAGATCTGTTGCACTTTATGACAAGATACCCTACTACACGACTGCCGCCGCTGCTCATGCCGCCGCTCTTGCAATGCAGGCACGAAATGAAGACGAACTTGTTGTGAAAGCTTTACAAGGCTAGGTAATTACCCTTCTGGAATCGTGGCCTGCATCGAGGCGCGCTCCTGAATCATCCTGTTCCAAGCGTCCAACCACTTACGGCCATTTCGCCAGTTTCTGTCAGGGTGGCGAAAATCTAAATAGCCAAGAGCACATGACACAGCCAATTGGCCAAAATTTAAATCGCTACGTAGTACAGTGAATTGGTTTTGTTCTAAGGCGTCAAGCGCATGGTCTATTTTGCTCCATTGGGCTTCGACCCAAGTCTCAAACTGTTTCTCTTCTGGACGCAGACGGGCCTCATAAACCATTGAAACAGCAGATTCCATTATACCATCTGCCAAAGCTTCGAGTGTCAGGACATCCCAAAGTGTAGTTTTGGGATAAAGGCCTGCCCCAGAAAGATCATCGAGATAACGACAGATTACACGGCTATCAAAAATTGTTTTCCCATCATCCAGAACCAGCGCTGGAATTTTGCCTAGTGGATTTGCAGAACGGGCGGCTGGATCAGTTAAAAGTGCGGTTGTTTGAACAGGTGCGAGAGTAATTAAATCAATTAGTTGTCCCTCGTGGCGCATTACATTGACTTTGCGCACAAATGGTGAAGCTGGAGAAAAAATTAGTTTCATTAAGGAGTATCCTTTTAATAGTAATTTTGAAAATTATAATAGTTGTCCGTATGTTTTGACCAGTCTCAACTTGCGCACTTTATAGGTTTACGTCACGCATCAGCATTGAGAACTTTACCGTCTCGAAGCCAACTTAATGCATCCATTCGTGATCGGTAGCGAGCAGGCACATATCATTTGGCTTATTATGTTTAAAATTCAGAGTGGCTTGCATATTGCTTATGTTCCTCCAATAGTACGTAATTTGGCGTACTGTTTTTTATATCAGGTGTAATATTTATTAGGTAACTTTCTAGACTGAGTTAGGAGCGACATGTTTTTTGAAAACGTCAGATAATCGTTCTACTGCGCTATTAGTATGATTTTTAGGTATAAGGGCCAGGGTTTCAGACAAAACAATACAGCAAAAAAACCTATATAGGCACCTAGCGCATTATGTCTTATCAATCAGTTCAGTTACATACGTGCGACCCGTTGGTTGTAGAATATGCTTTATGGTCGCTAGAATTCAAATCATGAACATTTTTTTGAACAAAAAAAGACACAGTCTTGCCTCTTGCTTTTTTTAAATCAGAAAAAGTAAATGATTGGTCGACTATAAGTCATCTTAGTTTATCACAAGATCTACAAATCCAAATTATTGCCAAAAATCTAGATCCCGGGTGTATTTGTATTTCTGAAAGATAGGCTAGGGTGCATCGAAAATTGCTTAAAATTTGTCGCAAATCAACTTGTATTATTGATCCGGTTATGGCAACATTATGATCGTTCTCAGGGCGGGGTGTAATTCCCCACCGGTGGTATATGGAACTATCCCATGAGCCCACGAGCGGCCCTTTAAAAGGGTGTCAGCAGATCTGGTGAGACGCCAGAGCCGACGGTTATAGTCCGGATGAAAGAGAGCGATGGAGGATCGCGCAATTGGTGCGTCCTATCCATTGCCTTGC
This sequence comes from uncultured Alphaproteobacteria bacterium, assembly GCA_913031285.1. Taxonomy (GTDB): domain Bacteria; phylum Pseudomonadota; class Alphaproteobacteria; order Rhodobacterales; family Rhodobacteraceae; genus LFER01. The sequence goes on along the minus strand of CAJWEI010000084.1, from coordinate 4,618 downwards.
GCCTTGGGTGACGTGTTGTTGAACCGAAGGAGAATAAAAATGACACACACCCGATACGCCTTTGTAAAAGCTAATTGGCACGCTGATATAGTGGATCAGGCTTTGATAGGTTTTTTAAAACTCATTCCCGCCAACGAAGTGGATGTCTTTGAAGTTCCTGGGGCATTTGAAATGCCATTGATGGCAAAAGAACTCGCAGAGTCAGGCGTTTATAGTGCAGTTGCATGCGCAGCCTTTGTAGTCGATGGCGGAATTTATCGACACGACTTTGTTGCTCAAAGCGTGGTTGACGGTTTAATGCGCGTGGGTCTGGATACAGGGGTTCCAGTTTTATCGGTCTCTTTGACGCCGCATCATTATCAAGAAACTGACCATCATAACGCAATTTATCGTGAACACTTTACCGTAAAAGGTCGCGAGGCGGCAGTAGCTGCTCTTGGTATTCTTACAGCGCGCAAAGATTTACAGCAACGAGCCGCCTAATAAGCTTGGGTCCATGGATTTTATTTTACATATCTTTTCATGGACTAGCTGAATCATATTTCTGAAATTATGCGCAGCATTCTTACTGGTTGGAATGTCAAATCTGTGTCCCGAGATATGAAAGAAAGCTACTTGAGGGCGAGTCATTTTTTGGGCTATTACGAAAAACTCTCAGGACAAAACAGAATTAACTCTATATTCGGCGCGGCTGACTCAGTCTCTTGGCAATGGCTTTTCGGTGCTTCTCTGATGTATTAGCCAGTCTCCTATACTACCGCTTTAAGCTTTTTTAGGAGCCTTAATAATTCGTATTTCACAGATTGAAGAGAGTAGTCCTCATTTGCACGTCTGTTTGCAATTAATGCTGGCCTTGGAATATCATTTACGGCAGCCATTGTGCATTTTTTTATAGAGCAGCTCTCCAAGCAAGATAGTGCTGTGTTGCTTGTTTTATCATTTTCCAACATTGCAATGAATGGTAGTTCGGTTACCCTACCCGTTGGGTGGGTCAGTTTAGATGTATTTGTGATTGGTCCTTTGGATTACTGCGCAGTCATCTAGGCATTCGACGTTGATGCAATTATTTTTGGGTGTTAGCTAACCCACCTTGGTCTCTTTCGTATTTTGATAATTGTTTTTGCCATGCTGTCTTTAGCTATTAGGCAAGTTTGCGGTATGACCTAATCGTTCTTTCTGGAAAATAAGTGATATCGTCCCCTGAATGCCAGCGTGGGTATTTTGGCATTGAGGCAGCAAAGAGGTCTGACGTGAGGAAGCTTTCCAGCCATCTTTTCAAATTGGGCCATGGTTGGGCATCGAACCAGCATTTATCTATAAATGCAAACTGTCTTACGAATGGTAGAATAGCCATATCTGCTAATGTAGGTTTTAACCCGAATAAACAGTCTTCTTTCAACATTATGTCGAGGGTTATCAGAAAATCAGTGGCTGTTTGACGATTGGCGATCGTATCTTCTTGCGGATGACGCGAGGCGTACTTGGTCTTATCAAGGGCGTCTTTGAAAGGGCCATCTGCTTCTATAATAAGATCATGGCCTAAGGCGGGCATCGCGCGCCAATTTTCAGGATCGTTCTTTTCCAGCGCCCAAAGCATGATATCGTAGCTTTCATCTAATACTCTGTCATCAAGCACAAGAGTTGGCACAGTTTTAGATTGGGAAACTTGAATAAATTCTTGCGCCTTATCGCGCAAAAAGATTTCACGGTGTTGAGTTGTTATCCCAGCATAGCAGATAGCTAGCCTAGCCCGGATTGCATAGGGGCATCGACGAAAGCTATATAGAATTGGGTTTGACGATCTTGTACCTTTTGCCAAATTCGTCATGCTCTGAGCTGAGTGGCGGTTCTTCCCGCTATTTTTGATCGTACAATCGCGCCTACCTTTTGAGGCGTTTGAAAGCAAACTTCGGTAAACTGTTCCGTTCTGCCCAGAAGTGGGTTTTCCATGAGGATATTATGGGTTTTCCCAACTTGGCCCGCAAGGTGCCGTTCCACTTGGTCCTCGCCTGCCAGTCTCAGGTCCTCTGCGCGCTGTTTGATATTTTTACCATGTACTTGTGGCATAAGGGCGGCGGGAGTGCCTTGACGTGGAGAATATGGGAAGACGTGTAACCAAGTGAGATTGCATTCTTGCACCAATTTGAGGGAATTCTCAAAATGAGCGGCGGTTTCGGTTGGGAAGCCTGCGATAATATCTGCCCCAAAAGTTATTTCAGGCCTTAGCTTCCGAGCCCGTTGGCAAAACTGAATAGCATCATCACGCAAATGACGCCGTTTCATCCGTTTCAATATTAGATCATCGCCATGTTGCAGGCTGAGATGCAAATGTGGCATGAGTCTTTGTTCAGTCGCAATCGCTTGTATCAGTTTTTCGTCAACCTCTATACTGTCAATGCTGCTTATTCTAAGCCGAGGTAAATCAGGAACAAGCTTTAAGATTCGCATTACAAGATCACCAAGTTTAGGCTTGCTAGGGAGCTCAGACCCCCAACTTGTAAGATCAACTCCGGTCAAAACCACTTCGTTATAGCCTCGATCTATCAAACGTTTGATTTGCTCAACAATCACACCAGCAGCGACAGATCGTGAGTTGCCGCGCCCATATGGAATTATGCAAAAAGTACATCGGTGATCACAGCCATTTTGAACCTGAACATAGGCGCGACTTCGCGTCCCAAACCCGTCAATCAAATGCCCAGCAGTTTCTGTTACGGACATGATGTCGTTGACTTGTATCTTTTCAGTGTCTCCAATAAAATTTGGCGATAGCTTGCTCCAGCTGTTGGCCTGCATTTTTTCACCATTGCCCAGTACCGTGCTTACTTCTGGCATCTGGGCAAAACTTTTGGGATCAATTTGTGCAGCACATCCAGTGACGATGAGCTTTGCTGTTGGATTTTCCCGTTTAAGTCTGCGGACTTCGCGCCGCGATTTACGAACCGCCTCAGCGGTTACAGCGCAGGTGTTGACGATAACGGCGTCACTTAGGCCTGCTTGCTTTGCAAGACCCTTCATTGCCTCTGTTTCATATGCATTCAAACGGCATCCAAGGGTTGTGAACTGAGGCTTCGTACTCATGTACTGCTCTCCCAAAACTCGCTTGTAAACCTGCCTGAAAAAACATGCATTGTTGGGCCAGTTAGCCAAACACCTTCGTTGCTCCAATCCACTTTCAAGCGCCCACCATCTAGATCAATTCGGACGTTACAGTCAGTTAAACCACGGCGCACCGCTGCGACAACGGTAGCGCAAGAGGACGATCCAGAGGCAAGTGTTACGCCGACACCTCGCTCCCAGACGCGCATCCTTATGTGATTATCTCCTATAAGTGAAGCAAATTGCACGTTAGTCCTTTGCGGAAAGAGTTGATGATGTTCAATTGGCGCGGCGCGTGTTTGCAAATCCACGCTGTCTGCATTCTGGACAAAAAAAGTACAATGAGGGTTCCCCATATTTGTTGCAACTGGATCACCAGGCAACGGTAGGTGTAGGGTATCCACGTCTTCGGAAAGTGGGATCTCATGCCAAAGTGTTTGAGGCGCCCCCATATTTACAGAGGTATACCCTTCACCAACGTCGCGAGCCTGTAAAATCCCATGGTTGGTGCTCAATGATAATTCTGTTTTACCGCTTTCCTTCATTAGGTAGCGCGCCACACAGCGGGTCGCATTTCCGCAGGCTGCCGAGGTTGAGCCATCAGCGTTGTAAAAAACTAAATGCAGATGCCTGTCTTCTTTGTTTATCACGGCAAGCTGGTCAAACCCAACACCTCGATTGCGGTCAGAGATCAATTTTATCATAGAATGGGACGCTAGAAAACTATGGTCTCTGGCGTCTACAACGACAAAGTCGTTTCCCAGCCCATGCATTTTCATGAATGGCAGATTTATGTGTGTCTTATCTTTCATGAACGGCGTATATCGCGGGCGTGCTCAGGAATCCATAGATTGAAGAATTTTCTTTGAATTTGGGGTTGACCATCGGTGAGTCTATTCCTAGACAGATCGCCTAGTGGGCCGTTAGCTCAGTTGGTAGAGCAACTGACTTTTAATCAGTGGGTCGCAGGTTCGATCCCTGCACGGCTCACCACTAATATCAAAAGTTTAGCGCAAATAGCGCTGAACCTTTCGTGTATTATAGGTGCTCTGGTGGTAATCTGATGGCACAAAAACACTGGCTTAAGCCATTAATTTTCGTTGTTAGTCCGTATCAAAGAGTCATACATCCTTAGTACCAATCACCTGCCTTAGAATTTTTTTTCTACGCGAAATGCAGTTGGTGTTAATTTCCATTCTTCAATGTCCCAGGGTGCTTCGGTTTTACGGCCAATACCGTCAGACGCACCAACGGTGAAAGCATTGCCGTATGCACCTAATTTAGGAGCTAATATCTTCCTCATAGACTTTAGTTCAGAAATTAACTCTTGCCGGATAAATTTACCTCTTTCCTGCATCTCGCGGGTATTATCAGGCGAGTAGCTAGGTTGTAATTCGCAAATCCTTTTAAGGACTTCTTTCATTTTCAGTCTCTCTGCTTGTCGGCTCCAGTTTCATCAGCATATCGTTATACTTTAACAACTCATTGACCCCACCCGGGGCTACCCCCATTAATGCCG
>CAJWEI010000083.1 GCA_913031285.1 uncultured Alphaproteobacteria bacterium | reverse complement strand
AAGCCAACGAGGCCGAGGCAAATCATAAGAACGACACCTATTTTGCTTATGCTCATGGACGATCCCCTAGCGTATCTGCGGCACCCTAGTGAGGCTTGGCTCAGAGGTCAATTGCGCCGAAATTGCGCCGAAGCATTTCGGTTGTAATGTGCACTCCGCGGTTTTTTTGGGGGGCGTGTAAAGTGGCTTTTCGCTCGACAAATCAGAGGGTTCGATCGCAGCTTTGTAATATCTTCAACTGCAAAATTTTTAAACTGGGTCTGAGCAAAGTTAATTGCTGTGCAGCATCCTAGTTTAATTGAATATCTTCTGCTAAGAATTATCAAAACAGCCGCGTCTGCGGTGGAAATGGTTGAGTTTTGCGTATGAAACGACGCTTTGCTCTCATCGGCATTAGTTTTTACCAATCATAAAATGGCGCCGCAGCTGAATTGAACGTTGTTTTTCCTTCACCGACGAGGATGACGAGGATATAGGGTATTTCTATATGTTATAATATATAAAGTGAGATGTTCGTAAAAGTGCGTGTTCAGTATTTCACTTTGTTTGGGTTAAAAAATGTGTCTTCAACCGACAGCAGAAACATGAACCTTTAAGCCGTTATTTTTTACATGATAAAAAACTATTCATAAAACAGCTCGAGTGATTGTCTCTACTCAAAAAACATGAAGCCTATTTATGTCAGCAACCCGTTAAAAATTATATTTCCTCTGTTTACATGTCGAAGTTTACACCTGCCAGTGTTTCATGGGATCAGAATGCTATCCGTTTTATAAAAACCTTAGTTAATGAGCAGGTTCGTCTCCTATTTCCGCCATTTTTGCAGCTAATTTACTCAGCATTTTTGCTTTAATTTTGAAATAAGCCGGATCATCAGCAACATTGAAAAGTTCAAGCGGATCTTTTTCGCAATCAAACAATTCCCATTCTTTATCCTGCCCACCCATGTTTGTACCAGGCAGATCAAAGCCGTCATTGTACCAGTAAATCAGTTTGTAGCGCTGATCACGAATTCCGTAGTGAGAATAAGCGTTGTGATCAGGATCACGATGCATCCAATATCGGTGATAAGCAATCTGTGGCCAATTTTTAGGTGGATTCCCTTCTAGGACTGTGCGAGCTGAGCGTCCCTGCATATAGTTTGGTATAGGCAATTCAGCATATTCAAGGAATGTTGGGGCAAAATCAACATTACATAACATATCGTTGCAGATGGTTTCCGCGGGAATACTCCTCGGGTAGCGGACGAGAAACGGCATTTGGAACGACTCTTCATACATGAACCGTTTATCAAACCATCCGTGTTCGCCCAAAAAAAACCCTTGATCGGAAGTGTAGATAACAATTGTGTTGTCTGCCTTCCCGGTTTCATCCAACCAATCTAGCAGTCGTCCGACGCTTTCATCAACTGAGTGTATCGTGCGCAAATAACGTTTAAGATAGCGCTGATATTTAAAATAACTCAATTCATCTCGGGTCTGAAAAGTAAAAATCTCGCCAGAATCGCGGTCTATCAGGCGCAGTTTTCCAACATCTTCAGGGTTTGGAATGCACCTATCAATTGACCCCGGTTTTGTACGCTCTCCGACTTCCGCGCCGCCTTCGGGCTGCACCAACCCTAAATCAGTATATTTCAAGTCTTCTTTAATACGCATGCGCGCCTCAGTTGCCGCCCTAGCGCGATTTTTGTAATCATCATCAAACGTATCAGGCAAGTCTATATCGTCTTGATACAGATGTCGGTTTTTTGGATGTGGTTCCCATTCACGATGTGGCGCTTTGTGATGACACATCAAAAAGAATGGTTTTTCTTGATTACATTGGTTGAGCCATTCGAGGCTTTTATCTGTAATGACGTCAGTTGCGTACCCCAGCGTCTCAATCTCTTTCCCCATCTCGATCATATAGGGATCAAAATATTCTCCCTGGCCCGGAAGGACCGACCAAAAATCAAAGCCTGTTGGTTCATGGGCTTTGCCCTCACCAAGGTGCCATTTCCCAATAAGTGCAGTTTGATAACCACCGGTCCTTAGATGCTTAGCCACGTTAGGTCCACGATTATCGATCGGTGTTTCAAGAGTAGTTACGTTGTTAACGTGATTATACGTGCCAGTGAGGATCGCTGCACGACTGGGTGTGCATATCGAATTGGTAACATAGCAATGGTTCAATCTCGCACCTTCATTTGCGATTCGATCCAGATTGGGCGTATTGTTTATACCAGCACCATAACAACTTATAGCCTTTGATGCATGATCATCTGCCATTATAAAAAGGATATTGGGGCGTTTTTTTGTCATATAGTTACCTGTTTTAAGATCCTATTGGAGAGACACGATCGGAAAATAAATCAGATCTGCGCAACGCTTTAGATAAATACAAACGGATATTTTTGATTATCATGTAAGCGTCTCTTTGAATGCAAAATATGATTTTTTTGGTGTGCGCTTTTGGGTCTCAAAATCTACATGAATCAAGCCGAACCGCTTGTCATAACCTAAAGCCCATTCATAATTATCCAACAAGGACCAAACATAATAACCGGCCACCGGCACACCTTGTTTAATCGCTTTCAAAACTGACAACAAATGCGCAGAGATATAGTCAAGCCGGGCATCATCATTAACTATGCCGTTTTCTACCAAATCATCATTCGCCATTCCATTTTCAGTCACGTAGATTGGCAAACCATGCGTATAATCTTGGTGCGTACGCATTATGAAATCAAAAAGCCCATGTGGATAGATTTCCCAACCCATTTGAGTCTTATCAAGCGCTCCTTCATACTTCTGTAAATTTGGCCATGGACCCTTTTTATGACCCACATTAGAACGAGTGTAATAGTTGATACCACACCAATCAACGGGCATACCGATCAAATCGAAATCGTCCTGCCATCTTTTGGGCAGAAAAGCTTCTAATCCCTCGAGTACCAAATCTGGATAGGTTCTGTGAAAAATACCACCCATAAAGAAACGGTTGTAGATAGCATCATAACGAGCTGCAGCTACACAATTTTCAGACTTATAATCTATTGGATTTGCATATTCAAAATTACAAACCGCACCAAGGTTTTTTACCCCCAGAGCACGCATTCGCGCGATCGCAGTTCCATGCGCACAAAGCACATGATGCATTGCGCGTGCCGTTGCCCTAATATCACGTATGCCCGGGGCATGTACCCCCTCAAAATGTGATAACCAGCCAACGCACCATGGCTCATTAATCGGCGCAACCGAAAACATCCGATCACCAAGCCGCCTCATAACGACCTCTGTGAAATCACCAAAACATTTGGCTATATCAGGATTTCGCCATCCGCCACGGTCTTCCATGGCTGAAGGCATTTCCCAATGATAAAGGGTTGCAGCAGGTTTCAGCCCTCGCTCCAACATGGCATCAGTTAAGCGATCGTAGAAATCTAATCCTTGCTGATTCACTGTCCCAATCCCCTCCGGAATGATTCGTGCCCAGCTGGTTGAAAAACGATATGAGTCAAATCCTGCGGCGGCAACAAGATCCAAATCCTCTTCAAACCTATGATAGTGATCACAGGCTAGTTGTCCATGTTCTAAACCAGTAACATTGCCGGGCGTGGCAGCGAAACTGTCCCAGTGAGTGCTGCCGGCGCCACCGAATTTATGCCCTTCAATCTGATAGGCCGATGTGGCAGTTCCAAAAAGAAAATCCGCAGGATAGCCGCTACGATTTATCAAAAAATATGTGCCTTATTTACATCAAAACTAAAGCTTATATCTTGTTCGACACTCAGATCGATTTGTTCTGAGCTAGCATATCGAAATAAGACGTTTTCGGGAGATAACACTTCAACTATAGTTTCTGTCCCGAGCTGCTCTACTAAAGTCACCTTGCCCTTAAGCGTACCCTTAGGATCAAGAAACAAGTCCTGCGGGCGAACGCCCAAACGCACAGCGGCACCGTTCGTCTTTTTCGTCGATACCAGGCGTAAATCCCTCAACTCCATTCCTAGGCCACGAAACTCTGCACGATTAATCTCGCTTGAAACAGTGCCCAAAACTCCATTAAAAAAGTTCATCTTCGGAGAACCTAAAAAGCCAGCCACAAATTCATTTTCTGGCCTATTAAATAGGTCCATTGGCTTCCCAGCTTGCATGACTTTACCATCTTTAAGGACAACGATTTTATCAGCTAAGGTCATTGCTTCTACCTGATCATGAGTGACATATATGGTTGTTGCTTCAAGTTTTCTGTGAAGCCGCGCAATTTCTACACGCGTGTCATGGCGCAAAGCTGCGTCCAAATTCGACAACGGTTCGTCAAATAAAAATACCTCAGGATTTCTTACGATTGCTCTGCCAATAGCAACACGTTGGCGCTGTCCACCGGATAATGCAGCTGGCCTTCGATCAAGAAGATGCTCCATTTGAAGAATTTTAGCTGCTGCCTCTACTCGTGTTTTAATCGCAGCTTTTGATAATTTTTGTAGACTTAAAGAGAAGGCCATGTTCTGAAAAACGGACATATGTGGATAAAGAGCATATGACTGAAAAACCATTGCGATCCCACGCTCCGAAGGAGGCAAATCCATAACAGGCTTGTCTGCTATTATAATTTCGCCATCCGTTAATTTCTCTAAACCAGCAATTAGCCTCAGTAGCGTCGATTTTCCGCACCCAGAAGGTCCAACAAAAACAACGAATTCGCCTTTTTCTATGGATAGGTTTACATCATTTATAACTTTTGTTTTCTCGAAAGATTTACTGACACCTTTAAGTTCAACTTGCGTCATTCTCTACCTCTTCAAAAGTGGCTTTAACTTTTTCAAAATCAAATTTACATCGTATTTTTTGATAATTACTCACCCTATCAAAAATTATTTCTCTAGAGCCTCCAGAAATCTCTGACATGATATTAGCCTGCATCATTGCGGGTTGCATTTTTCGCCATCGCAAAAACTTAGAAAACTCACTGTAGATTGATTTGGTATTTTTTGCCATCTCCAGCCCGGCTTTCTCTAAGTGAACTTCAGCTATTGGTAACCAAGACTGATTTGATGTAGTAAACCCACCCATAGATTGCTTCTTATCCCAAACCATAGGTGTTCTACACGTATCCCGGCCTAAAAATTCAGGATAAAAACTTATTCCCCAGGGATCTTTCATTTTATTTAATGGAATATTTATAACATCATCATAGCCTAATTCTTCACCTTGATAAACGCAGGTCGAACCGATGAGTGATGTTTCCAGTTGAAGAAGTAATAGTTGCAAATCATCTTTTTTATCTACGGAAATGCCAAGTGGCTCTAGCTGACGGGTTACTGATCTTGGAACGTCATGATTGGAGAAGGCAAAGCATAATCGACCGGAGCCGTTAAAAACTTCTACTGCGTTAGAAATAACCTCTTTAAGACCTGGGACTGTCAATCCTGACCATTCGAGAAGATCAAAATTATATGTTGCATGAAGCCTGCCAGGTTCTGAGAACGTTTTACTAACGTTTATAGCATTACCTTTATCTCCATCCACCTCTCCCATGAGAAAGCGGTCACCGACATATTCATCGGCTATTTTTCTGTAGGCCACACTAAATTCCTGGATTACCGGCTGATTAAGCTGCCCTACATCGTGTAATTGTCTAAAGAAAGGTTGTTGGTCTTGAGGTAGGGGACCAAGCACGAAATTTGGATCTGCCAAATTATCACAATACTGTGCACTATCCCCATTGATAGTGTGAACTGCGTCTAACCTGAAACCATCTACACCTCGATCAAACCAAAATCTGGCTACTTTATTCAACTCTTCTCGTATTTCAGCGTTTGCATGGTTTAAGTTTGGTTGCTCTGGTAAAAAATTATGTAAATAATATTGTTGTCGCCGTGGCTCCCATGTCCAAGCTACACCTCCAAAAAAGGATAGCCAATTATTAGGTGCAGTACCGTCGGGTTTTGGATCTACCCAATGAAACCAATCTGCTTTCGGGTTCTGTCTGGATTGGCGGCTTTCTTTAAACCAGGGATGATGGGAAGAACAATGGGCAGGGACGATATCTATCATAAGACGCAGGCCAAGCTTATGGGCTTTATGAATTAAATTATCGAAATCCTTCAACGATCCATACTCAGGGTTAACGTCGCAATAGTTAGACACGTCATAGCCAAAGTCATGTTGAGGGGACGTGAAAAAAGGACTTATCCAAATAGCATCAACACCCAAGTTGGAGATATAATCTAATCTGGAAGTGATGCCATTAAGATCACCAATGCCATCACCATTTGAGTCCTGAAATGATCGTGGGTAAATTTGATAAATAACAGCATTTTCCCACCATTTTAAGGAAGACATTGTTTAACCTCCCTTAACGGATCCAGCCAACAGACCTCTGATAAAATATTTTTGCATAGCAAGAAATACTATCACTGGCACAACCATAGAAATTACTGCGGACGCATTCAAAAGATGTAGCTGATCTCCAAAAGTTCCCAATTGTCTTTCTAACAAAATTGGAAAAACCACATCATCATTAGCACTCGGACCTATGAACATCGCAACAAGTAAATCATTCCAGATCCAAAGAAACTGAAAAATACTGAATGAAGCGAGTGCTGGAACAGAAAGCGGTAATACTACTTTCACGAAAATTTGCATATGATTGGCACCATCGATTTTAGCGCTTTCAAGTAGTTCTCGAGGGAGTCCAACTATGTAATTGCGCAAAAGAAAGATAGCGAGAGGAAGGCCGAACCCAGTATGTGTAAGCCATAAACCTGCAAACGACTTAGTTGGAAACGCACAGGTGTTTGTTAATTCGCAATCGGTTGTCCATTGTTTAAGTGCTGTGGCCCAACTTGCAAGGCCGTTCAACCCTTGCAGAATTGGTAAAAAAGCCAGTTGCGTTGGAACAACCATCAAAGAAACTACGATTATAAACAACCAATCTCTTCCCGGAAATCGCATCCACGAGAAAGCATAAGCGGCAAATGCAGCAACCGTTATAGGGATTATAGTTGCTGGTACAACTACAATAAACGAAGAGATGAGAGCATTTGGAACGTCTTTATTATCCAACAGAACTTCGAAATATGCTTCGGCCCCAAATACTGGATCTTGTTTGATAAACACATCAAGATTTTTTGGTTTTGGTGCTATTGCTTCTGGAAAGGACCAAACAAAATCACCATTAGCTTGAAAGACAAAATCACCCCCTCTAACATTCATAATCTCGCCTGCGGGAACAAGTTTTCTTATTAATTTTGTTTTTCCAGGCTTATCTGAATCAGGTACCCGAGCTTTAAACAAAATCGATTTTATCTCTCCAGAAATTGTGAACCACTCTTCATTTTCATTTATTCGTTTGAAAATATTACCGCGCATTTCTATGATTTTGATCTGTTGCCCCTTGTCATGTGTGCTAAAGCGATGCCCAAGTTCGGTTGGTGTAAAAGCTGTCCAAAAGCCTGAAGTTTTAGACGCCACTTCTGATCTAAACGATGTTGTTATAAGTGCTACAAATGGAACCACCCAAATTATTAAAATTGCTGCTAAAATAATATGGGAAAAAAACCGATTATACACGATCACAACTCCCTTAATGTTCTAATTGCTTTTGTTCGCGACGAATGCGCCAACCAAGAAAAATCATATGAGGAATAACTGTAAGCATTAACATTATTGCTATTGCTGCAAATAAATTATCAACATTACTTCCTCCGATAGACCAAGTATTCATGGCTGCCTCCATCATAGTAGCAAGCAGAAGCTTATCATCATCATTTGCAGACAAGGCGTAGGGGATATCAAATACTTTCAGGACATCCGTTACAAGATAAGTCCATACAACTACCACGGTAGAAAAAATTTGCGGTAATTTTACTCTAAAAAAAAGTTGCCGTGGGTTTGCTCCGTCAATTATTGCGGCTTCAACTGTTTCTTGTGGCACACCTCTTAATGCTGCAGAAAAAATAACCATTGCGAATCCTGATTTAATCCACACCATGATCCACATTAGGTAAAAATTACCCCAAAACTTAAGGTTATACAGTGGCTCATTATACTCGGGGGTGTGTCCTAAAATAGCTTTTAGAAGACCAATTTGATAGGAAGGAGTAACCCCATTTATTGCCTCCTGAGGTTCGATCCCGCCACCCGCAAAAATATTTCGCCAGATAACCGATGCTCCAACAAATGAAATCGCTAAAGGAATAAAAATGAAAGTTTTAGCTATGACACCCCAGCTCACAGCGTCAGCTAAAACGGCAATCAACAATCCTAATACTATACACAGAGAAGGAACTAAAATTAGCCACATTAAACTATTTCTCATCGCTAGCCTGAATTGGATGTAGCCCAAAGCATTTCGATCCCACAGAAACGAATAATTGTTAATGGAAGCTGAGCCACCGGGTTCTGTGAAAGAGATTTTCAATGTTGTAAGTGCAGGGATTAGCAAAAATAATAAGAGCAAGATCAGCGCCGGCCCGACAAAGATCCAGGGTTGAATGGCTTCTACAATTAGTGATCTTTTACCAATTGACTTACTTGATCTGACATTAGCCAGTCCGAAGTTGAGCCAATTTGCGATCCAATAATATAGAAATGAAATAAATAGTGCTATTAGGACAGCCCGTAGCGCGAACCCTACCTTTGCGAATCTAAGCTCAGTAACAAAAGTTACTTCAGACCAGCTATATTTTTTATGCAGCCAGAGACCAAAATCAGCAAAAGCATCATCAATCGGTGCAGTAAGTGAAAGAATAAATACAGCAGTTATCGGTAGCACGCAGACAATTGTAAGTACAATTGCTAAGCTGTTACTGAATATTATAGACTGTAGTGACCGCATGTATTAGTGGTGCTCGATTATAGTAAATTAAGAGCACAGGAGTCCCTGTGCTCTTAGTTGTTTTTGGCCACGATCTCTACTTAATAGCGTCCCAAGCTGATTGAATGTTATCAGCTGTCTTTTGTGCGTCTTGGCCGTTGGCAAACGCCGTCATTTCGCTCCAAAAAGCTCCAGCTCCAATCGCACCAGGCATTAAGTCAGACGCATCAAAGCGAAAGGTTGTTGCATTTGCCAAAATTTCTCCCTGCTTTCTAAGAAGTGGTGTTGCATATGCTGATAAGTCAGCGCCTTTATGGGCGGTTAAAAATACACCTTGCTGCATCCAAGCTTCATGAGCGGAGGCTTCTTGTAGATATTTAAAAAATCCGCGAGTGGCAGGAGAGTCTTTAGCCATGGTATACAAAGTCCCAGCACCCAAAACTGGATTACCTAAATTTTCTGATGCGAATGGCGGGAAATAGAACGCATCTGCCTCACCTCGTGCAACTTCTGCTCCTTTATCAGGAAAAAAACCTGTAATGAAAGAAGCCTGGCGATGCATCATACATCTTGGTGGGGATGAAAACAGACCTTTAGGCGCGTCACCAAAAGACGTGGTAGCCACTGAAGAAGAACCACCGGCGACGTAGTCGTCATTTCTTGAAAACTGACCATACAGCTCCATTGCGTTGATAACTTCAGGGCTGTTGAAAGCGAGGTCATTTGAAACCCACCGGTCATAGTTTTCCGCTGAAGTGGTGCGCAGCATAATGTCTTCCATCCAGTCGGTTGCTGTCCACCCGGTTGCATTCCCAGACTCCACACCGATACACCAAGGAGTATTACCATCTGAAACCATTTGGTCAGATAGCTCAATTAGTTCCTCCATTGTCGCAGGAATTTCGTAACCGTTATCTTCAAATTGCTCTGGTGAATACCAAACTAAAGATTTCAGGTCCATTTTATACGCAAAGCCATAGAAATGCTCATTGCCGCTGGCGTCTGCGTAAGTACCAAGGTCAACCCATGAAGAACCGGCTCCATAGTTGTCAGTCATCCAGGATGCCGCATCATCCCCGATTGGAATCAGGTGACCCTCTGAGGCCATATCAGCGGCGAGGCCTGGCTGCGGGAAAATTGCAATATTAGGGGGATTGTTTGAACGCATATCTGCAACAACTAGAGCAGCGAAATCGCGTGAACCAGAATATTGGATTGTTGCACCAGTTGCATTTTCAAAACAACTTATAGTGTTCTCTAACATTTCTTGGTCAGTGCCTAACAATGATCCTTGCATGGTTATCACTTCACCAGCGAAGTTTCCCATATCGCCAAGTTTCGAAGGCGTGTCACAGACATCTGCGTATGCAACACTACTAATGCCTATTGACAGTGCCGCCGTTGCGCTAAGAGTTTTAATATTAAGTTTCATTCTGTTCCTCCCAGAAATAGAATATGTAAATTCTGGCACGAGATCAAATCGTCCGATTGCGGACTTAAAAAAGATAATTGGTGGAACTCGAGCTTTGTAAATCTTGATCAAACGCTAAAACTCGATTAAGGTCAACAGTGTTTTAGCTTTCTATTTTACTATTCAAGCAGTCACTTTATTCGACTAACTTTTGGTTCCGCTCTCCATATATTACTTTCTTTTAAGCTGATCTGCTAAGCAATAATTTTTCACTTTTCAGGCATTGAATCGATAAGTCGAGCAAAAGAGCTAAGCAATGGGAGTAGGATTACGATTAAACTTAAAATCGGTATGCTTCAACAAGCTAGAAAGAGGTAAGAGAGAACCTACAGGTGACTTCTTTTTTATTATTAAAATTTTGTGTTTCAGAAGCTGCATGAAATTTTATTATGTTCCCATTTCGGTACAGATTCAATTGAAGTTATGCCGGTTATTAAGAGCCCCTCCTGAGGCATTCTACTTCTGTAGCTGGAACGAAGCGGCATTTGCGCCGAGATCCTAACAAGACATATAAAAACCCATAAAGGGCACATCAAGTAGTTACCTTAACTCCTTGAAGATGATCGGTTTTATATTGATTAAAGCTGGTGTGCAATAAGTATTCTGATGAATATTTTTGAAGATCTTGCGTAAGGTAATTGTGCAAAAACCTATTGGCTTGCGGGCGTTTCGAGTATCTTGGAGCAGGGTCGAAACGCGCGTTCGCGACATTGCATGCTTGGGCGCTGAAGTCTAACGCCTTTGTGTTGAGGAAGGGGCCTTTAGGGGCAAAAACAGCGTTCGACGGTGTGTTAGTTCTGCCCAAGGGACAACGTGGCTTAACGGTTTGTGCTTCTAAGGTTTCTAAAAAACGTATAATGATGGCCACAGAGGTGGGAGTTTAGTGCTGTTTGTTTGTTGGTATACAGTTCTGGCTGATCCGAAAGTAAAAGCGCTTATTGTTAACCCGTGTAATTGCTTCAACGGAGCCAGTTTTTTTGTTCCATGAGTTTAGAATAGTCCTCTGCGACTTTTTCAGCATGCGTCTTTGCTTCTAAGATGAGTTTTTTAACCTGCCACTCTGCATGGGTCAGCTTATGCCATCCATTGCAAGTGGCTGTCGGTGATCGTCCGCAAATACATTGTTTCACATCATTTCCCAACGTCTCGGGGGGCTCGCCCGCGCTTTAAATAAACGATTAGTTATGAACGCTACGTACATTTGAACGCACAATTCTATAGGTGTACGGGTCATGCTACAGATTGGATCAAAATAAATGAGATATTATTTGAAGTCTAGCTGAGCCTAAGCAACAAGGTTTTGCCTCTGTCTGTTGCCTGATTTTTACTGTCAACGAAAAGGGATTGTTACAACCACTCCCAAACCAGATCGTCTACATCGGTCAGAAGATACTCTCGTCCATATTGAACGAGATCATCTATAAAATGTCGATCCCGTATTTCATTCATAAGTCAGCTCCATAACTTGCAGTTTCAATGAGGCTGTTGGCTACGATGTTTTTGGTTCTAACGACTGTCGATATCAGAGTTCACGAAGAAAGTACGATTTTAGATTATTATTTGTTTGATTAGTTCTATTAGCGTTAATAAGCTACTAATAAAATGAACATAATCCGATTAAAAAACCCAAAAACACATCGAAAAACCAATACTTAAAGCAATAATTTTTTAACCAAAGTTTGGAGGGGCTTTTAATCGCCAGCACACATCTGTCGCAGGTGCGCAAACACATCGTCGTTTAAGGTTTTCAGGAGGTTTTTTTATCAGCAACTTTAGCTGGAAAACGTGATAATGCCAATTTCGTCCCAACCCCGATTGAAAAATAAATTTGTGCTCACATCTGATGCTCTAATTTTTAAA
>CAJWEI010000082.1 GCA_913031285.1 uncultured Alphaproteobacteria bacterium | reverse complement strand
TTATTTGTAAATTTTAGATTTTGACCAAATATAACCTATGCTACGCAAAAAGAGCCGCTATCAATGGGTCTGATTCCGTCTCTTTATTATTGAATCATTAAATGCCCTTGAGCGCACTTAACATCTCGCCCAAATAAGGTTCGTATTTTCGCCACTCATCAGAACTGCCTTGGTACATTTTTTGACGCACCTGAGACAAGGACGCGGTCTTTACACGCCTCACATTGTCTTGAAAAGATAAGCATTGATCTTCCCATTCAAGCCCTGTGTACTCAATTAATTTCCGCGTTTCCTCTTCCTGATTTTCAGTCAATCGTTCATAATTGAGATCATATATCCTGCCTGGATATTTTTGTCTCCAAAACTCCATTAGATCCACATACAGTTTATAATATTCCACTAGATCTTCTATATTATACGTATATCCGTTCCCATCAGGAGCGAAGTAGTGTTTGAAATTAGACCAGCAAGTCGCCCTAGCGTCCCTCTGTAGATTAATTACTTTGGCGTCTGGCATTGATGATAATATGAAACCCACCCAACGATGATTGACCGGCATTTTGTCGGTAATATAAGGCTCGGTGGCATTTAGTTGATCAATGCCTTCCATGTAGTTTGACCTTACTCTCGAAAAAATTGAAGGTTTGGTTGGCTTATTAGAATTAATCCATCCACTTTTCCCAACTGATCTTGATAACAAGCTAAGCTCTCCGGCACCGTACACTTGAGAATGACTGGATATTATCTGCTCGGTTAAAGTTGTTCCTGAGCGCATCATTCCCAATATAAAGATTGGGCTTTTTCTATTTGCATCTGGATATTTGACGTCGTCACTACCTATAAATTTGTCCTCCTCAAACCGCTCCTTTATTTTAGAAAATAATGTCTGATCCTGTTCTATTCTATAATTTAAAAGATTATGCCTGATTTCGTTACCGCTTACATAATTTTTGAAAGCTTCTTCGTAATTATTTGTGTCGCTCATCGCCTTCGCCATAGCAAAATTGAGATGCATTCTACCTTCGTCAACTAAACCATCTGTAGCCAGCAGTTTACTCATTTTAATTATCTGCGGATCGTCTGACTTGTATTTTTTGGTATTAGAAACGGCTCTGTGGGCCTCTGGCTGATCCGGCCTGAGTTCCAGCGCTTTATGCAAATATTTTTTAGCTTCATCCAATGCTCCACTTTGCTGACTTAGATTGCCCATCTGTAAATTTAGCCCCCCGTGTTTCGGTGCTAACTCCAAAGCAGTCTTAAGGGTGTCAATTGCCTTTTTTAAATTGTCTTTTTCTTCAAAAGCTTTTGAAAGAGTTTGCAAGGCGACGATTGACTTTGGTTCCAAAGTCAGTGCTTTATTCAGAATTTTAATAGCTTGTTCATATTCTTTTTGATTAGTGAGCACCTCACCAAGCTCTACATGAGCTTTAAAATGATCTGGCTGCAGTTTAATGGCGTTTTTATAACCATGGAGCGCTGCTCCTAGGTCTTTTTTTCCTTTGAAAGCAGCGCCAATATTGTAGTGCGCCTCTGGATATTCGAGGCGTATTTCCAATGCTTTTGTCAACTTTTCCACTGCAGCGTCAAATTCGCCTTTAATATTTAATGCACTGCCAAGATTATTAAGTGCTTCGGGATAATCTGGCAGAATTGTGAGAGCTTGTTCGTAGCTTTCTATTGCCAGATCAATTTTGCCTGTATTTTTCAATGCAACGCCAAGGTTTAAATGAGATACAACCGACTTAGGGTCAATTTGGATTGCCTTGGTGAAATTCTCTATAGCAGCTTCAAATTTTTTGAGTTTGAGATTTGCGGTTCCAACAAGCGCATGAAGATCAAGTTGATCTGGATACTCGTTGGCCAAATATGTTCCAACCTTGATCGTTTCTTTCAGTTTTCCTTGCCTAAATAATGCACCTAAAGATTCAATATACTCATGAATTGAGCCCTTCAAAATGGGCCCCGAGCTTGCCTTTGCGCCTTTTAGTTTGTTCAGTTCAACAAGAGCCGGTTTATGGTCCGGAAAGTTTAAAAGGATTTTCTGAAAAGTTTGTTCTGCTGAAACTTTGTCCCCAGCTAAAATCTGCGATTGGGCTTCAATCATTAAATTATCTGGCGAATTCGACATGAACAATTCCCTAAATTTTCTAGCCACGGTTGTTAAGAGAATTTACCGCTGTTTAATAGTAGCTATTTTTCACGTATTAATATGTGCCTTGAATAATTCCCATGCTTCAACATCACTTTGAATGCGGTCGAGGACCAGCCTGAGAAATCGCAATTCAGCGGAAAACAGGCCCGCGTGATGCAGACCTGCCTTAGCTATTGTTCGATTGCTCTATGACCTCTGCTTATCCTTGTAGCAGGCTCAGCACATTTTGCTTGGACGCGTTGGCTTGGGCCAGCATCGCGGTGGACGCCTGCTGCAGGATCTGGTTTTTGGCCAAGTTTGTGGTCTCAAGTGCAAAGTCCGCATCCTCGATACTGCCTCTGGCTGCCGATAGGTTGGCCGAGATATTCGTCAGGTTGTTAACGGTGTGGTTCAGCCGGTTTGAGACAGCACCCAATTCAGAACGCTGAGTGTTGACGGTTTTAATTGCTGCATCGATTGTTGTCATGGAGGAAAGCGCTGAGGCAACTCCGTTATGATCATAATTACTGACGAGTAAAGGCTGTTCATAGGTGTCTGAGTTAGGGGTAGTTTGAATAAAATCTTGCTGAACGCCATCACCAGCAATTAGTGGGTCTCCAAAAAATATGAATTGCCCGCTCGCATCATATGCCGCAATATAATCTGACAGTGCACCATCTGGATTTAAAGCTGGCCCCTCTCCTATTGTAACATATCCCCTAATGGTCCCATCGTCTGCATCGTAGGTACCAAAATCATCTTCTGAAATGCCAAGTTGCCTTGCTAAGTTTTCGGCTTTCTCTGATTGAGTCCCTGCCGTAACCACATATTGAGATCCCGAAACTTCGACAATGCTATCTTCGCCCTCAGTAGTGTCTCCAACAAAACCGATCCAACTACTACTACTGGATTCCCAAAAACCCAACTCGATATCATTTGTATTATGGTGTCCAGGTCTATTTGATTTAGGGACAGTAATATTCGTGTCGGATACCCTCAAGGAGTTCGCGTTTATCCCGGTTATGTTAACAGTAATTTGGTTTTCAGAACCAGTGGCGGTGCCAACCTGAAATGAAAATGATGTGTCGTTTTCATCTTCCATTAATCTCTCGCCAGCCCAGGAAGTAGTGCTAGAAATACGGTCAATCTCCGTAATCATTGCGTCTAATTCAGCCTGAAGGTTGGCCTTGTCTTGTGCATTGTTGGTGTCATTTGCCGCTTGAACAGCAATTTCACGCATGCGCTGCAATATGCTCTCAACTTCTTTATGGGCACCCTCAACAGTGTCCAGCAGAGCTCGGCCGTCAAGTGAGTTGCGGATTGCTTGGTCTGTACCGCGAATTTCTGAGGACAAGCGAGAACTGATAGCAACGCCTGCAGCGTCGTCAGAGGCTGCGTTTATCCGCTTCCCGGATGATAGGCGTGCCATGGACGTTTCCATGACTCGGTTCACGCTAGATGCAGAGGCGGCGGCATTAAGTGCGGCATTGTTAGTTGCTATTGTGAGTGCCATTTTTAGGATCCTATGAGTTCTTTCGAACCCATTTTGTAATAATTTCCATGAGCTCCCTACCAGCAAGAGCGGAGGGTATATAGTTCTGTCCGTCAGGAGAAATTTTCTCTGCCGGTCCCGTAACCACGGAGCCGAGAATTAGTTCACCTGTCTTTATCGGATTGCCTTACTCAGCAGCCAAAGCTGTCGCGACAACACCTGTCTGGTCCCTCTCTCTTCATATGCAGACATCTGTGCTTTACCTCGGCACACCAGGGCTTACTGTCCATCCGTCTGCGTTCACTTAGCCAGTACATATAGCTCTGCAGCCAGCGCACCGACCTTTGTCCTTTTGTCTTCTGGGAAAACTTTCTCTTAAGGGTTCTGCTTGCACAGAGCCGAGGATACAGTCGTCCGTGGTCTAGAGGTCTACATCCCAAATAGCACAGGCAATTTGGGATAATTACTTCACTTCGAGTAGTTCTATTCCGCGTATCCAAACTGACTAACGACCTAAATTTCGCGCACTTAAGCATAAAATTTTACGTATTAATTTTATGCTTTTCGAACGTTACTAATTTTCAGTTGCTAAAGAGCATAGCTTCATTTTCCAAAAATCTGGTTTGAAACCTCCGACTTCAGTCAGAAAAGATCTCACTGTGCGTCGCAGGCGCTCAAAACCACTGAACCCTTCGACTTTAGTCGGAGGAGGTTCAGTTTACGCCCAGGCACCCACAAGAGCGCCTAGGCAAAAGGTTTGCACAATACCCCCATCACCCTTGGGGTCACCCCACCTCAAGAAGTCAGGCAATATGTTATGTCGATTGGCTTCTATCAAAAATACCAGAGACTCAGGTTTACCTAACAGTCATTCTCGCCGAGGGGCGCTCAATTATTGAGCGCACAGATTTAGGCTTTGCCAGTAATCTAATGCGTGTTCTCATTAGCCTAACCGCACTTAAAAATGCCCCACAGAGCTGGGGAGTTTGAGAGCTTACATACCCTGCGTTTGAGAAGCTAGCGATCATCTGCACCGTCTAGAGACCACGTCTGCCAGTCAAGTAGGCCCTCGACGTATTTGCATTTAACGTGGGTTACTAATCACTATTCTTCCGCGGCTAACTATCTGATTATATTTCAATCTTTACAGTTAATATCTAACAACTTTCCCCCATAAAAACTGTGATGGACCATATCCGATCCGGGCATCTTCCATTTTAAGAAGTCTGGTATGATCAATCATCATATTGACGTTGGGCCCGTAGATTTCGATATACTTTGATAACACGTCTTGATCGTCAGCCTCGACCATAAATTGGTCTAAATTCAGTGGGCTGATGACTTTGTCGATGATGTGCCATCGGTGATCTTTCTCGTCAATATTTTCAGTTAGTCCCTCAGATTCCAATAGAATTTTCCAAGAACCTGCTTCAATAAAACGTTTCGATTGCTGCTTTAATCTCTCCACAAATATATTTTTTTCAAAAACTTCTGAATGCGCAAACGCCACGCCAATTTCATTGATAACTTTAAGTCCCCGTTTGGATGCGCTCTCGATCAATCTGCACATATCGTCGTCGTCGATTGAGCGCGCGATGCTAGATATTTCAATAATATCAACTTCATATTTAACCAAGTCGTCTAGAAACTCGTTGACGACGTTGTTTCCACCACCTAAAGCGACATCCATCACCGGATTGCCTATGGCAACAAGCACCTCATATTCTTTGCAAGTCGATATAAATTCCACTAATGAGCTTTGGCTCATCATGGCTGCCTGCTTTCCGGATAGTTTGAAAATGTCGACCAAGTCGCTGTAAGCGTCGAGGTAATCATTGATGCATTGACCGACCATGACTGGTGCTCTGACGTAATTGATCCCTTTATTCCTTGGTTTTCTTTCACGCTTTAGGAAAGGGAGACAGGAAAATGCAGGGTTTTTCATAGAGTTTCCTTTATTAGTTTAGATCACCCCCCAGCCACCAGGGCATATCAATCAGCAAACCGATCGCGCCATTTGGAAACTGCAGGGTCAGGAGAGAGGACAAAAACCACAATAGTATAATCAGAACAGCAGAAATACATATTGATATTTTGAAGGCTTTTTTATCGTGGAATAAAATGAAGAGATTGATGAAAAGCACAGAAGCAATTGGGAAGCCTAAAATAAAGTTCATTCCCAAATAGCCGAGGAAACTTGCATAATAATAAAGCTGATTATTGAATCTAGCTCCGATTTCAAAAATATGGGTGTTTGCAAAACGCAACACTGCATTATCAAGTGATGCGATTTTCCTAAGATCGACGATCTTAATGAGTAAAATGAAGGTAAGCAGAAAAATCGCAATAACGCTTAAACTGGTAGGATAAAGATTGGCCCGATAGTCCAAATGAGCAATAGACCAAATCATAGTGACGGGCAGGCTGAGCAGAAACAGGACAAAGCAAATCTGTTGCACTTTGTTTTTGACTAAATTTGAATTGTAGCTTGCGTCAAATTTTTGTCTTAACAGCAGCAAAATCGTGGCCAAGCAAAGCAAAATGAGAATGATAGATACAGGACGAGATATAAAAGACAGGCCATAGACCGCATGCGTCTGATAACTCAGCAGTTCAACCTTTGTAGACAAGAAAAATCCAATTAGTAGAGCTGGCCTAGACCAACCAAAATTCTTAAACGCTATTCCGATCAATCCAAATGTGAGCAATCCAATAAAATCATACCAATCTCGGTTAACGTTGAAGGCTGCAAAAAATATGAGGCAAATCATTACGGGCGCGAGGATATAATAGGGCACCAGCGTTATTTTTGAGATATGTGACGCAAATCCGATACAAATTCCGGCGCCAAGTATGTTCGCCAATGCCAAAGACCAGATCATCAGATATGTAAGGTCGAGATTGGTGGTTACCATATCCAAACCCGGTTCAATGCCAATTAGAACAAAGCCTCCGAGCAATAAGACCTTGTTTCCAGATCCGGGAATTCCGAACAGCAATGTTGGTATTAACGCACCGCCTTCTTTAGCATTATTCGCCGACTCTGGTGCGATTACTCCTCTTATGTCGCCTTTGCCCAACTGCGACGTGTCTTTGACTGTTTGTTTTAGATGACTGTAGGCGATCCAATCCACGACTGTACCACCTAAACCTGGCAGCGCGCCCACCAGACATCCCAATGTCGAGCATCTGAGCACAAGAAACCAATTTTTGCAGACGTCTTTAATTCCGATGAGCCATCCTTTTTCGTTTTTCAGGCTTTTTGCGATGGCCCCTTTGCTATCAAGCAGTCCAACTATTTCCGGGATCGCGAACAATCCAAGACCAACGATAACAAGCGGCACGCCCTCAATAAGGTAGAGAGTATCGAACGTGTAACGCGAGTCTCCGGTGATCGGTGCAGTGCCAATGGAGCCAATGATAAGCCCCAGGCAACACGCCGTAACTCCTTTTAAAAAATTTTCACCTGTGAGAGCACCAACCATTAAAAGCGCCAAGACAACGAGTAAAAATTGCTCGCCAAAACCAAATGTCATTATAATTGGTATCGCGTAATAGATTGAGATTGATAAAATAATGGCGCCAAAAACGCCCCCCAATAAGGAGGAGGAAAACGCGGCACTCAGGGCCCTCGCAGCCATACCTTTTTTGGAGAGCGGGAAGCCATCCATCACGGTTGCCTGCGAACCTGATGTCCCTGGAATACCCATCAATACTGCAGGAAAGGTATCTGAGGTTGTGGTTGGCGCCAGAACTCCGATCATCATCGCGAGCGCATAAGATGGTTCTAAAGTAAAAACGAATGGCAAAACCAGTGCTAAACCAGATGTGCCCCCCATCCCCGGCAATATGCCGACGATTAGTCCAAGCAAAGTGCCGCCAAAAAGAAAGGCCAAATGGGTGATTTCAAAAAGCTGTACGAGGGAGGAGAAAAATTGTTCCATGGAAAAAAGCTGCCAGCTTTCGCCAGCAGCTATCCTTTTTTACCGCACCCTGAAGGTGAACTTGTTGTTCTTTAGGACAGTGTTGAGCTGTTCTTTGGTATTGTCTGAAAAAACCGCGGCTTTCTTGACGATCTCGCCAGCTTCCTCACCAATTATTAAAGGAAACGGGCCTAACGCCTTTGTCGCCTTTTCCTTAAACTCAGGGTCATTGACCATTTTTGTGGCGGCGTCTCGGAAAACTTGAACTATTTCATCTGGGGTTCCCTCTGGAAGAAGCATTGACTTGGATGCTTGCGACCAAGCTGCACCAATCGAGTAGAAAGCTTCGAGATCATCACCAGACAATTTTTCCCCTGTTACTTTCTCATACATTTCGGGGAAGGTTGGTGCGTTTGGTGCCAGCGGGTTTCTCGACACTGAACCATCGGCACCAATGATACCCAAAGTCATCAAGTCTACGACTTTCCCTTTTTCAATCTCAGGTATGACCTTCTTTTTATAGTTTGCCGCGCCATGAGAGCTGATATGGATTTCGCCGCGCAGGAAGGCTTGATAACCTCCTGAAGAGGATAGGCCTGGGATTGGCTTGGCACCTTTTATTCCTAATTTGTCAAAAACCCATATATGAAACAGGTCGGCCGATGCTGGTGTTTTCAGCGCGTATAACACCAAGTCTCGTTCCAGCAACTTAGACAAATCGTGTGGCCCATCGGCTAAATCAGTTCTAGTAAACCAATGGGTGTTCTGCGGAAGCAGTAGGACGGGGCGATATTCACTCAAATTGTACTCAACCAATGGATTTCCAGTTGCGACATTCACAATGACTGATGTCGAGCACCCAAATAGATAAGTGCCGTCGGGTTTCGCATTTTTTTGAAAATAGTTGGAACCCTTGATAGCCCCTCCGCCGGGAATATGCATGACCTGAATATCCGGATTCCCGGGTAGATACTTTGTTAAGAATGGCTGAATGAACCGCGCGAATCGGCTGGTGCCCCCGCCTTCTTTAAATGGGACAACCCAAGTTATTGTTTTCCCTGATAAGTCGACAGTGGCATAAGCCGTCGACGATACCGAAAAAAAAGACAAAATTATTAATACGAATATTTTGTACATTTCATAACCTCCCGTTTCTAAACATTGAGCATATTTCAATAAATGATATCGTTATCATTTTGTGTCAAGTGTTTTATAAGATCATTCATTGTAAATTTTAGTTGGAATTGGTGGGACCGCGTAACCCATTTAAAATCTATTGCTTGAAAGATGTGTTTACGGTCTGGACGATTTTCTCAACGCTCATTGATACGATTTGCTTCTTATCGGGCGCATCCGGTTGGGTAGCGTACAAAGAAGAAATTGTCTGGTGAACACAGGCTATGGACCCAAGCAATTACATTCAGTAGCGTTGTAGCCAGAGCAGTCTGTATGACACATAAAGAATTCTGGTTCTGTATTGTTCCGATCTCGTGCAGCGACCAACCGACTAAGATAAAGGCTAGGCTATGGGCAGACGGACAACCATTATCGACGTTGCGAAAGAATGCGGACTATCGCAGGCCACTGTTGCGAGAGTTTTGAATGGTCAAAAAGATATTCAGGTAAAAGAAAAAACACGAGAACGTGTTCTAAAAGCGGCACAGAAGGTTGGTTATCGACGGAACGCACTTGCGGCTAATTTCAGGCGTCAGCAAACTAATACAATTGCGATTTCAATTGCTGATATTACTAACCCTTTTTTCCCTGAGTTGATCAAGGGAATCCAAGACAAGATGAGAGACTGCGGATACAGCGTTATCCAGCTAAATAACGAATGGAATCCGGACATTGAGCAGGAGCACTTCCAATATATGGTGCAGACATGCGTGGACGGGGCTATCATCTCACCGTCGCACCCCATGACCAACTTTGACACCTTGGAAACAGTACCATTTATCTTGCTGACAAATTCAGACCTGTTTTCGAACTATGATACCGTTGGCAACGACAGTAAAGCGGGGATGCGCATCGCACTTGAACATTTGTACGGGCTTGGGCACCGCCGTATTGCCTTATTGGTGGGCGGTTCAATGAGTTCGGGGTCGTCATGGCGACGGGATCTTTTCTGCGAATTCTATCGTGAGAAGGGTATGAGCCTGCCGGCCAATATGCAGGTGGCTTGCGACTTCAGTGTAAGTTCCACAGCCTCATTTGTGCAGGCTCGGAAGTCGATGGAAAACTTCTTAAGCCAAAATCCGCTGCCAACAGCTGTTTTCGCCTCAAATGACATACTGGGCTTGGCCACTTTGCAGGTGGCGAACGAGAAGGGCATACAAGTTCCAGAACAGTTGTCAATTGTCGGCATGGACGGAATATTCTCTGGAGAGGTGAGCTCTCCGCCTTTAACCACCGTGAAAAAAAATCGGGCTGAAATTGGACGCATGGCGGCTCAGACATTGATTGACAAAATTAAGAAACCGCAAGGTTGGCAGACCAAGAGGTTGGTGCTGCCTTGCAAGTTGCTCGAACGCGGATCTATGGGCCCCGCTTAGATCAGAGCTGAAATCACTAGACAGGATAACCCTAAAATGATAACGTTATCAAGGTTGACTTGATAAGGTTGTCTCAGTCCGTGGACAAAATGGTTGAGTGTATCGTGAGATAGAATTAACACCAAATCTGGTCAATGTCAGAGGGTGGCGGTCGATACCCTCCGGACTTAAAAAAGACGAAACATCAGAGGTAATCTTGCAAAATAGAGAAAAAATGAACGCTGCAAAATCGGTATCAGTGTCTGAGGTCTTCTCATTAAACCGACCAGAACCAAAACCCAGAACGAAAAATCAGCTTTGGGTCAAGGATGTGGGCTATGATGAAGCGCCTTGGTATTTTGAACGTATGGGATTGCGAGAGCTCGAAGACTTTCTGGAAGTTGCCGGTGAACGTATTGACTATGTCAAGATTACAACCACGCAGGTTATGGGGCATCCAGAGGAGTGGCTGAAGCGCAAAATTGCGCTGTATAAGCAACACGCAATTCAACCGTATTTAGACCACGGATACTTTGTTCGGGCCTACAAAAGAGGGGTTGTCGATCAAGCCATCGAAGCTGGTGCAGCCTTAGGATTTTCGGTGATGGAGTTCATGAATACTTTTGGTGATGTTCCTGAAAGCCAACTTAAAGAATGGCGCAAGCGAGCAATAGATTGCGGTATGAACTTGATTTATGAACATCATCCAGAGCGCGGATGGCGAACAGGTGCTGCTGACCGGCCCGCCAGCGCTGCTGAGATTATTCAAGGTGCGGAACCGTTTCTTGAACACGGGGCTTTCACGGTTCTGATCGACCATGAAGAAATCGAAATTCAAGCAGAAGCGGCCCGAGACGTCTTGGGTGAAGTGCTCGAGGTTCTGGGGAGGGAGCGTGTGGCTTTTGAAATTACTTCGACCAAAGAGGCCGCAATGACTTGGTATTCAGATCTAATGAATTATCTCGAAATGTTCGGAGCTGACTGCAATTTGACAAACATCATGCCGAGCCAGGTCATGTTTGTCGATCCGTTAAGATTTGGTGAAAGACCGGCGAGCCTGCTATTTAACCGATACCCTGAACTCAACGCAGTTAGAAACAAATAAACTCCCCCGGCACGCTGATAACCCGGCCTCAGACCTCTCACTTTCTCTTTTGATTTCTTTCGTGATCTGGATTGGACGCCTATGTTTGTCGCGCTGCTTGCAGATCAATGTAACCTGACTGGAGCACTTGCAGTTCATATTTATGGAGCAAAATGCCGTCCAGCCCCTCTGATTGAAAGGCTGGGCGGGGACACGCTAGTTTTTATTTTCTGATAGACGGTGCTTATGCTGCCTTAGGCAACCTCACTTTATCGACAATCTCTCGCTTCTGTTCATCGCTGATACCCGCCGAGTAGAGCCCATAGGTCAGCTTATTCTCTGACCTTGCTGACTGGTGCCCCACGATAGATGCTGTGAAGTGCTCTGGTGTCCCTGTGCGTTCACACTGGGTGATGAACCACTTGCGGGTGCTGTGGAACACCGTGCCCTGTAGCTCCGGAAGTTGCCGCCTCAGGAAGGCGTACCGCTTCACCACCTTATCCACTGTCATTGTTGGGAACAGCCTGCCTGTGGTTGGCAGGGTGGTATCCAGCAGGTTCTCTAGGATGGAGTGTAGCGGTACCTCTCTCTGAGCTGCCTTCGACTTTAGCTGCCTGATGTCATTAGGTGCGACCCTGATGAACCGTCCGAGGTTACCCTTGCTGACGACATCCTCTACGAGGAGCCCACAGGCTTCCCCAGAGCGCAGCCCTGTGAGTAGGCAGAACAGCAGGAGGTTGTGCAGTACCCAGTCCTTCCTGCTGAGTAACAGGACAACCTGCGTATCCGTCAGGACCCCATGAGGGCTGACCTCGGGCTTGGCCTTCACAGTGAGACCTTCCCAAGGGTTGGTCTCTAGCTCACCCGACTGCACACACCAGTCTAGCAAGTGCTGTAGTTGACCCCAGACGCGAGCCTGAGTTTGGGGCTTGAGGGTTGTCGCCTCGTTCTCCTCTGACAGTGCCGCTAGGTCTGCCAGAGTAGCCCCTCTGGCTGCAGAGTACTTCCTGACATTTGGGGAGACCCTCCAACACTACCGCCCGCCTCCGCAAGCCGACCAC
>CAJWEI010000081.1 GCA_913031285.1 uncultured Alphaproteobacteria bacterium | reverse complement strand
ACAACAACTACAGGCCCGGTACTATCTGGAAGCTGATAAAGTACCGCCGGGGTCGTACCGATAGATTTATTGGAAACAACCAAACCCGCGCGATCATATTCCAACAACAAAATGGAAATAATTATTAGCCCCAGCGTCACAATTATACTTAACCAGCGCCTCAAAATCTTAAATAACATCAAGCATTTTGCCAACATCCTGAGAAAGTTGGGCCTCATGAAATAACTTCCCGTATTGATCAGTTTTAAAAAGTGTCTTGGCAATATCACGACTTAAAGCAAGACTTTCCCACAAATTTTTCAAAAGAGCATTAGAGTTTGCCATCAATTAAACCTCAAGGTCTTGAAAATCATGAACTGACGTCAAATACTGATAATAAAAAAGAAATAAGTAAATACGCATTTGAAAATAGCGCAACCACATAGTTGTTTGCTCAATAAATCTCTCAAGTTTTGGCACCTTTTCAGCAATTGAATATTTATGAGCTATTTTTCAAAAGCATTATAAAACCGGACAGCTAAACTTAGAAAATAATTACATTGACGCAAGAAAATTATAGGATGTATTATCTAAATCACTGGTAGCATAATTGCAGGCAAGCATGTCGCATATATTTCAAAATATTACTATTTTCAGTGCTTATTTTTTGTTTTCTTTTCTCATTAGCATTACCAATCTTGCGTTCATTTCTGGTTTTTTGCATGTAGTACGCTCTCCAGGATTTTAACCAAAAATATTCGAATTACATTTGCTTTAATGACTGTAATAACGATAAATTCTATTTTCCGTCGCAAATAACAATAGTTGATGTGACCTTACATAATCGTAAGCTTACCCTCGATTATACCAACTCGCTTTACTAATCCTTTTTTCTTAAGTCTCTCAGCCGCCTTCAGGTAAAAGCGGTCGTCACTGGATTTATTGAACTTATCATTGCTTAAGACTGTGTTTCTATTACGATCTGCATATCTTATCAAAAGAGCGTCTGCCTTATGGCCCTTCTTTGAAACAGTTAGATTATTCCTATTCATCTCCATGATACGGCAGAGGCTCATCGGAACAGTCTCCGTAGGTTCCATCAATTTATTTGTTTTCAGCAGACGATAAATACTGTGATCAAAGAAAATATGTACCTTAAATCCATCCCTTTTTAATTCGACAATAAAGAGTTTCAGCGGCTCAAAATCCCACTCAACCATCCCTAGAAGGTTATTTCCATCAATCACTAGATCAAACTGTGGGTTTTCCGATTCATCTGCCCCATCAAGCTGGGTTTTTCTAAGACCTAATTTTATTCTTTGGTATCCCGCGATGATCAAGAGCGCCGTAAACCCATAGACAACTAATGTGATAATGCTATTGCGATCAATTACTAGCAAAAAGCACAGCACCGTTGCGACCGTGACCCACAGTGTAGTGCCCCGGAAATAAAGCCCAATTGCAAGTGCAATCAAACTAACGAGCATTGGCAAATGGCTAATATCGCCAAAATTCCCTTGCATCAATTACTCCAAAATTTTATTACTGTTTGCCGCTTAACTGCCAGCAGTTCAACGAAATTTCAGAACTCTCGCTAGACAACTGTTTTTCAACCGTTTAAGTTGGATATTTTTCCGTAGTAACATACTCGTTTAGTTATTTTATTCCTACGAAAATTCAAGACTGAGCTCACCATTTAAAGGCACCGCACACAAATATTTGTATCTACCTAAGTAGAACGATATTATAAAAATCTTAGTACTATGATGCTAAGAAAAGCGATTTTCAAAGCAGTTCGTCAAAATCACCCAAATTAATAGCCACTTGTAGTAGTTCAAAAGTTGGAGCCAGTTCTTTCATACTATCTATCTGAATAGCATTTAGTCCCTCTTTAAACTCAAGCGCTTTGCCTCTGTAATAAACAGAAATTTGGACTTTTCCATCTAACATCTCAGTCCACCATTTCTTGACTTTAACAGGCACTGCGACCTGCCTAATATTACCAGTTAAATCTGATTGCCATTTATACTTTACCGGCCGATACGCACGATTGGTGGCAATCTCAATCTGCTGATCAATATCTTTTACAATTACACCTCGCTTGACACGCATCGCAGCTATATATTTTTCCGGAGCTTTCGCAACAAATTCAAAAGACTCATAAATTCCAGACTTGGCGCCCTTCCTGTGAAATTTTGAGTCAAAATGTGTTGTCATAATAACAGTCCCAGACTATTGGCAGGATCTGGCCCATTATCACAGTGAGATCTTTTATTCTTTGAGCTAAACATTCACTCAACGCAAAAATCACTGATAACCTGGTCTTTATTCTACCTATATTCTCATTTACGGTTGTATAAATAATTATATAGAAGTTAAAATATGTCAAATGTAAGAGTAGAACCAGAATTTCGATCAAACACTACCGAAGCATAATAAAAAGCGCATTTTTGGATGATTATCCATTTAATTCATCACCGCCATTTTGATTTTCTTCCGGCTGTATAATCATTTCCCTTAAAACTTTTGCAGATTTCTCTAACTTGTCATCGTTATTTTTGCGCCACGTAGCGTATCCTAATTTCAAGCGACGCTCTATATTTTCATACGGTAACGGCCGTCCAATCAGCTCCATAAAAACAACGCATTCGCTGACTGCACCTAAATCCATCAAAAGTGGCTCAACACCATTTTTGAACTCAGTATGACGCCAGTAGGTCATAAAAACACGGTCATCATCAACGTTGGCTGCTTTCTGAGCTTGTGGTGTTACAAAATCCAAAAAATATGCAATCTCTTTGAGCATTCTAACAGGCAGTGGATTATTTCTCACGTTTTCACTGCGCAATAACTTTGAAAGAATTGTCAGATCCTTTGTCTGCTGAAAGGCATTCCAGGCCATTTCAATCTCAATTTCTTCTTGTTTTTGGCGGTAGAATTTGCGCTGCTCCTTCTCTTTTAAGCGAAGATCAGCAACCCTTTTTGTAGCCCTTTTCCGATCTTGGAACAGCGGGTTGGGTCTAAATTTTACATTTTTGTGTTCATTCATAACCTGAGATAGCTTAACGCGTTTTTGTTCACTTAATAGAGGCAGTTTATCATAGGAAGAAGTGTAGGACCCAATATCGTCTAAGCTTCCCTTCATCTGCTCGCGGGCAATTTTTCGGGCAGAGCGCAAGTCAATATTGGAGTAGGAACCTATTGACAAGGTTATTTCCTTCGGATGATGTGGTAAGTAAAGATGCCAAATTTTTTCACCCGACGGTTGTACCACTAGCCACAAGCCAGATACCATGTGGTCTTGGTATTGACGTGTCTCAGATCTAGGTACTATTTCCTCAATACTGGTTTTTGTTAGTCTCATGCTAGGCTCCTAAGACACCCCGTTGCATTATGTTGGGCACACTTTTTCCTAATTTACCAACATCCTCATGTTATAACGGTCCTAAGCTGTTAAATTTAGTCAACTGCGAGCTCTGATAAATGCGCTAAATCTTATCTTGGAGTTGGCCTACACCCAGAAAGACATCACTATCACCCTCGCTCTAAGTTCGGGTAGTGCTTGCATCAAGGAAAAAGTAGCACATACCGCTAAAGCCAGTATCCCTTTCAATGATTGGGGAGAGCTGCATTCTGACTTTGCATAAGATAAAGCGCATATGATCAAGGCTAAGAACTTACAAAAGGCTTGATTGACCCTAACAAACAAGTTTTTAACACCATCTTTATACCTGCGGCCCAATTATCCAAGAATTAAATACAACTTATTGTAATTGGACTAACTGAAATCGTACTGCACTAAGAAAACTTAAAGAAATGAGATCGCAAATTATAAGACCAAAAGACGCAGAAACCTCTATTAATTACTGAGTTTTAAAAATCTCATCATGGCCAAAAAGTACCTTAATTCGCCTATTCAGTATGATGCAGAAAGCCAGTTTTTATTTTACTATGCTAAGTCACCAAGGTCAGTTGGATTTTTTTAAAATTCGCATGCACTCTAGGTCATAACAATATTTACTAACATTCATTTTTCAGATTTTTGTTAAAGTAGCATAATTAAATGTTTGAATACGCCGGCATCACAAAAGTTCTGAAATTGCGATGTTGAAACTTAGCATTTGCAAATTAGTTCCAATTAATCATTTACGATATTTGGAAAGATTAATGGAACACTTTGCTCTCTTGACCGCCGCCTTTTTATTTGGCGGCATGCTATTATTCTCAGTTGGATTTGGAGCCATGGTGTTCAAACACCTCCCCCCAGATCAGGCACGTCCGTTCATTCGACAAACATTTCCGTATTTTTATATCTTTGTATTGGCGATATCCTTAGTTTCGGCGCTCGCTCATTTGTTGGTCGATTATCGGGCAGCAATAGCAATGCTATTCATATTTGCCACGACCATACCAACGCGGCAGATTTTAATGCCTGCGATAAACACAGCAACAGATAATTATCAAAAAAGGAGGTTCCAATACCTGCACACTTTGTCAGTTATTATAACTCTCAGTCACATCATGATTGCAGGGGCAGCTCTTTGCTTTTTGACGTGATGCAAAATACTCCTCAATCTATGCGCTAGTCTCGTTTCAACAGATGTATTTTTTAGGCTTTGAGACTCTTTTGCCCGAGGCAAGCTCACAATGATCCTTCAACTGAAACGCCAGAACGCCCAGCTAAATCAAGAAAAAATTGCCAAGCTACGCGCCCAGACCGAGAACCTCGGGTTGTTTGCCACTCTATAGCATCCGCGCGCAATTGGTCTTTATCTGCTTTAAGCCCATAAGCGACGCAGTAGCCGTCAATCATTGCAAGATACTGGTCCTGAGAACAAGGGTGGAAACCAAGCCATAAACCAAAGCGATCCGATAGGGATACCTTCTCTTCAACGGCCTCTGAGGGGTTTATTCCACTTGAGCGTTCATTTTCAATCATATCACGCGGCATCAAATGACGTCGGTTTGACGTAGCATAAAACAAAACGTTAGGAGGACGCCCCTCAATTCCGCCATCTAAAACAGCTTTTAGAGATTTATAGTGTTGATCATCGTGACTGAAACTTAGATCGTCGCAAAATAACAAAAACTTATGCGAAGAAACCCTTAACAGGTTTAGTAATCGGGGGACGCTAGGC
The DNA here is from genome assembly GCA_913031285.1 of uncultured Alphaproteobacteria bacterium. GTDB lineage: Bacteria > Pseudomonadota > Alphaproteobacteria > Rhodobacterales > Rhodobacteraceae > LFER01. The sequence continues at coordinate 7,168 of CAJWEI010000081.1, read as the reverse complement.
AAATCTTCGCGCTGAAGTTCAACGATTTTCAGGTCAAACCCCTGTGCCAAAATTTTTGCATGCACAGATTTTACCAGAGATGACTTGCCCATGCCGCGAGCGCCCCAAAGCAGCGCATTATTAGCACTGTAGCCCTTCGCAAATTGGATTGTATTTTGCAGAAGTGTGTCACGGGACCTACTTATCCCGACGAGAAGATCGATATCAACACGTGATACATCCGGTACAGGCACTAGAGCATCCGGTGTCACATGCCACACAAACGCGTCAGCCTTCTCGAAGTTTGGACCCAGTGTTGGTCTAGGAGCGATCCTCTCGAGAGCATCTGCAACACGCTCTAAAGGATCAGTCATTCGTATAATCCTTTACATTGTCATCAAGCAGCTCATTAATGACGTCTTCATCATCATCAAAGTAGCCCTCCTCCTGTAATTTAGCATCACGTTTCTTTTCAACACGTGCAACAAGAAAAATTGAGATTTCATAGAGACCATAAACAACAACGAATAAGATGACCTGAGTGATCACGTCAGGTGGTGTTACCAGAGCGGCGAGAACCAAAATAGCAACAACTGCATATTTTCGCACATTTCCTAGGCCCTCCGAACCTACCAGTCCCGCTTTTCCCATCAAAGTCAAAAGAACAGGAAGCTGAAAGCACATTCCGAAAGCAACAATGAATTTGATTGTCAGGCTAAGATATTCTTGAGCAGAACCCTGAAAGGCTATACCCGCGACTGCGTTTTCGGCTGTTTCCGAGTCTATGACGGAGCCCGGCTGCTGAAAGCCCAGAAAGAAATTAAATGCTAGGGGCGTCACAATATAAAACGCGAACGATGCGCCGAGAAAAAACATGATCGGAGAGGCAAGAAGAAACGGAAAGAAGGCACCCTTTTCAGATTTGTAAAGACCAGGCGCCACAAAGCGCCACAATTGATAGCTGATAACAGGGAACGACAAGATCAAACCACCCATAAGCGAAATCGAAATTGCAACGAAAAATCCCTCTTGCAATTTTATCAAGATCAACCCGCAATCAGAGTGCCCCCGTTGGGCCAGAGCCGAGCAAAGGGGCTGTGTAAGAAAATCAAAAATTGGGTTCCAGACTGTAAAACACACGATCATGCCAATAAGAAAGCCGATCACAGAATTGATTAATCTTTGACGCAACTCTGTCAGATGTTCAATCAGTGGCGCAGAACTTTCCTCTATTTCGTCATTATCGCTCATGCTCAGTCCTTGCTTGCCTTTGCAGCCTTTGCAGTTGCCTCCACGGGCTGTTTTTTACTTTCGCGAACAGCTTTTTTCGCATCCTTCTTGTTTTCAGAGTTCTTCGGCACAACGGACTTTTTCAAAACGGCCTTACTTGATGAAATTTTTTTTTCCGAGGTTTTGTTTGCCGCCGCCTTTCTAGCAGGTTCAGCACGTTTTCCAGCCAACTTACCAGTCTCACTCTCTGGTGAGTATTTTGTGAAATCAGCAGCCGTGCTTTTAACTTGATTTACCCCTGCCTGTATGGGGTTACTGGCGGCTTTGAGTGACTTTGCCACTTCTTTAACACCCGCCTCGTCAGCAGCGTCGTCCATAGCTCGGGAAAACTCTCGCGCCATACCCCGAGCTTTACCAACAAACTTTCCAACTTTGCGAAACAAAAGCGGGAGATCTTTTGGACCAACAACGATTAGCGCCACAATCCCGATAAGAAGTAGCTCGGTCCAGCCGAGGTCGAACATAAATTAGACCTTATCTTTTTCGTTTTCCGGGGTCACATCCTTGGCTTCAGTCAAAGCCTCTTCCTCAAGTTCTTTTGTGCTGTCATTCACACCCTTTTTAAAGGCCGTAATTCCCTTGCCAACTTCACCCATTAACGAACTGATTTTCCCTCGGCCAAAAAGAACCAATACGACCACTGCTATGAGCAATAGACCCGGTAGCCCAATATTATTTAGCATTCGCATTCTCCAGATTTCATGACCTTAAGGACCTTTAAATTATCTTTCACATACACTATTTATTATTAACAGTACGACGATTAAAGGTGCAATCGCCTTCTTCAGCGTTTTTTTATCAATTTCATCGTAGTTACAGGTACATAAAAGAAAATTTATAGCGAGCATTTTAAACCAGTGGTTTACATTTTTGTAAACTAGATTTTAAAAAAGTTCATTAATTTTGATCCATATTTGGAGAGTTGGAGCAGTTTTATCAATTTCAATCCGTTTGAGAGTAAAACAAAAAATGCAAAATTTAAATATATTTAGATTTAAAAACAATTACTTATACAACATCCTAACATTTCATGTTGGAGGTTTTTTGAAAAAAAGAGTATTTGCGAACAGATAGCTAGATGGATCTAGCAAAAAACTGTAGAGTGCTAGAATATCCTATCAGTATTCTGATAAGACAAGGGCGCTCTTGATATTCTTTATCACCATCCCCGAAATTGAGGATATTCAATCAAGTAAAAGCCGCTTCACAGCAAATATCTCAAACTGGAACTATGCTTGGCACTGCTAACACCGGATTATTAAAATGGAACGGTAAATTGCAGAAAGTGAACCTCCCTCCCGACAATTTTTCATAGGCTTCAAATATTAGGGTCCAACTTGCAAAAATTGATCAGCATTGCGAAGTATATCGTTCTATTCATATTGAAATAAGGGCCCCAGTAAAAAAAGATTATCATCTCAAGGGAAGTATTGAGCGATTGCCAGTATCAAGCGTCACAAAATCGACCTCCACAACTCTGTGGAACAAAATAAAATTAAAGACTAAAATTGACCAGTACATACGGTTCACTATGGATAGATATTGATGTTGTAAATTCTTTAGATCGGATTGAGAAAACTAAAACCATCTGTCGAAGATGCGGTTTTGCTCAGGGGGTTGCAAATACATAACATCGATCCCTAGGGATCGTCAGCCAGAGCCGTCGCCCGGGCTTTGGCAAAAAGACATAGGGCACGGTTGCCTTAAGAATGGTACCATCATAGTCCATCTTAAATTCAACCAAGCTTTCGCTGCCCAAGAACCGCGATCTTTCAACGAAACCCAAGGCAGCCACACCCTGAGAGGCCGTCGGGTTTGGGCCTTTGCCCTGACGATCAAAATCAATCCTGACATGCTGCGGTCGAAACACAATATCAACGGGCGTTCCATCTTCGTGGCCGGGCGCAAAAAACTGGCCAAAGGGAGTGTCAGCCAAAGCACCATGTACAAAGCTCTTGACATTGTTCGCATCAGAAAAGAAGGCCACAGCGTCTCGGTCGACGGGTGTATTGTAAACATTATACGGCGCGCCTTTTTGTACAATGCGTCCATTACGCATCAACGCGATTTCATCAGCCATGCGCATGGCTTCTTCGGGTTCATGCGTTACAAGTAGGACAGCCGTTCCTTCCTCTTTCAAGATAGCAAGAGTGTCGTCCCGTATACCGTCACGCAAACGGTTATCCAAACCTGAAAAAGGTTCATCCATCAGCATTATATCAGGCTTAGAGGCCAAGGCACGGACCAGTGCTACTCGCTGCTGCTCTCCACCTGAAAGAGAGTGCGGGTATTGATCGACAAGGCGAACTAAACTAACTTTATCTAATAATTTGCGCGCTTGTTCACGACGCATACTTTTGGAGCCAGAGATTGCAAAGGCCACATTTTCGGCAACGGTTAAGTGCGGGAACAGTGCAAAATCCTGAAACATCAAACCAACTGGCCGCTCTTCGGGTGGCATGTGATAAGATGGTCCACTTATAAGCCGATCATTGACGTAGATTTCACCAAAGTCTTGCTGTTCAAGACCAGCTATAAGGCGCAAGGTTGTTGATTTTCCACAGCCCGAAGGACCCAAAAGACATGTAACCTGCCCAGGCATGATCTGCAGTGATAAACTTTCAACAACAGTTAAATCACCAAAACAGCGGGTGATATTCTTTATTTCCAATCTGGGCTTTGTAGTGGGCTTGCTCAAATTATATCTCTTTTTATCACTTTTTGAACGTATTCACGGGTCTACCTGCGCGCGCACACCTCCTTATCACACAATACCACAGACCATAGGCGTTAGGATTCCATATTCCTCATCAGAGTGTGGCGTTGATTGCCCCACCATCAAGTAGAACATTTTGTCCGACCATGAAGCTGGCGTGCTGAGAACATAAAAACGCACAAGCTGCACCAAACTCCTGTCGCGTTCCATAACGGCCAACGGGAATAGCGCCAGCGCGTTCTGCCGCTGCTTCTTGGACTGTTATACCTCTAGCTTTGGCGACTTCTAAATCCAGATACTTAATCCGGTCCGTCGCGTGAACTCCAGGCAACAAATTATTGATAGTTACACCATGCGGCGCTACTTGCCGCGCAGTGCCTGCGACATATCCCGTCAACCCTGCGCGCGCGGCGTTCGAGAGACCCAACACAGCAATCGGGGCCTTAACTGATTGAGAAGTGATGTTCACAATCCTGCCCCAACCTTTTTCCATCATGGACGGCAACAGACTTTTTATCAAATTAATCGGAGTGAGCATATTGGCTTCAAGTGCAGCCAGAAAATCTGATTTTTCCCAATCACTCCACATTCCCGGCGGCGGACCCCCTGCATTGTTGATCAGTATGTCAGGCGAGCCTGCCACATCCAGAACCCTATTTTGTCCCTCAAGACTTGTAATATCAGCTGCCACAGTCTGAACCCGGACGTTAAAACGGGTCCGAATACTATCTGCAGTCTCGTTCAGTGCCTTACGGTCCCGTGCATTTATAACCAAATGAACGCCAGCTTCAGCAAGGGCCTCAGCGCACCCACGGCCAAGTCCCTTACTTGATGCACAAACAAGCGCCGTTTTGTTGGTAATACCTAAGTCCATATTTTTATTCCCTAAAATTTTCCTTATGACTATGCTGAGAGAAATCCAAAAATCAATAGAACGACCAGAATAAAATTCATGTTTGCATCGTTTACTGATAAATCTTGCTCCCTCGCTTTCAATCTTTATTGATGGCAACCACGATAAAGCACCTCGAATATTTCCTAAATGGTATGCAGAAACAGAATAAAAAGGTAAGTTAGAAAAGGAAAAAATTATCTTTAGTTCAGGAATTACATCTAGAAAATGTTCACACCCGGCAAGCCTTGGCGCGCTGCTGGCGTTGTTTAATAACACAAGATATGGCCTTGTATTGAAGAAAATGGCTAAATAGAACAGCTAGGCGATGCCTTCTATGTGGATTATATGTCTCATTTATTTCTGACTGCGCGAAGATTGTCGAGGTAACCGCCGTTGTGAACGTGAACAAAAAAAACCAAACATCTGCAGCATTCTTTAGTCATAATACAAACCACCACCCAGCCACCAATAGCAAGAAGGGCGCACACAAAAAGATAGCCCGCATGTTGATAAACTGGAATTCCATCTCGAGGGCCTGCAACTGTCCAATGAAGCCTCACTTTTGCGCAAACTTTGAGCACCTTGCACGCCGGACACTCAATATTGCCTTACCATAAATCTTGTAAACTTAGAATACCCGCCCTATACGAATTCTTATGCCAGAATCTTTCTCTAGTAACACCGCCCTTCCGCCCGAGATTGCCCGTCGCAGAACCTTTGCGATCATCTCGCATCCGGACGCAGGGAAAACAACTTTGACTGAAAAATTCCTACTATTTGGCGGAGCTATTCAAATGGCTGGGCAAGTACGCGCCAAAGGAGAGGCACGCCGAACTCGCTCAGACTTCATGCAGATGGAAAAAGATCGCGGTATATCAGTTTCAGCCTCAGCGATGTCATTTGATTTTAAAGAATTCCGCTTTAATTTAGTTGATACGCCAGGACACAGCGATTTTTCTGAAGACACCTACCGTACGCTAACCGCAGTCGATGCAGCCGTGATGGTCGTAGACGGCGCGAAAGGTATTGAAAGCCAAACCAGGAAATTGTTCGAGGTCTGCCGCCTACGAGACCTTCCGATTTTGACATTTTGCAATAAAATGGACCGTGAGAGCAGAGATACATTTGACATCATTGATGAAATTCAGGAAAGCCTTGCCATTGATGTTACCCCTGCCAGCTGGCCCATAGGCGTCGGCCAAGATTTCATGGGTTGTTACGATATGCTAAATGACCGGCTCGAATTAATGGATCGTGCCGACCGAAACCGAGTGAGTGATAGTATCAAGATAAATGGGTTAGATGACCCGCAACTTGAAGAACATATCCCCATTCATCTCTTGAAAAAGCTCAAAGAAGACGTTGAGATGGCGCAGGAACTATTGCCACCATTAGATAGAAAGTCTCTCTTAGAAGGCACTTTAACCCCTATCTGGTTCGGATCAGCAATCAACTCTTTTGGTGTCAAAGAGCTGATGGAAGGTATCGCCGATTACGGACCTTTACCACAGATACAATCGGCAAGCCCACGTCAAATTCTGCCCGAGGAGACACAGGTGACTGGATTTGTCTTCAAAGTTCAGGCGAATATGGACCCAAAACACCGCGACCGCATTGCCTTTCTTCGCCTGGCTTCGGGGCACTTCAAACGTGGTATGAAGCTCACGCAAGTGCGAAGCAAAAAACCAATGGCCATTTCAAGTCCAGTTCTCTTTCTTGCTTCGGATAGAGAATTGGCGGAAGAAGCTTGGGCCGGCGATATCATAGGAATTCCAAATCACGGACAATTGCGTATCGGGGATACGTTGACCGAAGGCGAAGCGCTTCGCGTTTCAGGCATTCCATCTTTTGCACCAGAACTTTTGCAGAATTGTCGTGCTGGAGATCCACTAAAAGCAAAACATCTTGAAAAAGCTTTGATGCAATTTGCAGAAGAAGGTGCAGCGAAAATATTTAAACCTAACTTTAGCCCAGGCTTTATAGTCGGCGTAGTAGGCCCATTACAATTTGAAGTTTTAGCGAGCCGCATCGAGCTTGAGTATGGTCTACCTGTGCGATTTGAAGCCAGCCAATTTACATCGGCACGCTGGATTGAAGGTGAAAAAATAGTCATAGATAAATTTATTGCTGCAAATAAGCAACATATGGCCACAGACAATGATGGCGATTCTGTCTACTTAACTCGCCTACAATGGGACATCGACAGAGCAGAACGTGATTTTCCCGACCTGACGTTAACCGCAACCAAAGAAATGATGGTCTAGTTATCATCAATTTACCCACCTAGA
>CAJWEI010000080.1 GCA_913031285.1 uncultured Alphaproteobacteria bacterium | reverse complement strand
ATTACCATTTAAAAAATTTCTAACTACTCTACGATCCCGGATCACTAAAGGGTTCAGCCATTAGTTTTAAAGCACTATAAAAAAGTATTTCCAGCACATTTTCACTTGACGCGTGCTGCGAACATCGCCGATAACTTTGAGCTTTCCCGATTGTGGTCAAGTCAAGCGCTTGTGAAAATACTCATTTGGCAATGAATCTAGCAAATTAGGTAAAATATGTATGAGCCGATAAACACTCTTTTCCAAGGATTTTACAATCCTTTTCACCCACATATTATTAGCATCCTGAAGCGTTGCCTGAAAAGAAATTTGGTTGTTTTCAGAAATGATAACATCTTCAAACCCAAGTTGATCAAGTATCCGGCGAAGGTCGGGAAATATTGCATCAGTATCCGTACCAACGGCATAACTTAACTGACCAGTCGCCTGCGCAGACCCTGAAATCGCGTTGACTGGAGCCTCCAGAACCCGAGATTTCATAGCGAGTATGGAAAAGGAGATCCATCTAAATACCCGCTTATTCGGACCTAGATCACGCTCTTTACATTTCACGTCAATAATGTCTTCCTGCGGGTTTGCATCTGGCAAACGATCAATAATCGCACAGACATCTAGATCAAGGCTGGTTGGACGCCAAAAGGCTATTTGTAATTGTCCAAGCCCATCGGTCAGCTTCGCCAAAGCCTGAGTTAGCCAGATCGCAGGGTCAGCTATCAATACCCCGCCTGATCAAAGAAAAACAGTTGGTTTGTCGATATCCAAACTTGGTCCGTCTGAAGATGTAAGTACGTCAGCATTAAGAAGGTCTTTGTGTGTCTGACAAAACTCAAATAGAAAAGGCGATCCCGTCTCTTCACCCATTTCCAATAGAAATTTAACAATAAACCCATTCTACCACTCACCTCTAAAACAGCCTTAAGCGCTAATAAGTTAATCAGTTGTTGCCCGTTGTCATCGGCCGTTCCACGACCGTAGATCATTACGTCGCGCGTGACGGTCTTAAAAGGTTGCAAGCGCTCATACCATCCGTCAAATTGGGCATGGGTTACATCGCCATGGCGATAGATTAAAATTGTTAGCAGCGCATCATTCTCATGCCTATGCGCAACCAATAATGGCGGAGCGTTTTTTATAAGATTGGCATAAAATTTCTGGGTAAAGTCCATCTTGTCAAGCAAAGGAGCGATGCCTTTGGTCAAATAATCTATCAGTACTCTATTTGACTGGGCAACGGACTTTATGTTGGTATCGCCACCAAACATGCCAGCCAGTCTTCGGCAGAACCACTCGCTTTCATTTTGTACAACTTCACCAACAATAACTTAGTTTTTTCAAATTTTTAATTATGCACAAGGATTGGTCCTGATTGCCTAGATTGTGGCTTGAACTTACAATAACCAGTCCGCGCGCTCTGAATTTGAGATAATTTGTCTCGCCAGTTTTCAAACAAGATATTGAAATCAATAATAAAATGCTTAGAGTAAAACTTAAAACACTTTGCTGACAGAACAGCCAATCACACCTGCAAGAGGATGATGCAATGAATATTATGCCAATAATCAAATCGGCTGAAACCGAATTGAAAGCAATTTATGAGGATTTACACATCCATCCTGAAATTGGTTTTGAAGAGACGCGCACCAGTGCAATTGTTGCTGCTAAATTAGAAAGCTATGGAGTAGATGAAGTTCATACCGGTATTGGCAAGACAGGCGTTGTAGGACTTATCCATGGTAAAACGCGGGGCAATCGGCGTGTCGGACTGCGCGCGGATATGGATGCCTTGCCCATAGATGAAATCAGCGGGATAGATTTTTCGTCCAAAACACCGAATAAAATGCATGCCTGCGGCCATGATGGACATACAACAATGCTTTTGGGTGCCGCCAAACACCTTGCTCAGACACGCGAGTTCGACGGCACTGCAGTTCTCATTTTTCAACCCGCCGAGGAAGGCTTAGGTGGGGCTCGAAAAATGATAGAAGAAGGACTATTCCAAAACTTTCCCTGCGATGAAATCTTTGGAATGCATAATTCGCCCAACGGCAGGCCTGGAACTTTTGACATATGCAAAGGTGTAGCAATGGCAGGAGCTTCATTTTTTGATATCAAGATCCGCGGACAGGGAAGCCACGCCGCAATGCCCCAGCAGTCGAAAGATACGATCGTCATCGCATCTACCCTCGTAAGTCAACTACAATCTATTGTTAGTCGTAATGTTGCACCGTTGGACTCATGTGTACTCTCCGTTACAACAATTCATGCCGGCACCGCGTATAATGTAGTTCCCGAAGCGGGACATATTGCAGGAACGGTGCGCTATTTCAAAGATGAGGTTTGTAATTTGGTCGAAAACCGGATGCAAGCGATGTGCAACGGGATCGCTTCTGCTTATGAAATTGAAATTGATTTTCAAATGAGGAATGTTTTTGATGTTCTGGTCAATGATGACCTACTTTCTGATGCCTACCTCGCAGCAGCAGAAGATATTTTAGGACCCGAGAATGTCTCTCATATATCAGTGCCTGCAACTGGCTCAGAAGATTTTTCCGACATGCTCAGGGTCGTGCCTGGGGCGTACTGCAGGGTAGGGCATACAGGGACAATCGGCTTACACAACCCCGCTTTTGTGCTTGGCCAAGAAATTTTGCCAATCGGCGCATCCATCATGGCGCGAGTTGTCGAAAAACGGCTCCCATTATCCTAGAGGGGTTAGTCTTTGAAATCATTTTATCTGTCACGGCTTAAAAATGGAATGAGAAAGCCCAATACAATCAATCGCCAAACATGATGGCCTGCGACAAAGGCTGGACTAAGACCAAGCTCAGAAGCGATCGCCACCATGGCCTCAACGCCACCAGGCGTAAAAGAGACAATTAAAAGTGGCGGATCAAGACCGAGCAAAAGCAGAACACAAATCGCTCCAAGAAAAGCAGTAATCCCTCCAACCATGGTCAAAGCAAGACCCGCCCAGAGCGATAGCAAAAGTTCTTTTCTACTTACCCCATCAAAGCGGGTGCCAATCAAAGAGCCCATGATGACTAACGCAAGGTACAAAAGACCATCGGGCAGGTTTCCCTGCGTCATTTCGATTAAATGCGTCATGCTCGAAACGCACATGCCTGATAAAAGCAGTGCCGCCGGGACACGCCATTTGAGAAAAATCCATCCCAGACATACGGACCCTAAAGTTAAAAGTCCTAATTCCAAAAAACTCAATCTGTCCTCTGGCGTGAGCACAGCGCCGACATCGCGAAACAGTGTTATAAGAAAAAAAGGGACACATAAGCTCAGAAACAAGACGCGAATACTCTGGACAAGCGCAACCTTGGGAACATCGGCATTCTTATCTTCACTCAGAGCCAAAACAAATGAAAGATGTCCCGGCGCCGATGCAAGACCGGCAGTAAGCCTATCAAACCCGAAATACCTCTCCAAGATCCAACGACAGAAAAAAATTGTGAATATTAGGCTTATGGTCAGGATCATAAAACTGATTGGCCACGTTACGACTGCCCGTATCACATCAAATGTTACAGAAGATCCAATACCAATGCCCAAAATCACAAAGCATACACTGCGTAAATATGTAGGGATTTGGATCTTCATCCCTCCAAGGCCAGCAAAGGTAACAGCCACTGCCGCGCCAGTTAGCATAGGCACCGGAAAACCAATCCGATAGAAAAGTGCGGCTCCAATGAACCCTATGATAAGAGTCTGGAGAGTTTGTAACACTTCATTCTTTTTCATGCATTGGAGCTCTGAAAAATCCCAACCTGATTTACAATAAGTGCACCTCAATCACCATCAGCCAGGCCTTTTGCCCGCGATCGTGCCCGATGAGCCCTGTATGTTGGCAAGACGACTAAAATAAGTGCAAGTGTTAATAGTCCCAAGGTCATAGGACGCTGTAAGATAAAGCCAAAGCCATCGTAAAGCTGCATGGAACGGGAAAAGTTGTCTTCCAACATACTGCCCAGAATGAAGCCGATCAGCAAAGGGGCAAGAGGGTAATCAGCAAACCGCAAAATTGTGGCACAAACACCAAAGCCAACAAGAATTAAAAGTTCAGTTGCATTGTTCTGACCTATGTAGGCACCCATCAGCGTAAAGAATAGAATAAATGGGATAAGGTAAGTGCGAGGTACAGTCAGAATTTTGGCAATATACGGAATGAGGGGCAAATTTAGGACCAGCAAAATCAAATTGCCCAGATACATCGAGACAATGACGGACCAAAATATCTCAGGTTGATCCACCATCAGCCGCGGCCCAGGCGAAACGTTGAGAGCAATCAGGGCACCCAACAAAATAGCTGTTGTCCCGGACCCAGGAATACCAAGTGTTAAAAGTGGTACAAAAGAGCCTGTACAGGCGGCATTGTTTGCACTTTCAGGTGCCGCCAGGCCTTTTATTGAACCTTGGCCAAATTGATTTTGTTCTTCCTTTGGGGCGATATTGCGCTCGACAGCATAGCCAAGAAAGCTGGCAATGGTCGCACCCGCGCCAGGCAATACACCAATGAAAAAACCCTGAATGGATTGACGCCCTATGACTGGCACAATTGAGCGAGCCTCTCGGCGCGTAATGCTCAGTTCCTTGATTTCTGCATTACCCTCACCGGGATTAGACCGCGATGGATCAAGAACGAGGTAAATCGCTTCTGGTAAGGCAAACATTGCCATTGCAAGCGTTATAAAGCCAAATCCGGATTGAAGATCCATGATCCCCATAGTAAAGCGCGGCAAATTGTATAAAGCACCCTCGCCCACTGTGGCCATAATCAACCCTAAAACTGTCATGAGCAATGCTTTGCTAACCTGCCCAGATCCGGCAAATGTTGAAATCGCCGACAGGCCAACCACCATAAGAGCAAAGTACTCAGCTGAATGAAATAAAAGGGCAACTGTTGCCAAAGCAGGCGCAAATATCATCAAAAGAACAGCGCCAATGGTACCTCCTGAAAAGGATGAGATAGCGGCCACTGTTAGGGCTTTTCCAGCTTTGCCCTGTCGGGCCAGAGGATAGCCATCAAAGCTTGTGGCGACGGTGGATGCCACACCTGGCGCATTGATTAAAATAGAAGAGGTCGATCCACCAAATATTGCGCCATAATAGACTCCAGCCAGCAAAATAAGAGCAGCCGAGGGATCGCCAATTGTAATTGCAACTGGGATCATAATTGCAATAATTGACATTGGGCCTAGGCCGGGAAGCATGCCGATGAATGTCCCAACCAGACAGCCACCAATGACCATCAACAAATTTGTGACTGAAAATGCAGTCCCTAAGCCGATCATTAGTCCTTCAATCAAGGCGCACCCCTAGGCTAAAAAAATGGAAACGGCCTCAGGAAAATACCCAAAACCTCTTGTACGAGATACCAAATTATACCGCTCGAAAGGCCCGATATCAAAAGAAGGCGAAGTAATTTACGCTCACCAAGTAGCGCGCCTGAGAACATCAAAAAGGCGGTGGTAGAGGCCAGAAACCCCATCGGACGCAAGAACAATGCGTAAGCGACCATGAACAAAAGCAACAAAAAAGCTTGGCCGATTTTATACTGTCCTAATTTTCGATAATTGATATCGCCCTCTTTAATATTTGCATCACTTTTTTCCATACCAAAAACTATCGATAAAGAGATAATAATGCCTAAAACTGCAAGGGTTTTGGGAAAGGTACTTGGCCATATCGGGCTACGGCGCATGAATGGAGGCATGCCTGCATCCATGGTAAAGAAGGCGGTATAACCATAAGTGATGCAGATCAGTAAAATAATCAATGCAATCCATCGGTCAAGTGCCACGAATTCCCTCCCATTGGCCGTTGGCCCCAATATAAGGGGACCAACGCTATTTTGATCGTCTACTTAGAGAAACCCAAGTTTTTTCATAAGATCGCCAATGACTTTTTCCTGACCCTCTAGGAAGGTGCGGAATGCATCCCCAGAATTATGAATATTGACCCAACCATTGCGGCTGCGAACTTCTTCCCACTCAGGTGTATCATACATTTTCTCAAGCGCATCTTGATAAGCAGCCAACTTGTCTCCCGGAAGGCCAGGAGCTGCGAAAAAACCACGCCAATTAACAAAGTTCGTGTCAATGCCCTGCTCTTTCATCGTCGGTGCATCCACAAAAGCATCTACCCGCGCATCAGATGTAACACCAAGGATTTTCACCTCACCTGCTTGTGCAAGTGCGACAGCTTCCGAGAAGCCTGTTGATAGAGCGGCGATCTCACCTGACAGAAGTGCGGCCATAGCTTTACCGCCAGCGTCATAAGCAATGTATTTAACGTTGAGGGCATCTTTGCCCGCTGCTTCCATCACCATTGCTGCAACCAGATGATCCATTCCGCCTGGAACCGAACCACCCCCAATTGCTGTACTGTTCGGATTTGCGTCATAGGCCGCAATCAAATCAGTCATTGTATTCAGGCTGCTGTCTTTATTTACGACTATAGCTGCATAATCCCCAATTGTACCCGCTACCAATGTGAGGTCACGAAAATTATGGGGAAATACGCCTGTCAGGGAGCGGATAACGATAGGTGTTGAATTTACCATTAACGTACCATGCTGGCTGTCAGCGTTTTCAATCATAAAGCCAATGGCTTTTCCACCGCCGCCACCGGACATATTCTCATAAGATGCAGACCCAACTAGCCCCGATTTAGTAAGAGCCTCACCTGTTCCACGCGCAGTTCCGTCCCAGCCACCACCGGCGCCTCCAGGAATGATAAAATGCATACTGTCCAGCACTTGATGACCACCAGCAAAAACAGGCGAAGTGATAGACAATGCAGTTGCCACCGCGGCGACAAGTGCACGGCGTGTAAATTTCAATTTAAACATTATGTCCTCCCATTTGACATGACCCTATGATCCAGATCATGAAAGAGCACTATGCAGATCAAGCTGACACAAACCTGACATGTATTTATAATTAATGGGAACCCGATGCGATATCTACTAGTAGAAGACAATCTAGCCCTTGCAAAAGCGATTTTGGATCGCCTGTCGCTAAATGGCCATGTTGCTGACCATGCAACCAGCGTAGAGACAGCACATGATTTTTTGCGAGTCTCCGATTATGATCTGATTCTATTAGATATTATGCTGCCTGATGGTGATGGAAGGCAGCTCTTAAAAGAATACCGGGCAAATTCAGGAAAGACGCCGATTATTGCCTTAACTGCGCGATCTCAAGTCTCTGACAGGGTTGGTGTCCTAGATCTGGGAGCAGATGATTATTTAACTAAACCCTTTGATTTTTCTGAACTTGAGGCACGATGTAGGGCTGTCATACGCCGTCAGGGGGGCGCGGCACAAAATATAAAGCGATTCGGAAACACCGTATATGATGGAGTGTCAGGCAAACTTAGCGTGAACGACGTGTCACTCAGACTGAGGAATCGCGAGCTGCGTCTCCTAGAGGTATTCATCAATGCGCCGGACCAGTTATTTTCTAAATCCAAACTTGTAGATCGTTTATTTTCTCACGAAGACGACGTTGCCGAAAATGCGATCGAAGTCTACGTCGCAAGGTTGCGCAAACAGCTCGAAAGCTCAGATCTTAAAATCATAACCGAACGCGGCATGGGCTATCGGCTAAGCGTGTTATGACAGATCGTGTAAGAGAAAGCGGATCCATCCGTCGTAGATTACTCGTTCAGCTGCTCAGTGGCGCAGGGATCTTGGCGTTAATTTTGTTTTTGGTTGTACAAGATTTTACCAAACAATTAGCCGAAGAAAATCAGGACAATATTCTCAGAGCCTCGGTAACGTCCGTCCTTGATGCAGCAGCCGTACAAAATGGTCAAATTACTATCGACATCCCATATTCCGCGTTTTCGATGCTTGGGAACGTTAGTGATGACCGAGTCTTTTACAAAATCACGCAAAATAGTAAATTTTTAACAGGCTATGATAGCCTTCCAGAGGCAAAGTTAGCCAAACCCCTAGCTCAGCTGCAGGTTTCAACGGCTAACTACCTAGGTGAGGAAGTGAGGCTTGTAACCTCCACCAGACTTTTATCAAACGCAGGCGTACCCGTTCTTATTTCAGTTACGATCGCTCAGACCCGTAACGGTCAAAAGCAGACACTGGCATTTATTTCGCGACGCGTCTCAATGTTAGGGTTTGGTTTTTTTACGATTGCAGCCATCCTGACGGTTTATTCGGCCCAATCCACCGTCCGACCTTTGCGGCGACTGGCTGCTTCTGTATCCCGCCGTGGCCCCCAAGACTTGCGTCCTGTTGCAGCACCTGTCCCAAGAGAAATGGTCCCCTTAGTAGATGCGCTCAACAAATTCATGGGTCGTTTAAAGAAATCACTTAGCCAATCTGAGGAATTTATCGCAGAAGCTGCACATCGCGTGCGCACACCTTTGGCAACACTCAGAACACAGGCTGAATTAACTCTGCATAGGGTCGAACGGGATGAAACCCGTGAAGCTCTGCGTGAAATGATTCGAGCCATCGACGAAAGTTCGCGCGCAGCAGGGCAACTATTAGATCACGCGATGGTGACTTTCCGCACAGACTACCTAGAAGTACAAAAACTTGATCTAAGGGAGATGGTTTGTGGATTGGTCGAAAATATGCGCCCAGTTGCAGATTTAAAGGACATATTTGTCGAGCTTGAAAGCGGCTCTGCAATTAATATAATGGGTGACCCGATTTTAATTCAGAATGCAGTGCGCAACCTGATCGATAATGCAATCAAATACTCTCCAGTGGAAAGCATGGTAAAGCTAAGCTTCACCTATGCCTCCGACATAATTGGTCTTATTATTCAGGATGAAGGAATCGGTTTTCCTAAAGAGGACAGGGCCAATCTAACAAACCGGTTTGTGCGCGGCTCAAATGTAGGGGGACGGATTGGGTCCGGACTGGGGTTGACCATCGCTGACGATGTTGTACGAGCTCATGGAGGAAGTCTAAGTATTGAAAATAATGCAAAAGGAAACGGAGCATGCGTCACCTTGTATTTTCCGTCTTGTTGATGCTCGCACCATGCCCAGGCTTGAGTTTTGAAATCGAGGCAAAACGGATATTTGTAGCAGAAAATGAGCGTCTCATGCTCACGATTTTGTCAACCACTGATCTGGACTTATTTTCGGATGTGATTACGCGGTTTCAAGAAAAAAATAAAACAATTTCCATTGATTATTTTGAAGTTTCGTCAAGCGAATTATTCAAGGCACTAAAAGACGACACTACCTCATTTGATCTCGCCCTTTCTAGCGCAATGGACCTTCAGACAAAAATCGCTAATGACGGGCTGGCGTTGGCCTATTCCTCAGAATTCACAGAAAGACTTCCAGAATGGGCCCACTGGCAAAACTATGTTTTTGCTTTTACCCAGGAGGCAGCCTCAATCGTTTTGTCGGCAAACGATTTTGTTGATCTTCCTATCCCTCTATCACGCCAAGAACTGATCGCAACAATTCGGGCATATCCAGAGCGTTTCTCGGGGCGCATCGGCACCTATGATGTCAGAAGTAGCGGATTAGGATACCTATTTGCCACCCAAGATGCACGTACCTCAGAGACCTATTGGCGCTTGGCAGAAGTCATGGGCATAAACGGTACGAAACTTTACTGTTGTTCTGGTAAAATGATAAGCGATGTAATTTCCGGTGACCTGGCAGTCGCGTATAACGTGCTCGGAAGCTACGCCAATGCCCAAGCGCGCCTAAAAGACGACATCATTATTATAAACCCAAAAGATTTCACCACACTGATGCTTCGCTCTGCGCTTATCTCTAAAAAGTCACAATCTCCAGAGATTGCGGGTAAATTTATTGATCATCTCATCTCATTCAGTCTCGACGCAAATATGTCAAAACAATTTCCTTTTCCAACACTTGAAATAAATGCGTTAAAACAGGACACATCTCTGCGCCCAATCAAGCTAGGACCAGGGCTTTTAGTCTATCTAGATAAATTAAAGCGTCAAAACTTTATAAAGGCTTGGGAGGATGCAACTTTGCAAACACCTCAGGACTGATAGGGTGTGATCCAACTTAGGCCTTCTTTGGTTACATCTATGGGTAAATATTCACAACCTATCCACCCCTCATATTCCAAAGAATTTATATGGCTTTGTATTGCCCGATAATCC
This sequence comes from uncultured Alphaproteobacteria bacterium, assembly GCA_913031285.1. Lineage (GTDB taxonomy): Bacteria > Pseudomonadota > Alphaproteobacteria > Rhodobacterales > Rhodobacteraceae > LFER01. The sequence continues at coordinate 2,155 of CAJWEI010000080.1, read as the reverse complement.
AGATAACAAATATCTGGTGCATGACGATCCGGCACGCCAGAAATTTGCATATGACCTATGCGATCAAACAAACGAGTTATAGCATTTAATACGTCACCATGTGTGATTTCGTGATGAGAAATATCAAGTTGAAGCTTTACAGCAGGATGCGCGATCTCATCTATAAGATGAGCAGCTTGCCAAGTGCTATTGAGAAAGTACCCAGATATCGTCGGTTCGCTTATTGGCTCGAGGAATAGGGTCTTGCCTACCTCTCCGACCAGATCGGCTGCATATCCGGCATTGTCTATATAGCACCGTCTATTCTGGTCATTCGGCGCCGCAATTCCAGCCATCATATGCACAGCCGCAGCATCCATATCTCGAGCATATTTAAGAGCCAGATCAACGGAATTATAGAACGCCTCTCTTTTATGAGGTAGCGCACCAAAGCCCCGTTCTCCTTTATCCCATGCTCCAAGAAACAGGTTTATTAGACATAATTTAAGCTGATTCAGATCGAGTAAAGCACCCATTTTATCAGCTTCAAACTCATAGGAAAACAAAATCTCAACTCCAGAAAAACCAGCATCCGCTGCCACAGAAAATCGATCTAAAAAGTCATAATCCCGAAACATCATTGTTAGGTTTGCGCATAATTTTGGCAGTTTTAAACTTATACTTTTAAGTCACTTAATGTGGGTTAGTATTAATTCATAACAAAACCATACTTGACGCCACTATTGATCGGATAGCGTTCCTATCACTTTTTAAAACTAAATGTCAAAGTAAATGAACTCTTTTCAGATAGTCTAATAATTCCTGTATTTCAGACCGGATGATACCTTTGTTTGGCACATCGTGAAAATATTGAAATACGCTTTCCTCTGGCTTGCTCTTACGCGCCCAGTGCAGATTCCGCAGAATTGAAGAGGCTGGTGCATTAAGCTCACTAGGCAGCTGGCGACCACACATGATTGCCCAGAACCCTGTCCACAGCCGAGCAACTGCCCACGGATTATATCCACCGCCGCCTGTGAGAACGACCTTGTCACTTAGCTCGAGCAAATTGGTAAAGGTGTCCCACAACACATTGTTGGATAAGCACATCCTTGACAAAGGATCGTCACACAAAGCATCCGCGCCTCCTTGGATCAGCAGAGCCTCTGGGGCAAATCGCTGTATCACAGGCAAAATAACCTGATCCACGATTAATAAAAATTCGTCGTCGTTGCATGCTTTTGGAAGTGGGATATTGACCCGTTTATCTTGGCTATTGTCCTTAAGTTTGCCTGAATAGGGCCAACGCAACGCTTCATGGGTCGACACGATAAGTAAATCGTTATCACTTTCAAACGCCACTTCGACCCCATCGCAATGATGTGCATCCAAATCAACATAAGCAACGCGCTGGATGCCCAAAGACCGCAATCTCCTAATAGCAAAAACCAAATCGTTTAAAAAACAAAACCCATTGGCATGCGTCGCCATTCCATGATGCAATCCACCTCCCAGAGAATATGCGCGCCCGCCGCAAGCCACGAGCTCAGCCGCGAGGACAGAGCTGCCAACTGAGGTTGCTGGTCTTTGGAACATCTCGCTGAAAACTGGATTGCTCAACGTCCCTATATTATAAATTTTACGCTCAACCGCGGTAACCTCCTGGGAATACTCAATGCTTTGCAATGCGGTGATATAATTTGGACTGTGAAATTGTTGCAAAAGTTTGGGCTTTGCACACGGTGCCGTTCTATACTCGCCCAGATCACACCACCCCAAAGCTTTTGTCATATCAAGGACGGTCGATACGCGCGGAATTGCAAGCGGGTGATTTATGCCAAAACTTGACTGCCTGTAAATTTCGGAGCCTATCATAAAGGGTTGTATTATCGAATTCATCAGCACCAATAAATTTTATTTCAAAAGTCGCAGTAGTTTGAATCTTAGTTAAATAAAATCAAAATCTCCATGTAAATAGGTCACATATCTCGAGGTTTCTGGAACTAATGATTTCTGTGTAGTTTTTTAACAATGTCAGATGCAATGTCAGTCATCTGGAAAGAAAAATAAAATTACCCCTTCACATCATTCATTGATTTGGATATTGACAATTTTTGTAATAGTGCGGTCGTGGCGGAATTGGTAGACGCGCAGCGTTGAGGTCGCTGTTCTTTAA
>CAJWEI010000079.1 GCA_913031285.1 uncultured Alphaproteobacteria bacterium | reverse complement strand
AGCCGCATAGCTATTTACAGGGCCTATTGTGGGCAAGGAGATTTATTCTGACAGTCCTATTTTGTAGAATTAACTCGCAGGAGATGCTCACTCTCACGCAGAATTTTTCTTAACTTAACGAATTTCTTATCACTCAAAAATAATCGTATTTAACGGGTTTTAGCATAAAAAGCTATTCGTCTTTCCAATAACTCAACCAGTCCGATTATGGTAAATGACATGATAAATACTACTATAATAAGCGCCCAAAAGCGTTCCATCAAAAAGTAGGAAAGGTAAGTGTTAAAAAGACCGCCAAATCCAATTAGAGCAATCACGATCTGTCCTACAATCACACCTTTAACTGCTCTCACTACTGAAAGGCGAATACCGGTTATAATTTCAGGCATTGCAGCTGGAATAACAATCCAAGCAATAATTTTCCATCGCGAACAACCAAAAATTCGACCCATTTCTACCAAAGAATCTTTAACGTGCGTTACTCCAGCCTGCGTATCGATTATAACTACCCATATGGAAAATAAAATCACTGTCGCAATTACCGTAGCATCGCCAATACCTAAAATTGGCATCAGTGCAGGAATAACAGCGGTAATGGGCGCAGAAAGAAAAAGGTTGACCCAGATCGATAAGATTTTGTCTGTACGATTACTAATGCCCATTAAAACGCCTATTGGGATGCCGACTACAATAGAAAGGCCGAGTCCAATGCCAAAAGTTCTAGCAGTCATTGCGAAAGCATCCCAAAACGCAGATTGTTCTAGTAGTTCTGCAAATGCAGACCAAATTGCTGATAAGGGCGGAAGAAGGGTCATCCATCCCATTTGTCCTATAAACTCCCAAACTACTGCCCAAAAAACTAGCGACCAAAAAGGAGATGACCCCACAATTTTCTTGAACAACCAATTACGATTTTGAGATTTCTCTTTGCCCATTGCTCTATTCAACATAACTTTTCAAACTACCCCAAATCTCGTCAACAAGCTCAATATAGCGTGGTTGACGCCTGATTAAATCAATGTCGCCTAGGCGATCAATTTCAGGATATACAATGTCAGCTACAGAACCTGGCCGACCGGAAAGAATAACTACCTGATCGGCAAGATAGACAGCTTCTTCAATAGAATGCGTGACGAAAATGACAGTTTTATTCTCTATTTTTAATAGCTCAAGCAAATCTTCTTGAAGCTTTCTCCTCATCTGCTCATCAACCGCAGAAAATGGTTCATCCATTAGGAGTATGTCTGAATTCACTGTGAGCGCGCGGGCAAGACCGGTCCTTTGGCGCATACCGCCGGACAACTGATGAGGATACTTGTCTTCAAATCCGGAAAGCCCCACTTCTTTGATATAGTGTAAAGATGTCTTTTCCCTTTCTTTTTTCGGAACGCCAACTGCACGAAGCCCAAATGCCACGTTTTGCAATACCGTAGCCCAAGGAAGCAGAGCAAAGTCTTGAAATACTAGCGCCCTATCCGGTCCAGGACCAATAGTTTCTTTACCTCGTACTTTAATTATCCCTGTGCTAGGCTCGATAAGCCCTGCTATAACTTTAAGCAAAGTAGTTTTACCACAGCCACTTGGGCCTAAAATGGCTGTCAACTTAGCCGCCGGTACACTAAGGGAAACATTTTCAAGCGCAACAATGGACTCTTGGTAAGTTACTCCCACGGCTTCTGTTTTTAAAATTATGTCATCCATAATGCCCACCCTTAAATAATTCCAGCCAGCAAATTGTATTCATTCGTTCTTCTCTGATGGAAATAGCCAGTCCTCGAAGAAGCGCATCACGCTTAAAGTCAAACCAGCAACTGCAAGTATTGAAACAATCGTTGCAAACATTTTGTCATAACGGGCGATAAATCTATTATATGTTATCAGATCACCAATGCCTGTAGGGGTTATAAGCAACTCTGCCAAGACAATTCCGATAAATGCTCCTGAAACACCGAGCCTCAGTCCAGCAAAGATCATTTTTTGCGCCGACGGAAGTATCACAAAAGCTATTGTTGCAAACCGCGAAGCGAGAAAACTTTTTGACATTTCCAGTAGCGATGGATTTGTGGCTTGAATACCCTTGTAAGAATTCAACGCAACGAGTGGCATACCTAGTATGACTATAGCTACTACTTTAGCCGTGTCACTTATCCCATAAATGTATGTTAACATTGGAATTAAAGCGGAAACAGGAGCGGTTTGAAAAATGATAAGCAAAGGCATAATAAACCATTCAGCACCCCTGACCAGTCCAATGCTTATTCCTATAATTACGCCTCCAATTATGGTTATACAAAGCCCTGTAAGAAGAGGAGGTAAACTATCCGCATACGCAGCAGTAAATTCTCCAGAGAATAACATTTCAACAAATGCCACTGCTACCTCGCTAAAAGGAGGAAAGGCGATGCTGATATCAGCTCTGCCCGCAAGTTCCCATACTGAAAATACTATAAAAAAAGAAATTACACGCCAGAAAAAAAGACGCGGTTTCATACCAACTTTAGGAGAAAATAGCCCGTTAACTTTCGCTTTAACGGCAACGTTTTGAGAGACACTCAAACGGGTAGCTCCTTTTTAGTAGGAACTGTGGCATTAATTTTTGCCACAGCTAGTTTTATATTTCATCCATCCATTAATTAAGAGCGGCTTTTGCCTTATCCAAAAGTTCGAAGTTCCAAAAATTGTCTGGATTTAGATCAGACGCCGCGCCCTGAAGCCCTCCAGACGCCGTAAGGAACTCAAAATCGCCTAGCGCAGCAGGCAAGCCACCGCCATCTTCAGCAAACATTCCTTGCTTTACAGCGGTCTCAAAATAAGGCGTAATCTCGTCTACCAATTCTTGTGGTAAATCAGGCAGTAATCCCATTTCTTCGCGAAGTCTGGCTGGTAAGGTTGGGTCAGCATTGATCTCACGTGCAGAACGCATTAGTTCTTCCAAAAGGATTTGCATATCACCTGCGCGTTCTTTTAATAGGTCTGTACGCGCAAATAAGAGACTATCAGACCCGTCAACATCACCAAGAGCCAATATTCCAAATTTCTCTGGGTCCTCTGCGAGAACCAGACGAGTATTTGTTATATCTAAGAAAGTGGCGTCAATTGTACCCTTTCGTAAAGCTATGCCGCGGACTTCAGATCCAGGTACAAAACTTAGCTCTGAAAATTTAATGTTATGGACCTTTTCCATATAATATGAGATCGCTTCGGTTCCTGAGCCCCGCGCGTGAATCGTTATAGGCTGTCCATCTAAATCCTTCCATGATTGTATTTTCTCTTTGTTTACAACACAAAGAAAGCCTAACTTTTTAAGTTGGTAAAAATTCCTTACAGGAGCTTCAGCACCTAGGGTTTGCAAAGCAGCATAAGCAGACCCCACACCTATCTCTACTTGTCCATTCAAAACTGCCTGGAACACAAGATCGTCAGACTGAAGTGAAATTGCTTCGGCTTTTACTCCGCGCGCTTTCGCTCTTTCAAAGGCGATCAAATTAATTAGACTTTCTCCCGTAATTGTATCAGCTTCAGCAAAAGTTATAGTGTCGTCCGCAAAAGTTATTGTTCCAATTGCGATAGAGCTGATAATGAGGGCAACCACTGCCCAGAATTTTCTCAGGTAAATCATTTTACACTCCATTACGAGACCTTATTAAGTGAACTTTTAACAAAGCTGAACGCACGGCCTCAGATTACATTCGCTAGATCCTAGGCGTAGAATCCTATTCTACCTATAATGTATCCAAAATACGATATTTTGCATTTTCTGACAATATAAAAAATATTTGCGATAAAAGCTTAAAAAAAGATCTATTTTTGATAACTTAGTTGTAAAATTAATCGGAATAATAAATGGCGTTCAATTGATATTATGCGGCAATTTTGAAATTGAAGGTCCCCACTCAGCTAACCATTAAACATCTCTTCCAAAAGCATTAAAAGCCCCCCAAAACAGTGAGCACAACACTATCTAGAAGCGGTACTCCGAATTTTTCTTCTACAAGTCAGGCGATATCCGCTCCAAATAAGTTAGTATATAAAATAAATACAGCTTCGGCACCTTCGTTGATTACATCTCCAGACGCTGTAACAATGTCATACTCAGAAACTTCAACTAAACTAAAGTTATCGGTCAAGTCAAAATGCCGCTCAGAAATATATTCAAATTTTTCCAAACTAAAATTCTTAGTTACCTTTTCTTGTATTGATCCTACGTCGGGTGTGACCAACCCTATTTTTGTAGCTTTTAGCGACCCAAGTGCTAGTAAATTAAATAGAGAAGCAGTGACAGCCAGGCAGCCCGTTCTTCTGTAAATTTCTTCAACCAGTTGGCGATTTCTATCTAAACCTAATTAGGATGCAGAAGTGCCATTCCAGCAAATACACTAGGTTTCACGTGTGACAATAAATCAAAGCCTCTTAGCATAGCGTCATCCTAAAAATGCGACAAACTTGCAGCTTCATCATAGATCTATAGAACTTCAACTCTGCTAAAACGTATAGATGTATCAGACTGTGACCTTACTAACTCATAACACCAAGGCTCAACCACAGAAATTGAAAATGGTGTAAGAACTGCAAAACCTGTTTTGTGCATTTTTTAAACCAATATCAAATCCAATAAATATCATTTTTTCAATGGATTAGGAAGTAAAGCTATAAAATCCTCTAAATCGTTACCTATCAAACGCATGTGAGATTGCGCAGCATTCATGGCTAGTTTGCTATCACCCTCATTTACGGCATTTATAATTTCTAAGTGTTCGCTAAGTGTCGCCCGCATTCGACCAGGCTGATAGGTTACCCGCATCCTGTAAGGAGAAAGCCGACGCCTTAATCTATACGCCTGCCCAGCTAAAAATTGTGTGTGAGAGGCAGAATATAATTGGTCATGAAAGTTCAAATTCACAGTATAGAATTCCTTGTGATCCCCACTTTCAAAAGTACTTTTCAAATGCTCATGCGTTACGTACATTTCTGATTTCTCATCTCTTGTGGCACGGCGAGCCGCTAGTTGTGCACACATACCTTCCAAAACTGCCATAAGCTCAAACATTTCAATTAACATTGACACGGATACTTGCGATACTTCCGCACCCTGGCGACCAGCAGTTTCAACTAGTCCAATTGCTGTTAATGCACGAATAGCTTCTCTAACCGGCGTACGCGAAACCCCAAACTTTTTTGCTAGAATTGTCTCGTCTAACTTCTCTCCAGGAAGTATTTTCCCATCAATTATCATCTGTTCAATTTCATTTAAAAGAACTTCGGCGCGGGTATTTTTTTTAACTAATGATTGCTGCACGTTCATAGGACAATTTTTTGCATTGAGGCACTCTAAACAAATTCCGAATTTTTCGTGTCTTTACCACATTGATAAAAAAAGAGCTAGCCAAAGATTTACTCAATAGGTAATAGTGAGTGCATTAATACTTTTTTTGTATGCATGGGAGAGCTTGTCATGGATTTAAGGCTTGAGGGAAGTACTGCTTTGATTACCGGTGCGTCTAAAGGAATAGGTGCAGGGTTGGCAAAAGTATTAGCAAAAGAAGGGTGTAATTTGCACTTAGCTGCGAGGGACGGCAAAGCGATGCGGGCTTTGGCGGATGATTTAAAAAATATGTATAACACTTCTGTTCGTGTGCATGAAACAGATCTGAGTAGCAGTAATTCAATGAAAGAGCTTGATAAGGCAGCTGGTGATTATGACCTTCTATTTAATAATGCTGGTGACATGCCAGCTGGAAATATTGAAGAGGTATCCGACGAAGCCATCCGTGAAGGCTTTGATTTAAAAGTGTTCGGATACATAACATTATCCCGAGCTTTTTGGACTAGGAGAAAAGGCCAAAGCGGAGTTATTGTAAATATTATTGGCAATTCTGGCGAAAATTGGGACGCAGCATATTTTGCAGGCTCAACAGGCAATGCAGCTTTAATGTCATTCACTAAAGCATTGGGTGGGCGAAGTCTAAATCATGGTATTAGGGTAGTTGGTGTAAACCCTGGGCCCGTCGCAACTGATAGAATGTTGAAAATTATGAAACTCAAGGCCATTGATATGTTAAATGACGAAGCACGCTGGGAAGAACTATATGATCTTTACCCTGGTAAACGTCCAGCTACAGTCAAAGAAGTAGCAGATTTATGCGCCTTTCTTGCCTCACCCTTAGCCGGTTATATCACCGGAACAGTCGTAACGATCGACGGGGGTATTTCTGCACGGGGGTCTGTGATTTAAATTTTCTCTGAAACAATTAAGTTGGTGCTGTTAGACAAATCGGCTCAGGCATCAGAAGTCTTGAGAACTTGACTCCTATGAGGTTATAAGAGAACGCCCTTCTGTAAGAACAGCGTCGCGGTTTTGTTTGAAGTTGATGCGCTTGGATATGGACCTTTGTGAATTGAGGCCCGGTTATGCGTCCAAAGCGAGGACCGCTGCTGATACATTGAGAGATCTTTCTGTGCAGCATCCGAGCGTCGGAGCCTTGCAATCGGCACTCCTGCGAGCACGTCATATGCTGTTATCTTTCAGGACGTGATCTTGACAAATTAATCCCTTTTTAGTTTGAACATCACTTCCAATCCAGCAGACGAGCAAGACAAACAAAAATAAAAAATACAGGAGACTACAATGACCACTACAAAAATAGTATGTACTGCAATCTATGTATTATTTATTGCAGCAACTTTGATCACCGTTGGAGTAGGCCAGTACATAGACTTAAACTCTTTGATTGTAGTTATAGTAATAGGCGCTTTGTTTGCTGCTGCGGCAAAGGGCGAAGAAAGCCTTGTACAAAAGTTTGGAAATGGAGCGGTTCGCGCAGGATGGCTAGGATCGATCATCGGCATTATCGCAGTCTTTGGAAGTGACGGCTTTGCAGCAGGTGATTTATCAATGCTTGGGTCAGCAATGGCCGTTTGCTCCCTTACGGTATTTTATGGTTACGTCTTCAAGCTTGGTGCCATGATATTAGATTGAGCACGAGTGTGAATTAATTGGTTGGGCGGTTAGCCCAGCCATACCAGTTCTCTCCCCCAAAACACGAGCCGAACAGAACCGCATCCGTAAAGATACCAATTGGTGAGTATTGTTTGCTTAGATCAGGGGTGGGTGATGGGGGTGCGTGAGTGATCTGGTTAAATAAAGTTATCCATTACGTTTCAGGATGTTTTTAAAATGTGGTATACAAAATGGTATACAAAGCAGTGCATAACCAGAGTTAAATCATTGTTTTAAATTGATTAATTAGTGATTAAGTGGCGGACAGACAGGGATTCGAACTGTTAAATTATTAATATTTTGTTTCAATAAGTTATTATAAATTTTTTTACATTATTAACAATTAGGCCCACATATAGACCCACATTCATTCTATTTCGCTCTCAAGCTAAAAGACATCCGCGACTCATTGAGCTTCGTACTTACTATAAAGCACCGGGTCTAGGTATACTCAGATTACATGTACTCGCTTGCTCGTTTATTACACCTATAAATTTTTGATTGCGCAAATAGTATCGGCAAAGGGTCTAATAAATTCTACAAACAACTTTCTATGCATTATGGTAAATTACCCATCTACCCACTCATCAAAAGTGAAGGTGTTTTCTGACCCCTTATTTAGTCTATTTTCCCTCGGCTTTAGGGGGTACAGGGACCGAGGGGGATGACCCCCACCCCACACCAATATGTGTTCCGTTTATAGCAACCTCAAAAAATCCATTTGTGAACCAACATCACCGCACCGGGCACCAGTTGCGATGGCCTCTGCGCCCTGCCAACTTGAAAAACCTCAGGGGCCCGTTGCGCGTCTGGAAGTAACTCATCCGGTTTGTTAGGATTTGGTCGGTAGATAGCAGGAGGGCCTTCACGGGCCGCGGGCCTTGGGCCATGTTTTTGGGAAACGGTTTGAAGCCAAAAGGTCTGAATATACGGTTTAATATCCATCAGGCAAAAAATAATAGTACCATTCATGTTCAGCTGTTCATATGTTCACCCCCCTTACGGGGGGTTGAACTGAACACTTGAGTACTAGAGCGGTGAACAGGCTTAAACCACTGTTATTATGGTTTTTTATAGAAAGTGTTCATCTTGGTATCTAGAGCTGAACTAAAATGGGAAACTTTCCACATATTCCTTATAACCCGTTGGCTCTGCATATTGTTCCGGAAAGTATTCGTGTAGTCGAAACTCTCCAAGCTGCGTGATAGCTTTATATTTTGAGTCATAGGCGCCTTCTTCCGTAAGCCTTTTTATCAGGCGATTTACTTTTCCCAATGCCCACCCAAGTTTGTCCCTACAGACTCTCTGCGTGGGCAGTTGATTACTTTCTTTCATGAACCGTAAAAGCAGGACGTCTTCAGGAACCTCTGAACAGGTATTGGTAGGCACGAGTTCAAGGGTACCAGCTTTATTTTCCTTCAATTCACATTTGAACTCGTTATTAAGGGGCCTTTTGTTTCTTACTTTATGTAACTCAACTACAAAACTAGCATTTTTTTGAAAGGCTGTATCGGCCTTTGTCGGGGGCTCTAGTTTGATTGTAAAATCCAGTGGAACTTCTAGTATGCTTGCCCCTCGCTGCTCACCTTTTTTATTGGTGTGATGGACTATGAGCACGCAGTATCCCATGTGCCTTAATTTGATCAAAAAATCCAATAACATATGCGCTTCACTATTGTCATTTTCATTGATACCGCGTCTGAGTGTGGAAAGATTATCCAGAATAATAAGTTTTGGATCTGTTCCGTTTTGTTTCATGAACTCTAATAATTGAATAATCGCCTGATGCTCCTCTGGAACATCTAAACAAATTGGACATCCATCTCGATACAGGTTCTCGGATGGCATCACGTGAAAGGCTGGGCAGCCTTCATTGCCAAGGAGTAATACGAGCCGTTCTCTTAAGTCACTCAATGACATTTCACCGTCTACGAACAAGACGTCGCCTTGCTCATGCACTTGCCATCCTAAGAATGTCGGATCTCCTTTTGCAATTGAAGCGGCGAATGACATTGCGAACCAGCTTTTGCCTAAGCCTCTTGGAGCATAAAGCATTCCTAGCCCTGCTTCTGGCACAAACGTGGATATTAGAAACTTCTTCGGGCTTATATCTGCTTTGAGTAGTTCGTTCGCTGAAAGTAGGTAGGGAGCCAATTCTCTTGGCTCGCTAGCTGGTTGTGGGTTTGGCATGACAGCACGTATCGCTTTTTCGATATTCTCATCCATATCGGGCCTCCCGCTTTAAAATCGAACAGAAAGTGCGCTCTAGTTCTCGTTGAGGCAGGGGTGGTTTGCAGCAATTTTCATTGATATGTTTGGCCGCTTTCCAAGCGCGGTCAGCATCCATTTTTTTGAGAAGATAACCAATTCGGGAGGCCATTGAACAGTTGCGCTGCCCCTCCGGTATTTCTGTAAGCATTTCTGACGAAACTCTTGATTTGGAGCCTGATCTTTTTCTCTTAGGGGAGAGTGCTAGCTCAGCCAGCTTTTCGGGAACGAGTGGAAAATTTTTAGAAACCGGAAAACATTTGGTTTCCCAAGTATATTCTCCATAGGGTGTTTGGCTTCCCGGCCCAATAAAGTAGCCGCCATGCCCCCGGACATCTATGCCGGGAGCAATCGCTCCAGCTGAATTAGGGATCTCTAGTTGGCCCGAGCTGAAAATAACGTGAAAACCTCCTGACGGCGTACTAATGATAGGCGCCTGTGGTAATTCAATTTCCAATTCCAGAAAGTTCTTTAATCCATCAACACCTTTCTTACGGTCTAAATCGAAAACCGTGATCCCGTTGATCGGACCACACGGGGTACCATAACAACGCTTCCAAAAACCTCTGAATAAATCATCGATTTCAGAGCCGTTGTTTGTTGCTTTGCTAAATGGATCGCTGATGCAGGGGGCCTTTGTGTAAGGGTTGGTCGGAAAAATTTTTAGCCCCAGTTTCCCAGCCCAAAAATTTGCAATCTCTGGATTTGTTTCAAACTTCTCCATTTCCGCCTCCACCGTGAAGGGAACTGTCCATTTTGCTATTGATCCATGCCTCTAGATCAGTAATTTTCCAGCCAACCGCATTAGTGCCCAGCCTTACCTTTTGCGGAAATCCGGGTTCTTTCGAAAGTGTGTGTAGATGTTTAGGCGTGATGCTCAGAATTGCCGCGGCCTCCGCGGTTCTTACAATTGCGTAGTCAGTGATTTCTCTGGACCGTTGGCGAATTTCTCCTGCCAAACCGGCTTTTCTTTTCAATTGGGTCATAATGACACCTTTGCTGCTTATCGCGCGGAGGATGTCTGTCATAGGCAAGCCCCAACGCTGTTACGTTGAAGACTTAGCCTTGTGTCACTCGCAGTGCCTGATGTTGTGACGTCCCCGCCGGGAAAGGTAGTCAATGCTCTTGCCATCGAGCGAGTTTTGGGCCGTGTGCAAAGACGTTTTTTGGGACCAATTCAGGTTGGTTTACGTCTGAGGTAACGCTAGGTTATCTGAGGGGACCTGTCAATATGTGGGATTTATCCCATATATTTATCAATATATGGGATATTAAGCGTGAGCAATTCATTTTACTTTCTTATTTTTGAGTATAATTATTAAACGAAATTAAACGTCCTATTGGCTCTAAATTAGACTTTCGTAGGGTGTTACGTCATCTGATTTTTAAGTGAGTGACAGGCCACCCTAACTAAGATTTAAATCAATCCGTCCAATTTCATTCGTCGTTCGATTTCGCGGAGTTCAGCCCAAATTTTTTTACGCTGTTCAACATATCTTTTTGATCGTTTGCCATGTTTAAAATGCGCCGCCGCGACCCGCGCTTTGCCTTGCTCGGTCCGCGGTCCGGTGCTCGCGCCACCGTGAAGTTTGCAACGCTTTTTGCCTTTAAGTGGTGGTTTCTTACAAAATTTATCCTGCCTAGTTTTGGCGCCGCAGCATGGGATAATAGGATTTCCAAAGGTTTTAGCTTTCATAACTATGCCAACCTGATTGGCATTTTTTCGTGCATTTTCGGTATTTGCCAAAGTTTTAATCCGTCTATGAAGTTAACGAGTTTGCTCAAGGTTTTAACCCCAAAATATGAATACCTTAGGGCTCTTAAAAGCAATTGTTGCCATTTTTGAATACTAATCAACACCGCCTGACCGCCGTCTTTAATCATTTTTTGAACGTGAAAGAAGGTGAATTTCACTCGCTCGATTGATACAAAATACTTGCAAATCATTAGCTGAGAGATGCTTAAAATGCGGTCATCAGTGCTCCGCTGATATCTTAAGGTCTGCGACTTGATTAGGAACAAACTGAATAGACAGTTTGTATTTCAGGCAATCTCAAAAGTTGCGCTCAGATCAACATCGCCATATTGCACTAATGTCAAATCTGCAATTGTATCAGTGGTTAGAGTAGTTATGTGCTTGTCGGAGCTATCAAAAAGGGCGCATTCATCTACCGTTTCAAGGCTAACGATGTGACGCAGAGTAGAGATAACATCACTAATCTCAACCTCACCGTCGCCGTTTAAATCCAAGGCAACTTGTTGTTTACCTTCTAAAGTACTCAAGTTCACAATATCGCGTAGTTGCAAAATTACATCGCTGATCTCAATGCCGTGATCGTAAGATGAATTTATGAACTCTACATGATTGAAACTGAGTGTGTGCGGTAAAGGCGCCAAAGTTCCGGACGATATCTCAACGGTGGTGCTTTCTGTTTCGCTACTTACGAAAACAAGAGACTGCTCTGAAAACAGGGTTCTTGTAGCGTCGCTATTTAAATGACCTATCGTGATGTCCTGAATTCCAGTTACAGCACTTGTCACGTTTTCAATAGTTCCGTAACCATCTGTATAGCTTAGGGCGACAGTAAGGGCTTTGCCTAGCTCTGCTTCAGTTAGAGTGTAATTGCTGGAATTAGCATTGCTGATATCGATACCATCTGCCTGCCACTGATAACTTAATGCGCCAAGTCCATCTGAGTCTGAAAGATTGGATGTATTCACGGTTAGGACTTCACCTTCAGCAACAATTCCCGTGATGGTGACAATCCCTGTGGGGTCATCATTTGTATTTGTTACAGTTGAAGTGGCAAGACTTGTTATACTTTCAGCACTACCAAGATCATCTAAATAGCTAACATTTACCGGTACCGCTTTATCTACCTCAGCTTGCGATAAAGTATAGGTGCTTGAGTTGGCATTTCTAATGTCTGTGCCGTCTGCCTGCCACTGATAAATGAAAGATCCAAGTCCGTCCGCATCCGAAAGGTTGGATGTATCTGCACTCAAAATTTCGCCTTGTTTTGCAGTTCCAAAAACTGTCACGACCCCATTGGGAACGTCATTAATATTTGCCACAGCCCCTGATGCCGCACTTACAACATTTCCAATTTCGCCGTAGCCATCTGAGCAGCCTCATCTGACTGGGCCAAGATTAGTGTTAGTGCATGATTGGTCTGTGATCCGGGGGTATGGTGGTTTCAGGAGCTGGTGGGCGGTAGTCCAATGCACTGTGTGGTGTCTTTGTGTTGTAGTGTTTCCTCCGTTCTTCGATGATGATCTGTGCTTCTCGCAGGCTTTAGAAGATCTCTCCGTTGAGCAGTTTATCTCTGAACCTGCCATTGAAGCTCTCACAGTTTCCATTCTCCCCAGGGCTGCCTGGTTCGAGGAAAGCCATCTTTGCTC
>CAJWEI010000078.1 GCA_913031285.1 uncultured Alphaproteobacteria bacterium | reverse complement strand
TTTGCAATCCCTCCAATCTAGTTCGTTGGATTAATACGTTGAAATAATCTCAATTGGACCTTGTCCAAGATCGACTGGATTATCGTTCACGGTGACTTTATCAGAAAAACTCCAATTAACACTGTCGTGGCGTAAAAGGAGTGCATAAGTTTCAACAGGGCTTGTCGCGTTGAGCTTTAAAACTTCAATACCATTACCGCCACCTTCCGAGATATGGCTAAAAGTAAAGCGTCCAATTCTGCCAAATGTATTTATGCCGATTACAACCGTAATTCGACGTCCCCTTCAAAACTTACTTTCGTTATAAGCTAAATTGATGGAGGCAGATATGGACGTTTTCTTTTTTTCTGCAGTGTTTTATTGTTAAAATTTAACTTATTAAATGTGCTACCGCTAACATTTTAGCTAAACTTTTGATTTTGCGATATCATTGATCTTAGTGGTAACTCACTTGCTTTGATAATTATTTTTGCAATAGGCTGGCTGCGCGCTCAACGATGGCATTTACCGTTATCTTAAAGTGCTTAAACAGAACATCTGCAGGCGCGGATGCTCCAAAACTATTCATCCCAATAAAACCCGACTTTGCTTCACGACCGCGCTCACCAAGTAGCCAACGATCCCAACCTTGGCGCACACCAGCTTCTATGCCGATGCGAACTGTTGACCCGCCCGGTAGAACTCGCCTGCGATAGCTCTCCTCTTGCTCGGCAAAAAGTTCCATGCAAGGCATTGATACCACGCGTGTGCCGATGCCTTTTTCGTGGAGGATTTTTTGCGCTTCTAATGCAACAGAAACTTCAGAGCCAGTGGCTATAAGAACTACTTGCCTTTTGCCTTGTGCCTCTTGAAGAACATAGGCGCCTCTCCGGCTTAAGTTCGCTGACCTATGTTTGATTCGAACAGTTGGCAACTCTTGGCGCGATAGCGCCATCACAGAAGGTGTTGTCTTCGAGGTTAGAGCAACTTCCCAGACCTCTGCCGTCTCAATGGTATCCGCAGGACGAAAGACAAAGGTGTTTGGTGTTGCGCGACTTATAGCAAGATGTTCGACGGGTTGATGTGTTGGACCGTCTTCGCCAAGTCCGATACTGTCATGTGTCATAACGAAAACAGTTGGCACTCTCATCAAAGCTGCCAATCTCATAGCCGGTCTGGCATAGTCGGTAAAGCACATGAAAGTGCCGCCATAAGCGCGGATACCGCCGTGAAGTACCATTCCGTTCATTGCAGCCGCCATGCCGTGTTCGCGCACTCCCCAATGCATGTAGCGCCCGGACCGATTATCGGTGTCAAACACCGACATATCTGCTGATTTTGTATTGTTTGAGCCCGAAAGATCAGCTGATCCACCAAATGTTTCGGGCGTGATAGGATTAATAACGTTTAGTGCCATCTCACTGGATTTGCGGGTCGCGATTAAGGGTGCTGTACTTGAGATTTGTTCCTTAAATTTTCTTACTGCGGCTTTGATCTTTTGGCTGGGCTGTAACTTATAAATACGGTCAAATTCTTTTCTGCGACTTTGCGAAAGACCTGATAACCGTTCTACCCATGCATCGCGCTTGGGTATCCCCTTTTTGCCTATTGTCTCCCAGTCGGTTTTCAGGGCTTGTGGAATTTCGAAAGGTCCTGCAGTCCAGCCGTAAGTCTTTCTGGCTTTTTCTATTAAAACTGCATCGGTGAGAGCGCCGTGCCCCTTGGAGGTGTCTTGTGCGCTAGAACCAAGAGCAATATGTGTCTCACATGCGATCAAAGTTGGTTTGTATGAATTTTTAGCAGCAGTGATCGCCAAATCTATGGCATCAGGATCATGGCCGTCAACTTCAAGCACTTGCCAACCCGAAGCTTTGAAGCGCATTATCTGATTAGTTTTGTCTGCTATATCAACAGTACCATCGATTGTGATGTTGTTGTTATCCCAAAAAACAATCAATTTTCCCAGCTCATGGCGGCCAGCGAGGCCTATGGCTTCCTGAGAGACTCCTTCCATAAGGCAGCCGTCGCCAGCAATTACATAAGTGTAATGATCAACAAGCTTTTTTCCATATTTCGCACGCAATGCTTCTTCTGCCATTGCGAAACCAACTGAATTTGACAGGCCTTGCCCTAAAGGACCCGTCGTCGTTTCGATCGCAGACGACAAAAAATTCTCTGGGTGGCCTGCAGTCTTCGCGCTCAGTTGGCGAAAATTTCGCAGCTCTTTAATGGGGAAATCTTTATAACCGCATAGATGCAGCAGACTGTAAAGAAGCATGGACCCGTGGCCTGCTGATAGTATGAAGCGATCTCTGTCATACCATGTAGGATCACTTGCAACAAACTTCAGGTGCTTTTCAAAAAGTACTGTTGCTACATCCGCCATTCCCATGGGCATGCCAGAATGGCCAGAGTTTGCCGCAGCTACGGCGTCTAGAGTCAAGACCCTTATTGCAGTTGATTTTTGCCAATGCTCTGGGTGAGTGTCGCGCAGCTCTTGGATGTCCATGATCCAATTAATCCTCGATCAGTTTTCTGTTGATGATCAATAACAGTCTGGTACTGAAGTGCAAGTATTGGGTTATTTTAGTTGCTTAAGGGGGCGCAATTTTTCCCAAGGTCGGGTAAAATAAGTTTCATCCGTAGGAAAAATTGATTCGTTATATGTCGTGCAATCGAATCTAATATAATCATGGAGCAGCAAGAGCAGTAAGGGTCAATACAATGGACGAAATAAAAGAGCTCGAAAGGCGCCTCAAAATAGCACTTGATCGAATATCAGAGGGACTAGAGAATAACGCTCATGCAGGAGAATTAGATTCTTCGACTGAAGCTTTGCAGTCCGAGATAAATGCTTTGAGCGATCAAAACGCAAATTTATCCGGTTTGCTGGCTGATCTTGAGAAAGAGCGACGAGAAGAAACTAAAGAAATGCAAAAATTATATGATCAGCTCGCGCAGGTCTTGAATGGCTCAGATAAAATTCTTGAGGAGAATACGTAATGCCAGAAGTAGACGTGGGCATCGGTGGAAAAAACTTTACTGTATCTTGCCAAGCTGGGGAGGAAAAATACCTTGAGTCAGCCGCGGCGGCACTCAACCGCGAGGCTGATAAACTTGGGGATCAAATCGGCAATCTCTCTGAGTCGCGAATGCTTTTGATGGCTGGCTTGATGCTTGCAGATAGGACCGCGGGGGCGCAGGATAAGCTAAATCAAGCAGAGGCAAGTCTTTCGGAAGCCACACGAGAAATAAGTAGATTGAAGTCGCTTTCGCTGGATACAAACGACAGTGTCGAGATTGCAATACCAGATCTTGTTAAAAATCTGGCGGAAATAGCCCTTAAAGCAGAGACTCTTGCGGATCAGTTCAATACTTAAGCCTTATTATCATTAGCCCAAAGTAGAAAAATAAGACCTGGCTAATCTTCAATTGGGAAGATCTTAAGCGTTTGCTTCACGAATTTTTTCTGAGGCTTCCTCGTTAAATGTGACTTTATTTTCTTTGAAAAGCGTGTCTAATTCCCCCGACATAGTCATTTCAGTGATGATATCGCACCCCCCGACGAACTCGCCGTTAACGTATAACTGCGGAACAGTAGGCCAATCTGAAAAATCTTTAATTCCTTGGCGGATATTTTCATCTGCCAGGACGTCAATGTCTGTATAGTCTACACCCATATAGTTAAGGACGCCTACGACCCGGCTGGAGAAACCACATTGGGGCATAGCTTTTGTACCCTTCATATATAAAACAACATTATTCGAAGAAACGGTTTCCTTAATTTGCGTTTTTATATCATTCATGATTTTTTATCCTTGATTCGTACGAGACTATATTCTTGATTTTTGATATCGAGCAAGACTATTTTATTAATTAGACCGGTTAAATTAAAATTACGATTGATTGTTTTGAAAACGAAACCTTAATCCAATTGCGGTATTTTGGTTGTAAGCGCTAGTGCATGTAATTCACCATGTGCCCCATCCATTTTGCCCTTGAGTGAAGCGTAAACGGCGCGTTGCTGTTGAACACGGTTCTTGTCACGAAAACTCTCATCGATGACTTCTGCGGCATAATGATTTCCATCACCAGCTAGATCAGAGATTGTAACTTTTGCCTCAGGAAACGTTTCGAGGATCAGCGCCTCTATATCTTTAGCTAACATTGCCATTTACGTTCCTCCTTTGCATCGTAATTAATCATGATAGGTACATTTAACAAGAGGAGACAACTCGACACTTTGGTTAATCATGTAAATGCCCCAAACCGCCGGTTGAGCTTTTGCATACCTGCGATCCAGCGATCATAGTTTTTTGTTTTATTTTGCATATACCCCTTGACCTGAGGATGTGGGAGAATCAAGAAAGTTTCTTTACGAAGGCCATCGACACAGCATTCTGCAACTTCCTCAGTTGTTAGCATTCCATCTATGCTTGCCACATGATCCTCATGGCCACGGGTCATCTGCGTGCGGACTGCTTGGGGGCATAAAACTGAAACTTTTATTCCTTGATCGCAGTATGACATCGCCATCCATTCTGCGAGGCCAATTGCTGCGTGTTTTGTAACGCCATATGGTGCAGAGCCGACTTGGTTTAAAAGACCTGCTGCAGATGCCGTATTCAAAATATAACCACCTCCGCGCTTTGTCATTCGTGGAACTAGATTTCTTGCTGCCCAGACATGCGCCATTAAGTTCACGTTCCAAATTTTCTGCCAACTTTGATCATCCACTTCAACACCACCAGCGATCGATATCCCAGCATTTGAGCAATAAAGGTCAATCGGCCCAACCTCTTTTTCAGTGGTCTCTATCAAATCTGATATGTCTGCTTCACGCGAAACATCAATTTTATGCGCTTTACCTTTTATTTTGGTAGATATTTCGTTCACTCTCTCCTCGTTAATGTCGGCACAGATGATTTTTTTTGCGCCCTCAGCAGCAAATCTGATCGCCATCGCGCGTCCAATTCCATTGGCCGCCCCTGTGATAACAATGATTTTTCCCTTTAGATCCATTAATAGCTCCTTTATGTCCACCCATTTGACCCGCCACAGACAGCCAAAGCCTGACCGGTCATATAGCGACTGGCATCTGAGGCCAGATACACGGCTAGTCCTTTAAGGTCTTCGGCCTCACCCAAGCTTCTAAGCGGTATTTTTTTCTACACGCTCTTTGGTTTCCGGGTTATCCCAAAGTTCACATGCAAAGTGTGTTTTTATAAGACCGGGGCAGATTGCATTAAAGCGGACACCTTTTGGTCCAAACTCTTGTGCTAGATTACGAACCAAACCGATTAAGGCCAGTTTTGACATGCCGTAAGTGCCTAGCATTTCTGAGGGTTTATATGCACCAATTGAGGATGTGAAAATCATGAAACATTGCCTTTGGCTACCATGTCAGCAATTGTCAATTGAGCGAGCCAGAGATTTGACTGGACGTTAGTTGCCATTGTTTTTTCATAAGCGGCATCAGAGATCTGTGAAGTGGGCCCGTAATAAGGATTTACGCAAGCGTTTCCAATCACAATATCGATAGAGCCAGCAGATCTATGCGTTGTTTGCACCAAATTTTCTAAGTCTTCTTTATTACCAGTATTGGCAGGCACGGCAATTGCCCTATTGGTCCCACAGACGGCATCGATTTCTATCACTGCAATATTCAGCTGTTCTTCTTTGCGCGCTGAAATTACGACAGTTGCTCCGTGTTGCGCGAGCGGTGTTGCCATTGCAAGCCCAATACCTTTTGATGCACCCATTAAAATAGCGACTTTCGTGGAGAGATCAAACAGCATAGCCATATCTGTTCCTATCGATTGACCCAATTGGGCTTTCGCTTCTCCACAAAGGCGTTCACGCCTTCTTTGAAATCTTCGGTCTTTCCTAATTCTGCCATCACTTCACGACTAAAATTGAGACTCTGAGGCAAGTTTTCTCTAAGGGCCAAATCATTAAGAATTCGTTTGGTAGCCTTGATCGCAGAGGGTGAGACAGATGCGATTTCCTGTGCTTTGGCCAAAGCGCATTCGATCAATTGATTGTGGGGGACAACATCATTCACAATACCCATTTTTAGCGCTTCATCTGCTTTTACACTGCGTCCCGTGAACATCATTTCCTGAGCGGTCAGGCGTCCGATATAACGACTAAGCCGCTGTATGCCACTTGCCGCGGCCAAAAACCCAACTTTGACTTCGGGCAGAGCGAAGGTTGCATTTTCTGAAGCAATGATCATGTCGCAGGATAAGGCTGTTTCAAAGCCACCACCCATTGCATACCCATTCACTGCGGCAATGATTGGTTTTTCAAGATCAAAGCGTTGCGTCAGGCCGGAAAATCCACTTGGAGGAAGTGAGCTTCTGCCCCCATTTGCTGTAAATTTTAGATCATTGCCGGCGCAGAACGCCTTTTCTCCAGCCCCAGTAAGGACTGCCACCCAAAGTCCATGATCTTGGGAGAAATTATCCCACACTTGGGCAAGTTCATAATGCATGGGTTGATGAACTGCATTATAGACTTTTGGTCTGTCAAGTGTCACCATTAGCACATGGCCATGGCGTTGGGTCTTCACGAATTCAAAACTCATGTTCAGTCCTTTCAACTACGCGTGGTTTTTAGTCCACCCGTATCAATCTTTGTAAATTTACTACTATTTTGTGCCATTTTGCGAAGGGTTTTTGCGGGTGCGTACGCAGGATCTTCGGCACCGAGTTCCTCCATTTTTTTAAGAATTTCTTTGACCCCAACCATATCTGCATAATACATTAGACCTCCCTTGTCAGCTGGCCAACCATACCCATTGAGCCATATAATATCGATATCTGATGGTCGCTGTGCTTTATTCTCTTCCAGAATTTTTAAAGCTTCATTGATCATTGGGAAAATACAGGTTTCTGTTATTTGGTCACGAGACATATGGGTTGGCTCAACGCCAGTAATATCTTTTATGATGATCTCGGTTATTTCTGATGGAATGGGTGTTCTAGCTGCATCATAGTCATAGTATCCAGCTTTAGTTTTTTGACCGCGGCGATCCATCTCACACAGCGCATCTCGAATAGGATTGTCTGTTTTCGCGCCTTTCGACCATCCTATATCCAAACCGGCAAGATCGGACATTTGGAAATTACCCATTTTAAAGCCAAAGGCCTTCATTGCCGCATCCGTGTCCCAGGGCATGACACCTTTGTACAAAAGCTTTTGTCCCTGACCTTGTCGCGCAAAAAGAATACGGTTTCCTACAAACCCTGGACACACGCCGACGAGAGTTGCAATTTTGTTAATGGTCTTAGCTAGCTCCATACAGGTTGCAACAACGTCGTCAGCCGTTTTCTCAGCACGCACAATTTCTAAAAGTTTCATCACATTTGCAGGTGAAAAGAAATGCAGGCCAATGAAGTCCTCCGGCCGTTTAGTCACGCTTGCAATCTCATCTATATCAAGGGCAGAGGTATTCGTTGCCAAAATAGCGCCTGGCTTTGCTATCTCGTCCAGAGTGCTAAAGATCTGACGTTTCAAATCCATATTTTCAAAAACAGCCTCGATGATCAAATCGCAATTACTAAGCGCCTGGAGCGAAAGTTGACCATTAAGCCGCTGCATGCGGGATTCAACTTCGTTTTGGGGGAAGCGACCTTTGTCTGCACTGCGTTGATAATTGCCCCGCACAACACCCAAGCCCTGATCTAAGGCTTTTTGGTTTTGATCAACAATGGTCACCTCAATACCCGCAGTAGCAAAATTCATTGAAATTCCACCCCCCATTGTTCCTGCGCCTATAACGCCGACCTTTTGGATTGAGCGTGTCTGAGTGCCCTCGCAAAGTTGGGGAACTTGCCAGGCTGCAGCACCTGCGTTAGCGATATATTGCGCAATGGTTTCCTTAGATTGAAGGTCCATAATATCCTCGTTTTTTAATTTTACTTATAAGACTTTGAAATGGCTGGATGGCGATGCAAAGCGCGGTCTATGTCTAGGTAGGTGATATTTTCACCGCCTTGGATCAAGATATTTTTCTTTTAATCAAGAATGGTAACTTTATCTTCTTCATTGATTTTTCCTAGATAACCGGCGCTAGGCCAGCCAATTTGTAATACCTCGTCTGTTGCTTCAGGTTTATTAAGGTAGTAGCGCATATTGCATACACTTTTGACAGTTAATTCTCCTACGAATCCATTTGGTACTTCCTGACCATTTTTATCCCAGATGGCCAGTTCTTGGATTGGGGGATAAAGCCGCCCAGTGGCACCTGAATGATCAAAATATTCATCTCCGATAAGGCTAATACCGCAAGCATTTGTCTTAGTCATCTCCCAACTTGTAGCAAGATTGGCTTTTGTAAACTCCTTTTCCAGTGCTATGACTTCGCTTGCAGCTCTTTTTCCGCCCCCCGACCCAAGGTAATCAGTTTTTCTAGAAAGGGACCAATACGATGGGCAGCATCCATTAGCTTATCTGATTGTATCTGGTCTCCCAGGAACCTTGTGATTTTTTCATCAATAATAGTAGGAACGGCCTTTTCCGTATCCCATTGGTACATCAAGAACACCTTGTCATCATTAGAAAATCTTAGCAGAAACAATGGGTGCGTAGATGTCACATGAAAAAATGGATCTACTACAAGAGTAGCGGGAGGGAGAGGGGATGGCATTGGACTATTTTTTGGTTGGTGAAAGCCGCTCGGTCAATGGCCTTTGCATTAGCCACGCATAAATGGCACTGATTGCGCCGTGGTGGGTTTGCACGAAGCCCTTTGGATGGCAACTTTTACCAGACGAATATATAATCACCAAATCATCATCCGCATCAATAGCTACCTTTTGCCAGTCGGTTACTAAAGGTCAGTTGATTATTGGGAAATAGCCATGGACAAAATCTGAGGTAGGGTCATGATCGCCAATAATGTCCAACCCCAGCGATGATTGCAGCGGTTTCAGCCTTGCCACTCTGGGTCCATCAGCATAAACAATTTTTCCACCGCTGACTGACAGAGCATACTTAAGCTCTTCGGTTGGCCACCAAGTGTTTAGGAAAACACTAGTAGCCCCAATTAATGTCATCGTCATTTTTAGGATAAAAAAATAAGGATAAATTAGAATTGCGATGGCAACACTATCACCCTTTGTCACATTTAAATCCCGTTGCATATACAAAGTGGCCCGTTTGACATCTTCGCAGAATTGCGTATATGTCCACAGCCGATTTCGATATATTAAATAGTCTGCATCTCAATTTTCATGCGTGCTGTAATTTTGCTTGAGCATATCTGTCAAAGTGTGTGACACATTTTTAAAGACCTTATATTCAATTTTGCGGATAACAGCAGTGCTGAGTTCAAAAGTATTATTTGTCTTCACAATGTCAGCAACAGCTGTTTGAATGGCAAATTTTTGTATTTTGCGCAAACTGCAACTTCAATGAGGCTTTGAAAAATATTTCGTATCAAAAAGTAAAGAGGAGGCATGATGGGTAGACCTATCGGTCAAATTCAGTATCTTGGTAGCATTGCCCGTTCAATTAGTATTTCGCAAGGACAAGTTAAAACATAGGTGCATTGATCTGTCGCAGTTTATCGGTTTAAAGATCAGTAAAATAGCGTCGATAGAGCTTTTTTTTAAAACTGTTTAACCACAAACGGGTGAGGAGCTCTTTAAAGAGCTAAAATCTGATCATTGCTAGTCCATGGATTAGAGAAGGTCGCTCTATGGATTTTGTACTTTGTGGTCTTGGCCAATGACTATGGCACTGCTATCTGTTTTGAGCGAATTTCATAGGAGGCTAGTTTGGGACAAAAAAAGAATATTTTGATATTTATGGTGGACCAACTCAATGGAACCCTCTTCCCGGATGGGCCTGCGGACTGGTTACATGCACCCAACCTAAAGTGTCTAGCAAAGCAATCGACGCGGTTTGGCAATGCTTATACCGCCAGTCCGCTCTGCGCACCAGGGCGCGCTGCGTTTATGTCGGGCCAATTGCCCTCACAAAATGGGGTCTATGATAATGCTGCAGAGTTTGCCTCTTCGCTGCCAACCTATGCGCATCATTTACGCCGCGCTGGGTATCAGACGTGTCTCGCAGGAAAAATGCATTTTGTTGGTCCGGATCAATTACATGGTTTTGAGGAGCGTTTAACGACTGATATCTATCCGGCCGATTTTGGCTGGACGCCAGACTATCGCAAAGCCGGTGAAAGGATCGACTGGTGGTATCATAATATGGGTTCAGTCACTGGTGCTGGGTGTGCAGAAATTTCCAATCAGCTCGAATTTGATGATGAAGTAGCTTATAAATCGGTGCGTAAACTATATGATTTGGCGCGAGCGGGAGATCAAAGGCCATGGTGCTTGACAGTAAGCTTTTCGCACCCCCATGATCCTTACGTAGCGCGGAAAAAATATTGGGATATGTATAATCAGTGCGATTATTTGATGCCAGTTATTCCGCCCATTTCCTATGAGGCGCAAGATGCACATTCGAAACGCATCTTTGATGCTAATGATTGGCGCTCGTATGAAATTGATGCAGAAATGGTCGAGCGCTCGCGACGGGCATATTTCGCAAATATTTCATATTTGGATGAAAAAATTGGAGATATTTTAGGTGCTCTAGACGCTACATATCAAGAGGCGACAATTCTGTTTTTATCGGATCATGGAGATATGTTGGGCGAAAGAGGGCTTTGGTTTAAAATGTCCTTTTACGAAGGTTCATCACGTGTTCCTTTAATGATTTCAACGCTTGAAATGGAACCTGGTTTTATAAAAACTCCTGTGTCGACAATAGATGTATGCCCGACGCTTTGCGAATTGGTGGGCTGGGACACTGAGGCATTTAAGCCTTGGACAGCGGGAGAGAGCCTTGTTCATTTGGGGCAAGGTGGCAAAAGAGAGACGCCAGTCGCTATGGAATATGCTGCTGAAGCCTCTTACGCTCCGATGGTTAGTCTACGTCATGATAACTGGAAATTTAATCGTTGTGCGCTGGATTCAGATCAGCTCTTTGATTTAGAAGTTGACCCTTTTGAAATGGAGAATCTTGCCAATGATGCAAATTTTCATGCGGTCTTAAGGGGTTTCTCTGATATGTGCGATGCGCGTTGGGACCTTGGGCGCTTCGATCAAGAAGTTCGGGCAAGTCAGGCTAGACGATTGATTATCTACGAAGCCCTTCGGCAAGGGGGTTATTATCCGTGGGATTATCAACCTTTGCAAAAGGCTTCAGAACAATTCATGCGCAATCATATGAATTTGGACAGTCTAGAAGATTCAAAGAGGTTTCCACGCGACTAAGTCTTCAAATATAATTAATACTTTCTGCTTTGTGACTAACTTATCATTCCTGCTTGACAAATCTTATAAAAACTGTCAGGATTTAATGAATCCAAAGCCACGTCGAAAGACGAAGCCCGGAATAACGGCGTAAGGCTAGCTAGATGAGCTATAAAAAGCACTGAAACTGGATTTCTCTCATGGGTATGCTTTCCCATAATTACGATTCATTTTCACTGCATATTTTAAAAAAAGGCCCATTGCTTTGCATAGCTAATGAATGGGAATATTCTTTGAATACGGAAGGGCAAGTAAAGTGAATATCTTAAACAACCAAAGCACAGATCGGTTTGACTCAGTACAAGCAACCGCCCCAGTAATCCCAGCTTTTGACGCGAGAGCAATGGTTGGAAAAGACGGAATTGCTAGAATTGTCTTGGATGGAATGCCTTATGTTTTGCGTATCACCAAGGCAAACAAACTTATCCTAACGAAGTAATTTTTAAAAATGTCAGACACAATAGGCGCGCAGCAATTGACCCGTGGGGGAGAAACAGTAGGCCTCCTGTCCAATCTGTCGAAATGGGAAGTAGAGTTGGTTTTAAACTTTCGCTACTGGGTCGATGACGACCTGAGAAGAAATAATATCCACTGTAGTTTTTCAAAAACATCTCCATCTGATCAAGCCAAAGAGGAGTTATTGGCATTTGAAAGATTTTTAGAAACGATTGCAGAGAACTCTTACTATCCTCTTGCGCATCATGATCCGGAATGTCCTTGTCTGGGGGCTCATGAGGCCGTTCTTACCCATATGGTTAGGCTGGCGTATTCTGGGTTTTTACTTGAGGCGTCGCAAATGGCGTCTCTGATTGCATTACCCTCGAGGGCAGAGTTGATCAGTTTGATGGCGATCCGGATCGGCCATGCGATGCGGCAGATCGCACTTACCAATAGTACTTACGAAGTATCGCCGCCGTCTGAGAGTCACAGACTTCATTAGAAACCCATAAATTAACTTGTTGAAAACCCATGAAAACGAAGCTAAATCTAATCGCCATGCCTAGCGCTATATAACTCTGATAACGCCTAGTTTGTGCTATCTTGAACGCCCTTTTGACAGTTTAGACAAGTTTTTCTTTATCAACAAAAGCAGCAAGATTTCTATCTGACAGTATAGCTTATTCAAATACATGGCTGTCCACTTGATGATTGAATGACAAGTCACGTCAGGAATATCACCAGTTTTTTAAGGGCCAAATAATCTGGAAAAACAACCTCTCTTTAGAGATTTCGAAAGTAGATTATTGCTTAATTTATGGCCATTCATCCAGTCAAGACCCATATTTTCAATGTTGGCGCCTTCGGGTTCTACACCTACTAAATCTGGATCACCCGCGCCATTCGCTTTGCCAAAAGTGTGACCTCCAGCAACAAGCGCGACGGTTTCCTCATCGTTTATACCCATACGAGCAAAAGTTTCACGAATGTCTTGTCCGCTTAGAAGTGGATCTGGATTTCCATTGGGGCCTTCGAGATTGACATAAATCAACCCCATCTGAACGGCAGCGAGTGGATTTTCAAGCGACTGGCGCGTGTCTTCATACCGTTTGTCCCCAAGGCATTCGGTTTCAGATCCCCAATAAATATCTTCAGATGGATGCCAAGTATCTTCGCGGCCAACTCCAAAGCCAAAGGTTTTACCACCCAT
>CAJWEI010000077.1 GCA_913031285.1 uncultured Alphaproteobacteria bacterium | reverse complement strand
CAATCAGTTTAACATTGCCCATTTGAGTACAAAGAGTGTTTCGCCTAGAATATCCAAATGACAAACTACATCCTTAACGGACACGATTTATCAGACTTGTTTGATACCAAAAAACCATCATTCAGTTTCTTATCTACTTCCGATAATACACCAAAGGTTTTATCCAAACGTTTGAATTAAGGTCAAAAACTAGGTTATTTGTCGAGAAATAAACTGAAAAACACAAATATTGCTAATAGTCAGAAGAAATATAATCACTCTTCACACTTATTCTACGGTAACGGATTTGGCCAGATTGCGGGGCTGATCCACATCCGTTCCCTTAGCGAGAGCTGTATAATAGGCTAGCATTTGAGCTGGGATGGCATAAATGATTGGACTTATGATCTCGTGGCAGTGTGGCATTTCGATCGCCTTCCAAAAACCTTGGCCAGCATCTTTAAGCGCTTTTGCGTCTGCGATCATCAATATTCGGCCTTTGCGAGCCATTACCTCTTGGACATTAGACAAAGTCTTATCAAACAGACTGTCCTGAGGAGCCATCACGACAACTGGAACCGTTTCGTCAATCAAGGCAATGGGGCCGTGTTTTAATTCACCTGCCGCATAGGCCTCTGCATGAATATAGCTTATTTCCTTTAGTTTAAGTGCTCCCTCAAGAGCCAGTGGGAACAGTAGGCCACGCCCCAAAAACAAAATATCTGTAGCATGCGCCAATTCATTTGCCACAAAACGTAGGTTTTCGCTACAATTCAAAGCGAGGTTGATCAACGAGGGCAAACTTTGCATTGAGCTGAGGATTTCATGGCGTTTATGATCGTTGATTTGATTTTGGTCGCTGGCTGCTTTTAAGGCTAGGGTCAGTAAAACAGTTAATTGGCAGGTAAAAGCCTTGGTTGAGGCAACGCCAATTTCAATCCCCGCATAAATTGGCAAATCCACATCGCTTTCCCGAGCGATAGAGCTTTCGGTGACATTTGTGACAGACCATATATGTGCAGCTTTGTCCTTACAGTAGCGCAAGGCCGCCAATGTGTCTGCAGTTTCCCCGGACTGGCTTACAAATATAGCCAGGGTGTTTGCGGCCACGGGAGGCGTGCGATACCGAAATTCGGACGCTACATCTACGTCGACAGGAATACGGGCCAGCTTTTCAAACCAGTATTTAGCCGTTAGACAAGCATAAAAAGCCGTGCCGCAGGCGACTAATGTAATCCTCTCAATACTCGAAAAATCTAGATTTATGCCGTTTAGTGTTATTTGGCCAGTATCACTGATATAATGTTTGAGATTTTGGGCAATCACGCTGGGTTGTTCATAAATTTCTTTTTCCATGAAATGTGTGTAGCCGTCTTTTTCAAATCGGTTGCTGCCGCTGCGGATGGTTCGGATTTCTCTATTGGCTGGACTACTATCTTTGTCTTCAATACTGACTTGGCTGCGGCTCAGCACAGCGATATCACCTTCCTCAAGATATGAGATCCGGTCGGTCATGGGGGCCAGTGCGATTGCGTCTGAACCAACATAGATTTCTCCATCGCCATAACCAATCGCTAAAGGCGAGCCCTTGCGGGTGGCAATAATAAGATCCTCTTCACCTTCAAATAGAAAACAAAGACCAAAAGCACCGTTGAGTTTGGTAAGACAGTTTCTAACCGATTGAAGGGGTGTCTCCCCTTGGCTCAAATAATGGTCTACCAACATTGAAACTGTCTCAGTATCGGTCTGAGTTGTCGGCGCATAGCCACAAGCTTTTAGCTCTTTAAGCAATTCCTGGAAATTTTCAATTATACCATTGTGCACAACACTGACGCGACCACTGATGTGGGGGTGGGCATTTTTCACCGTGGGTTCCCCGTGCGTAGCCCATCGTGTGTGGCCGATCCCCGATTTTCCGATCAGTGGTTCATGGACTAATAGATCACTGAGGTTGATGAGCTTGCCAAGAGCGCGGCGCCTATCGAGTTTCCCATTATGAACGGTTGCAATCCCAGCGCTGTCATAGCCGCGGTATTCCAGCCGTTTAAGAGCATCGACAAGAACTGGCGCCACTTCATGCGTTCCCAAAACTCCAATAATACCACACATTTTATAGGTCCAAGTCCTTTCTTTGTTTACGCTTTTTAAGGAGATTAATTAATTTGCCAGCTAAACCAATTTTGTTGACCTGATCGGCTCGACCAACGGCTAAGGCTTTAGCAGGCACATCGCGGGTAATTACCGATCCGCTTGCGGTGATTGCGTCATCGCCAATCTTTAATGGGGCTACCATCATTGTGTTTGAACCGATGAATACACGGGAGCCTATTTTGGTCTTGTGCTTCATTACGCCGTCATAGTTACAAGTCACTGAGCCTGCACCAATATTGGTTTCTTGTCCGATTTCGGCGTTGCCAACATAGCTGAGATGGTTGATCTTTGCACCTTGGGCAATCTGTGCATTTTTGACTTCGACAAAATTACCAATTCGCACGTTCTCAGAAATCTCTGCGCCAGGTCGCAATCGGGCATAGGGTCCAACTGTTGCGCCGCGGGCAACATGAGCGCCTTCTATGTGGCTGAAAGCGCGTATATGGGCGCCACTTTCAATAGTTGCTCCTGGGCCAAATACGACGTTTTGTTCGATCACAGCTCCTCGGCCAATCACTGTATCAAAACTGAAAAATACTGTATCGGGGGCAAGTAAAGTGACGCCATCAGCAATACTTGATGAGCGCGCATGGTTCTGAAATGCAGCCTCAGCAATTGCCAGATCGGCGCGAGAATTGACGCCTAATGTTTCTGCCGCGTCACATTTGACCACAGAGGCGGTTTTGCCGGCTTGGCGCGCCAATTCAACACAATCTGTAAGGTAGAATTCTTTAGATATGTTTTCATTTCCGATGTGTTCGATCATGGAAAATAGGTCATGCGCAGATGCCGCCATGACACCGCTGTTGCACAAAATGATTTGGCGTTCTTGCTCAGATGCGTCTTTGAACTCTACAATCCGCTTGAGTTGAGAGCCATCAGTCACTAATCGACCATAGTTGCCCGGATCGCGTGCTTCAAATCCCAGAACAACTAGATCTGCATCTAGACGCGCATTTTGGATGTTGGCCAGCGTCTGCTGGCTGATAAAGGGTGTGTCGGCGTAGAGAACCAAAATATCTCCCTCAAACCCGTCAAGTGAAGGACAGGCTTGTGCGACAGCATGTGCCGTGCCTAATTGGGTATCCTGCCGGGCAATGAGAACCTCTGGATTAATCTCCTTTGCTGCCTGTGCAACGACATCAGCTTTATGACCTACAACAACAACAGTTTTTTCTGCAGAAAGTGAGCTTGCCGCGCGCATTGCATGCGTCAAAAGTGGGGCATGCGCAATTTTGTGAAGCGCCTTCGGAAGATCCGATTCCATGCGCGTACCCTTGCCTGCGGCGAGGATGACGACGGCTATGCTCATACCAAAAACCTTTTTGATCAAGTTTTATTGTTTTTAAACACAGTGCGCAAATGCGCAAGCGATTTATCGTCAAATTAGATTGCATATTATTACCTATTATGTAAGGAAAATGTAAAAAGGTAACCATGACTAATCAATCACCTAGTGTTATTTTTGATCTTGATGGTACATTGGCAGATACCAGTGGAGACCTGATTGCGGCGGCCAATCACTGTTTCAAAGTCATGGGGCACGGAGTAATTTTGGATACAAAGAATGACGCAACCACGGCTTTGCGAGGTGGTCGGGCAATGTTGCGGTTAGGGTTGGCGAGGATGGGTGAAGCCAACGAAGACACAGTCGAACATTTTTACCCAATTTTACTTGAGGCCTATTCAAACGCAATTGCAGTTTACACGACGCTCTTTCCTAATGTCCGTACCTCTATCGGACGTTTGATTCAAAGCGGATATAACGTTGGTATTTGCACCAATAAGCCTGAGGCGCTGGCGCAGAAACTGATGGTACACTTGAATTTCCGTGATGAATTTAGTTGTCTAGTTGGGGCTGATACACTGACAGTGCGAAAACCTGACCCTCAAACGTTTTTTGAGTCTGTGCGGCGTGTCGGTGGTGTGCCTGAACGGGCCTGTCTGATTGGAGATTCTGTAACAGACCACGATACGGCTCGCGCTGCCGGCGTGCCAAGTATTTTAGTTGATTTTGGCCTTGCCGATTGCGATATCGCAGGCCTCAATCCGGATGCGCTGATCACGCATTTTGATCAACTTGAGGCTGCCCTGTCAAAAGTTGGGCTCAAGCCTTAGCTTCTAGGAATGTGGGCAATGATTAGTTCTATCTTATTAACAAGATCAAACCATAAATCATTGTGTCCTTAAATCATAGATGGTTCTAATCCCATCTTTACAGTTCGCCCAATGATTGAGAAATTGCTTGGATAGTTTTATTTATTTCTTTTATGTCTGTAGGAAATTCATTTGCGTCGATCATTTGCCTTATTTTATCCGCAACTTGGATATTTACCTCGATTGGCAGCTTATTCATCATTGCAATAGTATCTCTACGGATGGTTGAGAGTTCTACGGCAACGGCTTTAGGACCATTCGGCGAAATGGCATTTAGGTTCAACATGCCAACCTTTGAGTAATTTGGCCTGCCGTCATCCATACTTTTTATAGCGTTTCCTCGGATATTAGAGGTCCTCATAGACTCTGCAACCTGTTTGAAACCATATTCTATGGTGTCATTTTCGTGCTGTTTAGTTTGAGTTAGTCCATCTTGGGCGACCGTATTTTGATCCTTATTTTCATTAACAGAAGGTGTGTTTGGCAAACTTTTTGCAACTACTGCTAAAGGCTTCACTTCCATTTCAGCATCTCCGATCTCACCAAACTTCTGTATATCATAGTAAAAACTGATTTGGGAGAAGTTTTTTAAAAACTGGTTAAAATTTTTAAATACATAAGGCTAGGGGTCTGGATTTTCTAACTGCGTGTCGGGCATTGGTTATGCTAGGCTTGTATATCTGCCTTATTTTAAGAGGTAAAACGTGTTGACCTCTAAATCTGCTCGCTTTTCTCCAAGGGTAAAAATTAGTAAAACTATTGACCAGCTCATTTCTGTGCATCATGAATTGCGGATGAAAGAGCGATTTGAAGGCAGCTTTACCCAGCAAGAAGCGATTCCGGAGGATGCTATTGACGCAGCCGTTGAAGTTATGCGAACTGGTCGATTGCACCGTTACAACGTGGCTGATGGTGAAGTGGGCGAAGTTGCCCATTTGGAACATGAGTTTGCTTCTGTATTCGAGGCTAAGTATTGCCTTGCCGTTGCCTCTGGCGGGTATGCGTTGGCTACTGCGCTGAGGACGCTGGGCGTTGGCCCGGGGCATAAAGTATTGACCAATGCGTTTACGCTTGCGCCAGTACCAGGCTCTATTGTTGCGGTTGGCGCCTTGCCTGTGTTCATTGGTGTTACTGAAAACCTCGTTATAGATCTTGAAGATCTGGCTGAAAAGGCATGTCAAGCCAATGTCCTCATGCTGAGCCACATGCGCGGACATATCTGCGACATGGACACTCTTATGCACATATGCGACCAGAACGATATAACTGTGATCGAAGATTGTGCCCATACTATGGGGGCAAAGTGGCGTGATAGGTGGTCTGGTCGATATGGTGCTATTGGGTGCTACTCAACACAGACCTATAAACATATTAATTCTGGCGAAGGTGGATTTTTGATTACTGACGATGCCCAAGTTATGGCGCGTGCGATTGTCTTGTCGGGCTCATACATGCTTTATGACAGACATCTTGCAGGTCCAGATCCAACTGAATTTGAGAAAATCCGCTATGAAACGCCAAATATTTCTGGTCGAATGGATCATTTGCGGGCCTCTATTTTACGCCCTCAGCTTAGGCGTTTGAATGCTCAGTGTGAGGCTTGGACTGTTCGATACAAAACTTTAGAATACGGTTTACAAGATACGCCAGGCCTTAGCTTGACAGAACGTCCGCCCGAGGAAACATACGTCGGGTCTTCGATTCAGGTGTTGCTTTTGGACTGGAGCCCACGGGCGGTAAGAGAAGTGATAATGCGTTGTGCAGAGCGTGGCGTGGAATTAAAATGGTTTGGTAGTGAAGAACCGATTGGATTTACTTCGCGCTACGACAGCTGGACATATGTGCCATCTAATTTGATGCCCAAAAGCGACCGGATTCTGGCAGGTCTTCTGGATATGCGCATACCCCTTACCTTTTCGATAGAGGACTGCGCTTTAATTGCCCGCATAATCCGTGAGGAAGTTTGTGATGTGTATCAAAGTACGCCCCAGGTAGCAAAATAAATTTCCATAGAGGTCATTAGAGACTAATTATATTTTATTGGCCAACTTTTTAACGCTTAAATAGGTATAGACTTGACTGCGAGAACCGATACATTTAAAAATTGAACAAACGTTCAATAAATCTGGAGCCGGACATGTTTATGGGATCTATGGTATTTGATCTAGGTGAAGACGTGAACGACTTGCGCGATAGTGTGCATCGCTGGGCACAGGAAAAGGTGAAACCGTTAGCTGGTGAAATTGACAAAAACAATGAATTTCCGTGCCATTTATGGCGTGAAATGGGCAACTTAGGCCTTTTGGGAATTACAGTTCCAAGCGAATTTGGCGGAACTGAAATGTCTTATCTGGCGCACACTGTCGCAGTGGAAGAGGTGGCACGGGCAAGTGCAGCCGTTAGCCTATCTTATGGCGCTCATTCCAACCTATGCGTTAATCAGATTAACCTGAACGGTACGAGAGATCAAAAGAAGAAGTATTTACCGAAACTTTCATCTGGAGAGCACGTCGGGGCGCTTGCAATGTCCGAACCAAGCGCTGGGTCAGATGTAGTTTCGATGAAACTTAAGGCCGAAAAGCGAAATGGCTATTATCGTTTGAATGGAAATAAATACTGGATTACTAATGGGCCAGACGCTGATACGCTTATCGTCTATGCTAAAAGTGATCCTGAGGCTGGATCAAAAGGGATCACAGCGTTTTTAATCGAGAAAGACATGATTGGCTTTTCAACGTCACCTCATTTCGACAAGTTGGGAATGCGAGGTTCAAATACGGCAGAACTTATTTTTCAGGATGTAGAAGTTCCGTTTGAAAATGTTTTGGGTGAAGAGGGGAAAGGAGTTCAAGTCTTGATGTCTGGGCTTGATTACGAACGCGTTGTACTCTCTGGAATCGGAACTGGCATCATGGCTTCTTGTTTGGACGAAATCTTGCCTTACATGGTCGAACGCAAACAATTTGGCAGAAGCATAGGCGATTTTCAACTGATGCAGGGTAAGATTGCTGATATGTATACAGCCATGAATTCATCTCGTGCCTATGTATATGAAGTGGCCAAGGCCTGTGATCGGGGAGAAGTGACGCGCCAAGATGCTGCGGCTTGTGTACTTTATGCCTCTGAGCAAGCGATGAGTGTGGCCCATCAGGCTGTCCAAGCAATGGGCGGCGCCGGATTTATGGCCGATGCCCCAGTTGCCCGCATTTTTCGTGATGCAAAACTGATGGAAATTGGAGCAGGCACGTCAGAAATCCGCCGTATGCTTGCGGGTCGCGAAATTATGGCATTGATGCGATGAAGCATCTCATTTTGGAGATATTTGCTTATCTGAATGCATACCTATGATGAGGGTCATTTCGATTTCTTATGTATGGATCATCTTGGGCATATTTTTAATCTTTCTATGCATAGTTGCTCTGCGCCTAGGGTTCAAAGCATCGTATCTCACGGAAACGGACATTATTATGCATTACAGCGCAATCTATCTTGAAAACGAACGAGCAGAGGGGCGCGCTGCGCAGCTTACCGATTGTTACGCCTTAGCAGGGACAAAGATGTTGGAGCGAATGGAAGTCATCTGTGCACCTAAAAATATGGCTCCCTACAGATATGTGATTGGATTTTGGGGCCAACTTATGCAGTTTAGCCGCAGTTTAAATAAGGATATTGTACCGCGTACTTGAAGAGGAGACTGTAGCGTGAAATTGAATTCAAAAGTACGATCTTCGTCTGAAGAATTTGCAATAAATAGGCGGGCACATATTGACGCCATTGATTTTGCAGCATCGGCTGCTTCAAAAGCGGCTCGAGGAGGTGGCGTGCGTGCGCGTGAGCGCCATGTTTCCCGAGGTAAGATGCTACCGCGTGATCGAGTTGCCAATTTACTTGATTCTGGCAGTCCATTTTTAGAAGTTGGAGCAGTTGCAGCGCATGACATGTACGAGGGAGCAGCGCCATGTGCTGGGGCCATTGCTGGCGTTGGACGTATCCAAGGGATTGAATGTATGGTTGTTTGCAATGATGCAACGGTAAAGGGCGGTACCTACTACCCTATGACCGTCAAAAAGCATTTGCGCGCTCAGGAAATTGCGGAAGAATGCCATCTGCCTTGTATTTACCTTGTGGACAGTGGCGGTGCAAATCTGCCGAATCAAGACGAAGTTTTCCCTGATCGTGATCACTTTGGTCGTATTTTTTACAATCAGGCGCGTATGTCTTCCAAAGGCATTGCGCAAATTGCAGTAGTGATGGGCACCTGCACTGCTGGCGGTGCATATGTTCCTGCTATGTCGGATGTAACGATAATTGTTAAGGAACAGGGGACAATTTTTCTGGCTGGACCACCTTTGGTCAAGGCAGCAACGGGTGAAATTGTAAGTGCAGAAGAGCTTGGCGGTGGCGATGTACACACCCGGCTATCTGGAGTGGCTGATTATTTAGCCGAAGATGATCACCATGCCCTGGCCCTTGCGCGACGGGCGGTTAGCAATCTCAATCGTAAAAAGCCTGTATCCGTCAAATTCCAATCGATCGAAAGCCCGCTTTATGATCCTGAAGAAATATTAGGCATTGTACCAATAGATTTGCGCAAAACCTACGATATTCGTGAGGTGCTTGCACGGATTCTTGATGGGTCGCGTTTTGACGAGTTTAAACCACGCTTTGGAGAAACTCTTGTAACAGGGTTTGCTCATATTATGGGTTGCCCTGTAGGTGTTGTAGCAAACAACGGCGTTTTATTCAGTGAGGCGGCTCAAAAAGGAGCTCATTTTGTTCAACTGTGCAGCCAGCGCAAAATTCCACTCGTGTTTTTGCAAAATATTACGGGCTTCATGGTTGGTCAAAAATACGAAAATGAAGGCATTGCACGCCATGGTGCCAAGATGGTTACAGCAGTGGCCACTACAGCCGTTCCTAAAATTACAATGATTGTTGGGGGAAGTTTCGGTGCTGGCAATTACGGCATGTCTGGCCGGGCTTATCAGCCTCGCTTTATGTGGAGCTGGTCTAGTAGTCGGATCTCAGTTATGGGCGGCGCGCAAGCCGCTGCTGTACTGGCCAGCGTTAAACGGGACAGTATCGAGCGCAGCGGAGGAAGTTGGAGTCCGCAAGAGGAGGAAGAATTCAAGCAACCGACGATTGATATGTTTGAACGCCAGTCGCATCCGCTTTATGCCAGTGCGCGGCTTTGGGATGACGGAATTATTGATCCTCGCAAAACGAGGGAAGTACTTCATCTTTCGCTCAGTGCGGCCTTGAACGGGTCTATAGAAGACACGCAATTCGGTGTCTTTAGAATGTAATCTTAAAAAGTGTCCGTGCTTACGTTCATGCAGACATGAGGTGCAAGATGTTTAAAAAAATTCTCATAGCCAATCGTGGTGAAATAGCGATTAGAATTGCAAAAACAGCGGCTCAAATGGGTATTCAAACAGTCGCGGTTTACTCGGATGCTGACAAAAATGCATTGCACGTAGCCAGAATGGATCAAGCTGTTTATATCGGCGGCTCGGATCCATGGGAAAGCTATATGAGTATTGAACGCATTATTGATGCAGCCGTAGCAACTGGGGTAGAGGCCGTGCATCCCGGTTATGGGTTCCTTTCTGAAAATCCTGAATTTGCTGAGGCTATACAGGCGGCCGGACTAATTTTTATAGGACCATGCGCAGAAGCAATCCGTGCTATGGGCCTAAAAGATGCCGCAAAGGTGTTGATGGAGCAGGCCAAAGTACCCGTTATTCCTGGGTACCATGGGAGTGCACAAAGTAAGAATGGTTTATTGCGCGAAGCTATTCGCATCGGATTTCCTTTGCTTATTAAAGCGGTTGCTGGGGGCGGTGGTAAAGGCATGCGCCGTGTTGATAAAGAAGCGGACTTCGCACAGGCGCTCGAATCTGCAAAATCAGAAGCGCAGGGCGCATTTGCAAATGATACAGTTTTATTGGAAAAATTTATTGCATCCCCGCGTCATATTGAATTTCAAATTTTTGGTGACGGTGAAAGTGCCGTACATCTTTTTGAGCGGGATTGTTCACTGCAGCGACGGTATCAGAAAGTTATTGAAGAGGCACCAGCACTGGGCATGTCTGATGAAATGCGCACACATATGGGCAAGGCTGCCGTGCGCGCAGCTGTGGCGATTGGTTACAAAGGTGCAGGGACGGTTGAATTTATCGTGGATGCCACTGCGGGACTGCGTCCAGACCGATTTTGGTTCATGGAAATGAACACGCGTTTACAGGTGGAACATCCCGTCACCGAAGCCGTTACAGGAGTTGATTTGGTCGAATGGCAGCTACGGGTGGCCGCCGGGGAGGGGCTTCCACTGGCACAGGACGAATTGGAACTCTCTGGCCATGCGTTTGAGGCAAGAATTTATGCCGAAGATCCAGCGAAGGGATTTTTGCCGGTCACTGGTACGCTTGGCCACGTAAACTTCCCTGTCGATTGCCGCGCCGACAGCGCCGTTCAAAGTGGGGATATGATTACTTCTTTTTATGATCCATTGATTACAAAATTGATCGTACATGGTGAAAATCGAGGCGACGCTCTTGCCAAATTCTCAGAGGTTTTACGCAAAACGCAATTGGTCGGATCGCTCACAAATCTAGGTTTTTTAATCCAGATCGTCGAACACGATGACTTTTCTGCTGGGCGGATAGATACGTCTTGGGTTGATAGAAATGTACAGAAGTTAACATCTGACCATTCTCCAAGCCAAGTGGCCGCTTTCTCTGCCGCTGTGGCGGTGCTAACTCAACATACCGATCTGGAAAAGTTGACAGGGTTCCATCTCTGGCATCCTCATAAAAAGGCTTTAAGTATGCTTTGGAAAGATCAAAGCATTGATTTTGCTGTAGAGTTTTATCCTGATCGCATTGTTCTATTGTCTGAACCTGCCGCGGTTGCTGCGCCAGATAAGGCGGTGGACAGTCAGAGCTTTGACCTTGAGTATAAGCTGGGTGGTTGGTGGTTTGGTCCAGATCCATTGCCTGATGCCTTTTGGCTGGGCAACAAGGTTTGGGTCTGTGACAATGGGGTTCAGATATTTGATGTTCCCAACCCGCTTGATCGAGCCAGCTCTCTAGGCGCAAACGCGAATACCATCCTTTCTCCTATGCCAGGTCTCGTTTCAAACGTGGTGGTACAGGTTGGCCAAAAGGTTAAGAAAGACGCGTCATTGGTAGTGCTTGAAGCGATGAAAATGGAGCATATTCTTCGCGCGCCGTACGATTGCATAATTAAGCAAGTTTTTATTGCTTTTGGAGATCAAGTGGAGGCAGACACTACGCTCATGCTGTTGGAGCATTGATGTGCGCTATTTTTATTATTATTTAGCATTTAAAGCAAATTGTCGCATGCTTGTTGACGGTTGGTCACACGGAGGGTACTTATGCTGGAGCCACAATTTCGTGCGAAAATTCGCTTTAGAAGGAGCCAACATTGGACGAGATGCTTCGGGAGTATCTCCCGCTTCTTATTTTCTTAGTAATTGCGGTTGGTTTAGGTCTTGTGCTTATGCTATCTGCATTCCTGATAGCCGTGCGGAATCCTGATCCGGAAAAACTATCCGCTTACGAGTGTGGCTTTAACGCTTTCGACGATGCGCGAATGAAATTTGATGTAAGATTCTACCTGGTAGCGATTCTGTTTATTATTTTTGATCTCGAGATTGCGTTTTTATTTCCTTGGGCTGTGGCCTTTAAGGACATCAGCGATACTGGGTTTTGGTCAATGATGTTGTTCTTGGCCGTTTTGACTATTGGCTTCGCTTACGAGTGGAAAAAGGGGGCGTTGGAATGGCAATGATGTTGGGAACTAATACCGCTGGAGTTGATAAAGACGTTTCAACACGTGAGCTAAACAGTGTTCTTGAAGACAAAGGATTTTTGGTTACGTCTACGGAAGACATTATCAACTGGGCACGCACTGGAAGCCTTCATTGGATGACGTTTGGGCTAGCATGCTGTGCTGTGGAAATGATGCATTCAGCCATGCCACGCTATGATCTTGAAAGATTTGGCACTGCCCCTAGAGCTTCACCACGCCAGTCTGATCTGATGATTGTTGCAGGCACTTTAACTAATAAAATGGCGCCTGCTCTGAGGAAGGTTTATGATCAAATGCCTGAGCCGCGCTATGTGATCTCTATGGGCTCCTGTGCAAATGGGGGCGGCTATTACCACTACAGTTATTCAGTGGTAAGGGGATGTGACAGGATTGTTCCGGTGGATATCTATGTGCCGGGCTGTCCACCAACGGCTGAGGCTCTTTTATATGGTATCCTTGCGCTTCAGCGTCGTATTCGAAGAACTGGAACAATTGTCCGATGACCGAACCCTTAAATCAGTTGGCCGCTTATGTGGCACTCAATCGCAATGACTGTGTTTTAGATTGGGAGATTATCAAAGAAGAGTTAACGTTTAACGTTGCACCCGCGAATTTAATCGATTTCATCCGGTTTTTAGCTAAAGATTCGAGATGCAAATTTTCGACACTCGTAGATATCACAGCAGTGGATTATCCCGAACGCGGCAAGCGGTTTGACGTAGTCTATCATCTACTTAGCATGTATCAAAACCAACGGGTACGGTTACGTGTTTCCATCCGTGAAGATTATATGGTGTCGTCGATAGTCGAAGTGCACCCCTCAGCCAACTGGTTCGAGCGGGAAGTATTTGATATGTTTGGTATTTTGTTTG
>CAJWEI010000076.1 GCA_913031285.1 uncultured Alphaproteobacteria bacterium | reverse complement strand
CAATTATGGCAGATGCAGCCATTCATGGCCACGAACATGAAGATCAACGAGGGTTCTTTACGCGTTGGTTTATGTCTACGAATCATAAAGACATTGGAATTCTTTATCTGATCACATCGGCATTTGTCGGATTTATAGCGGTTGCCTTTACCGTTTACATGCGGCTTGAGTTAATGGAGCCGGGTGTTCAATATATGTGCCTCGAAGGGGCGCGGATGTTCGCAGACTCTGCATCAACTTGTACTCCGAACGGTCACCTATGGAACGTTCTAATTACCGGCCACGGTATTTTGATGATGTTTTTTGTTGTAATTCCCGCATTGTTTGGCGGATTTGGCAACTACTTCATGCCTCTGCAAATAGGCGCTCCGGACATGGCTTTCCCGCGTATGAATAATCTATCATACTGGCTTTATGTCGCGGGTACGACCCTCGCAATCTGCTCGGTTTTGGCACCGGGAGGTAATGACCAACTGGGTTCTGGTGTGGGCTGGGTACTTTATCCTCCCTTGTCTGTGAACGAAGGCGGCATGTCGATGGATTTAGCAATTTTTGCAGTGCATGTATCGGGCGCATCTTCGATTTTGGGTGCGATTAATATGATAACCACCTTCTTGAACATGCGTACCCCTGGAATGACACTCTTTAAAGTTCCTTTATTCTCGTGGTCTATTTTTGTCACAGCTTGGCTAATTTTGCTGGCGCTTCCAGTTCTTGCTGGTGCTATAACCATGTTATTGACGGATCGGAATTTTGGTACAACCTTCTTTGATCCCGCCGGTGGCGGAGATCCAATTCTGTACCAGCACATCTTGTGGTTCTTTGGTCATCCAGAAGTTTACATCATTATTCTTCCAGGCTTTGGCTTAATCAGCCATGTAATCGCAACCTTCTCGCGCAAGCCTGTGTTTGGATATCTACCAATGGTGTGGGCGATTATCGCGATTGGCGCGTTGGGATTCGTTGTGTGGGCGCACCACATGTACACCGTCGGAATGTCGCTGACGCAGCAATCTTACTTTATGCTGGCAACCATGGTCATTGCGGTCCCCACGGGCGTTAAAGTATTTAGTTGGATAGCTACGATGTGGGGCGGATCGATTGAATTCAAAACTCCCATGCTGTGGGCCTTTGGCTTCTTGTTTCTGTTCACAGTTGGTGGGGTAACGGGCATCGTTCTGGCGCAAGCGGGCGTGGACCGTGCATATCATGACACTTACTATGTGGTGGCACATTTCCATTATGTGATGAGCCTCGGCGCCGTTTTCACCATCTTTGCCGGAATTTATTATTATTTTGGTAAGATGACAGGTCGCGCTTATCCTGAATGGGCTGGAAAGCTGCATTTTTGGATGATGTTTGTCGGTTCAAATCTAACCTTTTTCCCTCAGCATTTCTTGGGCAGACAAGGTATGCCACGTCGCTATATCGACTATCCGGAGGCCTTTGCCTATTGGAACCAATGGTCGAGCTGGGGCGCATTCCTGTCTTTCGCCTCGTTCATCTTCTTCTTTGGCATCATTGCCTATTCGCTGCTGCGCGGGGCGAAGGTGACCGAGAATAATTATTGGAACGAATATGCTGATACGCTGGAGTGGACACTTCCCTCACCGCCTCCAGAGCACACATTCGAAATCCTTCCGAAGCAGGAAGAATGGGATAAAGCTCCCGGCCATTAACAAAAATGGACTGATATTGGCGCGATAGCGCCTCCAAAAGAAACACCCCTCGCCTTGGCTTATATAAACCCAAAAGGCGGGGGTTTTTTATATCAAATGCGATGGTAAACGGCCCATATAAAGTGATCGCTTCTATCCAAAGAGACGAATGATCCAAGCCCCCATATGGCAATTTAAGAAGACGGCCCGTCTTGTTGATAAAAACGCGCTAAAAAAACGCATTTAGGTGGGTTTTTTAAACGCAAATCCGGCCAGAGCCTTTTCTTTGCGTATACGCGCAATAACTTGAAAGGTGAGAAGTGGGTAGGTGAAATGCCATATATTTGGTTGGAACAGATAGAGGATAAAGCGCACGCCACCTTAGAGCTGTGGCCGCATCGCTCTTTGCCGCCACAGGGCTTTGCCGCTTTCATCATGACGACCTTCATCTTGATTACGCTTCCGCTTTACGCATTGCTGGGTACAAAACTCTTTTGGGCCCTACTCCCCTTCTTAATGCTCACCGTTTGGGCAATCTGGTGGGCGTTGCGGCGCAACTATTTTGACAGCCAGATATTAGAGCAATTGAGCTTCACCGCCGATAATTTGCGCTTGGTGCGCCAAGAGCCAAAAGGCGAGATTAAATCATGGGAGTGTAACGGATATTGGGCACAGGTGCATTTATACGACACCGAAGGGCCGCTTCCTAATTATGTGACCCTGAGCGGAAATGGAAGAGAGGTTGAGATTGGCGCTTTTTTAAGCGAAGACGAACGCAAATCTCTTTTTAAGGAATTAAAATCTGCTCTCGCCAACTATCACAATCCTGAACGAAATGCCCCTAATACTGTGTGACCCGAATATGAACTAACAATATGGTTATGCAGTCAGCTAACGCCCCTTTTAAACTTTAATAAAGCAAAGTGCCGTTTGCAGGCAAACTTCCTAATATTTTAATTCACATGAGACCAAGAAATACTGTTGTCACTCTAATCCTTGCAAACCACATAACTTATTTGAATACGAAATCATATAACCCCATAAGTGCCTTTGCTCTAAACACACTCAGGCCATTTATATCTCATCTAGTAAAAATATTTCAAAAATATCGCGGTTAGTGAAGCTAATCGCGATATTTGACATACGTTCCATATTTGCCTGTTTAGCAGGAAAAGCTCGTTGCTCTGCCTTATCTGCTCCAATCA
Organism: uncultured Alphaproteobacteria bacterium; assembly: GCA_913031285.1. Classification (GTDB taxonomy): domain Bacteria; phylum Pseudomonadota; class Alphaproteobacteria; order Rhodobacterales; family Rhodobacteraceae; genus LFER01. Next base: position 10,689 of record CAJWEI010000076.1, on the reverse strand, counting down.
TCGTAAAATTATGTGGAACACCGAGACTTATCATAAAGTTTTCCAAAATCGTGTCAGTCGGTTTAGCAACTTCAATATTTAGGGATTTTATCAATTTGTGCATGACTTATTGTAAATGTTTGGTTCCCATTACATCGCTAACATAATCTGTATCGGCTGTGGCATGCATTTTAAATATTTTTGGCAGCGTTAACCAAACCGCATGCTCATAGGGTATTCCATGATGATTGGTAATCCCATAGGACACATGCGCTGCGGTTGTTTTTAAATATTGATTGCGGTCCCTGCTCGGTATGCTGCGTTAGACATGCCCTGTAAGGTCAAATGATTTGTATCGCCCTCTACAACGCTCTTAAGTTTTTTTACGCATAGCTCAACGGCTTTAAATGCATAGTCCCGACTTTGTTCTGTAGACTCTGCAGCCCGAGCGCTTTCTATCGATTGTTTGAGCGAATGAAGACAGTTTCACGCTTTCTGTTATAACGAACATGTATAAATCAGGGTTCCGTCACAAGTTTAACGTTAGCACTATATACAATAGAAAAATATGATGAAGCTACTTAGTAAAAATTCCATTATTTGTGAAAGTTTTTTTTGAAGCGCGTGTCTGTTCTAATATCGCACGATTCTTTTGCAGCTGAGATCTATTCACATAACCCCGATCATGATGGAGGTGGTAAAGCGGAGCAGTGTATCTCAAGTGGCGTCCTTTGACCCCTAAATTAATCAGTCTTGCACCAAACTCTTTATCCTCTCCACCATACGCCATTTCTGTATCGAAACCATTAACTTTCAGAATATTGTCCCTAAACGTAGATGCATTCCCCCCTGCCCAAGAACAGCGCACCGGGGATAAAGAATCTAATACACACATAGCTCGATAATCAAACGACATTGATTTTAATTTTTCTGAAATTGACCTTGGTTGCCATCCTACTGGTAGCCCTTGTTTGGACCAAGATATTTCTCTTTCATCAAGTATCTTATCTGAGAAACATTTCGTTAGCCTTATTACCGAGCCAGTTGCGAAGTGACCCTCTTTAGCTCTTTTCAAATGCCTTGAAATAAAACAAGGATGCATTATGCAATCGTCATCAATAAAAATTATGTAATCCGCTTGGCTGGAATACACCGCATCGTTAAGGATAAGGTTTTTTCGAAACCCTAAGTTTTTGTGCCATATATGGCGAATTTTTAAGCTGGGGTTTGCATACTGAAAGTTTCGAATAACATTTTCTGTATCGCGATCTGAACCATCGTCGGCAATGCAAATTTCGCTTGGCAAACAATGCTGTTTTAGGAGAGATTGCAGAACAGTCGCCAAATACCTCGGTTTCTGGAAAGTCGCTATAACAAGTTCTGTAATCATTTAGCATCCAAGTAGTCAGTTCGGCATCATTTGTTATAAGTTTTCGTTCACTAACGGAAGTGGCATTTTTAAGTTCGGTACAAACGTTTCAATAATACCAACTAAATCGGCTGGTTACGTCTATAGAATTATTAAAGGTAAATACCGCAGTTCCTTTCTGATCTCTATTTTTGAAACATGAAATCCGGTAGATAGTGTTAGTGACGCAATCGATAAATTAATTGCAATTTAAAGCGCCGTGGAGGTGTTTCTTGTAGACAAATAGAGTGAGCTTGTGACGCCAAGCTAAATAATGATAAACTCGAAAAGAACACTTACACGCACTCATGTCACGGCTCTTAGATTATTCTATTTTTATTGATTATGTCACTTGCTAATAAGCCGTATTAAATTATTGAGCTATTTGAATTTCTAGAGGTCAACGCTTTGAATAGGCATTTTTAGCAGTTTGTTTTTAGTAATAATGCATAAAGCACGTCGACTAAATTAAGGTAAATTCTGAATGATAACAATAATCGAAAAACATCTTGATAAGATTGGCGGACATTGGCTGTCGCAAATTAAGGCAGTAGAAAGTCTTGCGAAAGATGAAAATTTGATCATTCTGACGGCATGCAATTCGAATGTACTTTTGCCACCCGCCTATAATATCAAACGTGTATTATCGACCCGACGAGAGCAAAAGAAAAAAAAATTAAAAGCACTCCAACATGATGTTTCTGTTCTCAAAAATATAATTCGCCAATCAAATGATAGCAAAAATTTTCGCATCCTAGTACCAACTGCTGAAAAACATGAACTCCTAGTCTGCATGGATCTGCTTGCTCAAAATAGTACTAAGATAGTCTTCACTCTAAGAGTTCTTACTTGTCAGTGCGTCAATAAACTCACTAAATCTGAGCGAGCAAGCCTACAAAGCTATGTCGAGGCCGGATTAATCAGCATTGTCACCGAAACGGAAGCTTTATCCGAGCTATTACGAAGTAAATACCGAATCAATGCGCAAAATAAATTTTTATTGCCCTGCTCTGTTGATCCGAAGGACAAAGCACCTCACCATGAGGCAAGCATTGGCTCACATTTTAAGATTGGCTATCTTGGAGGGGGACGAAAAGAACAAGGCTTAGACAAATTACCACAAATTTTTGCAGATTTAACAAACTTGCTCAACAATTTCGATAAAGAGCTGTCATTTGAGTTAGTGATGCAAACGCCAAAGCACAAAACAAGATTACGAAAGGTAATTCATGATTATAAAATGCGTCGTAGTCTACGAAATACTGTAAAGCCTCAAAAAAAGATAAACCTCACTCTCCTGCCCGAAGAATTATCGACTGAGAAATTTGTCTCTACCATTCATTCGGTAGATTTTTTGCTTATTCCCTACAACTTAAAAGCCTATCAGGCCCGCGGATCGGGTATCATCATCGATGGTGTACTGGCCGCAAAACCTATTGTTTATACAAATGGGATCGGGATGGAGGAGTTTCTAATCTTCGGCAATGCAGAGGCGGCTACAGATAGTGCTGATTTTGCGTTAAAAATCATGGCTATGGTGCAAAACTTTGACGCATATCGCGCCAAAACACTCCTTGCACGAGACGCTATATTAGCACAGATACAAAAGTCGGCAGATACTCTTGTAGAAGGCCGATCACCAAATTACGGTGATATGTAGACTTAGTTTGAAATTTCCTGATCTGAAAAAACTTAAAAGCATTATCAGGTTCCTCACCTTGTGAAGATCAATCCCATTTCCTTCAAAATTGCAGATTACGACTCTATTTATAGATAACCTAAATCTCGTCCGAGAAAGTTTAACCCACAGGTGGACGGACCTCTTTAAGGCAATTTTTAGATTCACTCTTCGTCATAGGGACAAGCAACCGTCAGGAAGGCTTCGCTAACCCGCATAATATCTTCATCTGTAAGATTGTGATGATTCGGAAGGTAAATTCCGAAATCATGTATTTTATCGGCATTAGGTAATTCGGACAATCCATTTGACCGCAACCAAAATGGGTGTTTACCTATATTACCGCAAATTAATGGTCGGCACTCGATATTTTGTTGTTTCAAAAATTCAAATATTTCGAGACGGTTTGTTACCAAAGTTCCATAGGCAAAGGAGGAAAGCTTTTGGGTTGGTCCTGTCTGGCAAAAGAAATTTGGCAAGTTTGTTTTATAAAGTTCGAAATTTTGTTCTCGTTTTTCAATAATACCATTTAGTTTTTTTAATTGGGATCGGCCAATAAATGCTTGAAGGTCTGTCGAGCGTAAATTGAAACCTGGATAATAAAAAGTATACAAATTACGAAATGCATCGATGTCATTTTGCAATGTTAAAACTTTTCGTCGATCCTCTGATAGATCGCGTGACCACCCGTGTGAACGTAGTGATAACATAATTTGATGCAAATCAGAGTCATCTGTCACGACCATTCCGCCTTCGATAGTTGAAATGTGATGTCCATAATAAAATGAAAATGAGCCTGCCACTCCATGTGAGCCAAGCTTTTTTTCGCCATATGTGCTCCCAAGTGCCTCACAAGCATCTTCGAGCATTAGCACATCGTAACGATCGCAGATTTGTTTGATTTCCTTAAGGTGGTTGGCATGACCAAGTACATGAACAAGAATTAGAATGGATGGTTTCTGAGTTTTACAGAGAAACTCAAGGTGGTTTAAGTCCAACCCTAGATTTTTTGAGTCACAGTCGCAAAGCGATACATCAAAGCCAAATTGCATCAGTGGAGAAACCGTTGTTACCCAGCTAACCGCCGCCGCTATTGCCTTGTTATTTCGCAAAAGACCTGCCTCTTTGAGGGCAAATATCATAAGTAGATTAGATGATGAACCCGAGTTAGTGAAGATTGCATGCCGAGAGCCCATCCAATCTTTGAACTCTTCTTCAAACGCTACTGTTTGCTCAGATTTTGTGAGCCTGTTTCCATCCAGCATCCATTCCGATAATGCTTCTAATTCAGGCATTGTTATTGTGTCGTCAGCTAAAAGTACTTCATTGCTTGGACTTAGCATCAATTGAACCCCGTTAACCTGCGTAAAATACGTAAGGCTTTCATCTCGCGATAGTAACGCTTTACCTCTTTGTAAGCACGTTTAAGTTGCTCTTTTTTGCTTGCATCTTGATGTGCATCAATAGTGATCGAAGTATCATGCATCCTAAAAGTTGCAAGGGGCAATTTCACGTAGCCAATATGTGTATATCGCAACATTGACAGTAGAGTAACTAAACAGTCTGGCCCCACCCCATGATATTCAGATTTGGAAAGAGGTAACCGCCCTTGATAGAGCGCATCCAAAAGGATTTGTTTTCTATAAACAGCCGCGCCGGGAGAAATCAAAGTCCGTAGTATACGACGCTCAATTTTTCTTTTCGGATAGATACCAGTTGTTGGTAGCCAATCAGAAAACATTTTCTTATCGGGCCCACCTTTGTTTTCGTCAACAAGATTTACTGCGCTAAAGGCAAATCCAACTTTTTCATCAAAAACAGCCATGCTTTCTCTAATAAAGTTAACGTCTATCCAATCATCATCAAATTGTAGGTGAACAAAATCACCGTTGGCATGAAGGACTCCATCAAGCCAACAAAAGTGAGGTCCAAAATCTCTGTCCCGTTTTATATAATAAACACGGTCTCCATAAGAAGACACAATTTCATCTGTATTATCGGTAGAGCCATGATTTACAATGATGACCTCAACATCATGGCTCTGTGCAAGCGAGCTATCAATTGCTTTTTGCAAAATCTTTGCACGATTAAAAGTCGGAATGACAATGCTCACCAGCGATTTGTCGCCGCCTGTACGTTTAAGTTCAGTCAACAAGCTTCTCCATGAATGAGGCAAGAAGAGTCGTGTCCGCCACAAGATTGTCTCGCGCTCCCAAATGAGCGATATTCAAAGGCTCTGTCGAAAATGATTGGGCAAAATCACGGATCATTTTAGGTTGGCCTGATCCAATATTTATTATGCCGGCGTATTTGTTGATTGCCAATTCTACGATAATCTTAGCAGCTTGCTGCGCAGTTAAAAAATCGCGAACACTGTCAGCGCCATATAAGTCGAAAGAACGATTGAAATCATGTGTAGCAAGACGCCTTAAAATACTAGGTCGGAGATATGACCCGGTTTGTTTAGGATCATGGATAGAAAACACTCGACCGATACACAGGCAAATATCATATGCCAAACAAACATCTTTGGCTATAGTTTCGGAAACTAACTTAGTGCGCCCATAAAGAGAAATAGGCTCAGTTGTAGAATCTTCGGAAACTGCGTAAGTTTGCGGAGCATAGACATGCGCCGATGAACAGTAGAAAAGACTGGGCTTATGCTCAATTTCAGCGATTGCATTGAGAAGATTGATCGTACCACCAACGTTCACTAAATATGCATGTGAGGGATCTTTTTTTACTTTGTCTACAGCTACTTTAGCAGCTAAATGAATAACCATATCCAGTTTACCCGCTTCTTTGATGAAGGCCTTAGTATTGGCGCTATCTGTCAAATCGCCATAGAAGCAAACAATCTCGATAGATTCCTCCCTTGACTGGAGTGCATTAACTACATGACTTCCGACAATTCCACCACTTCCTGTTACCAAAACTCGTTGTACCATCTATTCCTATAACCCTCGAACCGTTGGCATTATTTAATTAAAAGAAGTCAGCAAAAGTTACCAGAGTAGAATATTCAATTTGAACCTATGCTCAGTAAAGAACTTTTTTATTGGCCGATTTGCTTTTGATCCCACAGCATTGACCAAATCTTTTACCGCTTAAGCAATAAAGTTGGGGGAATAAAGACGTAAGTAAAGCGGGAAAGTCATCGTAATGTGAATAAATTTGAAAGATCGTCAATAAAGCTCAATGTCCACTAGATTTCCGAGTCATCAGTGCAACATTATGAGAAATCATTGTACGAACAGTGAAGAAATATTGTGGTACGGACTAAATGCAAGGCGCATCATTAAACTAGGGTTTTATCCAATGTCCGTAATCTTTTTGAATTCACAAAAAACTTTACATCGGCTTATTATATATCAGATGTGTTACTCCAACGCTCTCCGTTTAAACAGATAAAATTTTCATAAGCAATCTCCAATCCCATTTTCAAACTAATATTATTGGAAAATCCCAACCTTTTTAATAATGCTGTATCCAGCAGTTTTCTTGGCGTTCCATCTGGCTTGGTTCGATCAAACACAAAGGTTCCAGTGAACCCAACAACTTCCTTTATAGTTTCAGCCAGCTCCGTGATCGTTACATCAGTTCCAGTGCCGACATTAATATGAGACAGCATCGACTGCGTATTTTCATCAAAAGTAATGCGCGGAAGATTATGCACAAACAAACTCGCGTCAGCCATGTCGTCGACATACAAAAATTCTCGCCTCGGTGTACCCGATCCCCATACCACGACTTCTTCCAGATTGTTTAATTTAGCTTCATGAAACCGTCTGATGAGTGCCGGAACAACATGACTATTCTCTGGATGATAGTTATCTCCTGGTCCAAATAGGTTCGTTGGCATCACAGATCGGTAGTCTCTGCCATACTGTCGGTTATAGCTTTCGCACATCTTGATCCCAGCAATCTTTGCAATCGCATAGGGTTCATTGGTGGGCTCTAAAACACCCGTCAGGAGAGTATCTTCTCGCATTGGTTGCTCTACTGCGCGCGGATAAATACACGAAGATCCCAGAAAGAGTAATTTTTGTACATCGTTCATATGCGCTGCATGGATGACATTATTTTGAATCTGAAGGTTCTGATAAATAAACTCTGCAGGGTAGGTATTATTAGCGTGGATGCCCCCGACCTTAGCGGCTGCTAGAATAACTTCATCAGGCTTTTCTGATTTCATGAACTCATGAACTGCTGATTGATCACACAAATCTAGTTCGTCGCGAGTACGTGTTATAATTTCTACATCCGCCTGCTTTTGTAGTTGTCGACATACTGCACTGCCAACCATTCCCGTGTGACCCGCAACAAAGATCTTTTTCATCACGTAACCTCAGTTTTCGATCGATACAGGAAGTTCAAGATCATGCTCTTTTAGCAGTGCAAGACGCCGTGCCGCCTTATGATCTTCTTCAACCATCTCCTTACACATTTCTTGAGCGGTTATCTCAGGCTCCCATCCAAGTTCCGCTTTTGCCTTAGATGGATCTCCCAACAGGGTCTCAACTTCTGCAGGCCTGAAGTAACGCGGATCAATTCTAACAATTTCTTGCCCAAGTGAGATCTTGGGAGCCAAATTACCCGAGATGCCAATTACGATGCCAACCTCGTCTACGCCAGAACCCCTAAACTCAATATCGATGCCAAGTGCATTAGCTGACCACGAAATAAATTCTCGCACCGAATATTGCTTGCCTGTCGCAATGACATAATCTTTGGCTTCATTTTGTTGCAGCATCATCCATTGCATACGAACATAATCTTTGGCATGGCCCCAATCACGTAATGCATCAATGTTTCCCATATACAGGCAGCTTTCTAGCCCGAGTGCAATGTTGGCTAACCCACGCGTAATTTTGCGCGTAACAAAAGTTTCACCTCGGCGGGGGCTTTCGTGATTAAATAAGATACCGTTACAGGCATACATTCCGTATGCCTCTCGGTAGTTTACGCAAATCCAATACGAGTAAAGCTTTGCAACCGCATAAGGAGAGCGAGGATAAAAGGGTGTTGTCTCTTTCTGCGGTGTTTCTTGTACCAAACCATAAAGCTCTGATGTGGAAGCCTGATAGAACTTTGTTTTCTGCTCCAAGCCTAAAAAACGAATGGCCTCAAGCATGCGCAACGTGCCAACGCCGTCTACATCAGCAGTATATTCGGGGCTTTCAAAGCTTACGGCAACGTGAGACTGCGCTCCTAGGTTATACACTTCATCAGGCTCGATATCGCGCAGGATACGCGTTAAGTTTGAAGTGTCTGACAAATCGCCGTAGTGCAGTTTGAAGCGGCTATTTTCGACATGAGGATCCTGGTAAATATGATCTACGCGCTGTGTGTTTAAAAGAGACGACCGGCGCTTGATGCCATGTACTTCATACCCTTTTTCTAAAAGAAACTCAGCAAGGTACGAACCGTCTTGGCCGGTGATACCAGTAATTAATGCACGCTTCATTTTATGCCTCTTCTAGTTTCTAGCATAGATATCTTCGTAACGAATAATGTCATCTTCCCGCAGGTACGTCCCAATTTGAACTTCGATAAGCAACATAGGAAATTTACCTGGATTTTCCATACGATGTTTGGTCCCAAGCGGCACATAAACGGATTGGCCCTCACTCACAAGTTTTACCTCGTCGTCAATTGTAACTTTGGCGGTACCCTCAACAACGACCCAATGCTCTGATCGATGCTTGTGACTTTGTAAACTCAACGCAGCTCCTGGCTTCACGCAGATGCGCTTGACCTGAAAGCGGTCTCCCAACGCGAGGCTTTCAAACCAGCCCCAGGGGCGATGATCCTTCGGGAATATTTCTGCTTGAGCGATGTCTTTTGACTTAAGCAATTCCACAGCTTTTTTGACATCTTGCGCACGCTCTTTGGGAGCGACAAGCACCGCATCGGGCATAGCGATTGCCATAATGTCATTCAATCCTAGGCCAACCACCTGCTGGCTACCGCTCTCAGAGCGCAGTAAGCTATTTGAGCATTCAATCGCATGTGCAGTTTCAGAGGTAACATTGCCTGATGTGTCTTGCTCACTCTCTGACCAGACTGCATCCCAGCCTCCCAGATCAGACCATTTTGAAGCATAAGGAACCGCAACGAGGTTCTGCGCTTTCTCCATAATAGCGTAGTCGATACTGATATCCTCGATCTCAGACCAAGGCTCAGCAGCCAAGCGTAAAAAGCCTAAGTCCGAAGAGGCTTCATTTATAGATTTTGAGACTAAATCTAAAGTTTCTGGCGCGTAAGCCTTAAAGGCATCCATCATGTCCTGCGCGTGGAATAGAAATATCCCGGCATTCCAAAGATAGTGACCAGACGCCAACATCTGCTTCGCATCCTGCAGATGAGGTTTTTCAACAAATTTAGAAATATCAGATGTACCGTTATCATCAAGAGTGTCTGTTGACAGTTCTAAATACCCATACCCTGTCTCTGGATGCGTTGGCTTTATGCCAAATGTGACCATCTTTTGATTTTTAACGTGGGATAACCCGACTTTAATTGCCTCATGGAAGATAGCTGTGTCGGGGATTACATGGTCAGATGGTGCAACTAGTAAAACGGCGTCCTTGTCCTTTTCATGTGCAAATATGCTTGCGGCTAATATGGCAGCGGCTGTATTTTTTCCTTCCGGCTCAATCAAAGTGGGGCCGGGATCAATACCAATTTCCTGCAATTGTTCTCCAATGATAAAGCGAAAGTCAGCGTTTGTCAGAGTAATATGTGAAGCGAACTTAATGATGTCGGATGACGTAAGACGTTTAGCACTACATTGAAACAACGTCTTCTCACCAATAAGGTTAAAGAACTGCTTAGGATAGGATTTCCGCGACAAGGGCCAAAGGCGCGCTCCAGACCCACCAGCGAGTAAAACGGGATATATTACCACAAAGACCACCTTTTCCAAATAAGGGACCGTTATCTTTTGAATTCATTCTTGTCTAGTTTTGATCGTTTCGGAGAGCTTACGCAAAAAACTAAAATATTTCCTATTCAACTTAATTAAATTCAAAATGCTTCAAACTTGACGTTTTCGCTTATCCGAACTCTCAATTTCATGGTATGCTTATTATAACCGAGAGTTGCGCCTGTGAGCAATTCCAATTGACTAGTTCCAATGCTATATTTGAGAAACAGACGCCTAGATGGCAAAAATGCGAATGAACCCGCGAGGCATTGTAACAAATTTAAAACAAACTCAGATTTTGATGGGAGAAGGCGTATCCTTCATAAATAGAAATTCAACGATGTGGTCTGTAATGCACACTCATTACACTAAGCACAAGCGGGATAGTAGAATTGGCGTTGGTTAATAATCTAATGATCAGGTACTTAACGCACTTTTATGAAAAATAGTTAAAAGGTAAGCTGTCATGATGATAAATTTTAATCGCCTGCCGCTTAAATCAAAGCAAATTCAAAGAACGATTTGTGAAGCTGTTCCAGATAAGGAGCGCCTCGCAGCTTGATAAAATCCACTCAGACTTTCTCTAAGCTGTCAGCTTCTCTTTCACCAAGGGGCCAACTTGGCCAAAATCCATCTGACCGATATATTGGCTTTTCAAAACGCCCATGACGCGCCCCATATCCCGGATAGAACTGG
>CAJWEI010000075.1 GCA_913031285.1 uncultured Alphaproteobacteria bacterium | reverse complement strand
CGGTGCGCTGCACGTTCAGTGCATTGCCGAACCCATTATCTGCGTCAACGATAATGGGCGTGCTAATACGGTCAGTGATGGCTGCGATGGTGTCATTAACTTCGGAAACGCTGACCAGCCCAATGTCGGGCCGTCCAAATCTTGTATAGGCAATACTTGCACCAGATAAGTAGACCGCTTTTGTCCCAGATTGAGTTGCAATCAAGCCAGATAGTGCATCATAAATGCCTGGTGCGACCAGCAATTCATTTCTGGATAGTAAATCGCTTATGCTCATGAGTGCGAACCTTCCTGTAGAAAACGTTTCTCAAGGTGAGGAACTAATCCTCCATCTAAAATTAACTCTTTGAGAAAATCGGGAATTGGGATCAATTTAATACAGGTTGCATTATCCAGAATTAGCAATTCTGGGGCATCAAAATTGAATTTTACACGAGCACCGTTTGCTAAGGATGGCGTCCTCATAAATGACTCATCAATTGTAAAAACTGGTAAACCAAGATTAATTGCGTTACGATAGAAAATCCCCGCAAAGCTTGGTGCAATGACGGCTGATATGCCTAAATATTTCAAGACTTCAGCGGCTTGCTCGCGTGATGAACCAACCCCCATATTTGCATCGGATAAAAGAACATCGCCTTTTCTAACAGTCCGCGCAAAATCGGGACAAACAGCCTCCAGGCAATGGTCTGCTAGCTCAGGCAATGGGGACTTCATATAAAACCCGGGAGCAAGAACATCAGTATCTATGGTACCTTCTAACCTCCATAGTCGCGGCATGCGTTAGTCCTCCATGACTAGTCTAGGGTCGGTAAGCATTCCCGTGACCGCAGATGCTGCAACAGTATAAGGCGAAGCTAAATAAACTGACGAACTCTGCGCCCCCATTCTGCCTTTAAAATTACGGGCGGTAGATGAAATACAAACCTGCCCATCGGCAAGACGGTCTTCGCCATAGCCTGCACAAATGCCACATGAGTTTGCCAAGAAATCAGCTCCAGCGTCTTCTAGGATCTGCATAATGCCATCTTCTGCAGCGCGATGTTGGTCGCGCAAGCTGGCCGGTGCAACTTTTAATATTACACCTTTAGCGATGCGCTTGCCTTTTAATACATCAGCAGCAGCTAGAAGATCGATATACTTTGCCCCGGTGCACGCGCCAATATAAGCAACATCAAAGGCAGTGTCTCGAAATTCGCAAGCATTATCCGAGTTTTCTGGTGAATGAGGCGCTGCAATTTGAGGCGATAGATTTGCCGCGTCAAACTGCGTTATATTGCTTGTTTCTTCAGCTGTTTCTATCTGAAAATCTCGCCAGTTAATGGGAACCTGTCCACCAGCGGCTTCAACATAGGCAATTGTTGTCTCATCTGGTGCGATAAGACCTGCCTGAGCACCAAGTTCTGCTGCCATGTTCGATAAAGTCATGCGTTCTTGCATGGGCAAGTTTCGGATAGTCTCACCAGCGAATTGGATGGCCTGATATCGGCCACCGCCCATCCCAATTTTTCGGCACATCGCGAGCATCATGTCTTTTGCAGTGACGTATTTGCGTAATTGATTTTGCCACAACATGAGTATGGTTTCTGGCGTTTGAATCCAAATGGATCCTGTGGCCAGCACACCAGCCATCTCAGTAGCGCCAATGCCAAACATATAGGCACCGAAGGCTCCTCCGGTGGGAGAATGACTGTCCCCGCCAACGCAAAAAAGACCTGGGGTCAAATGACCTCGTTCAGGTAATACAATGTGGCAGATACCTTGTTCATCATAAAAGTTGTCAATTTCGTTATCTTTTACCCATTTTTTTGTCAGAGCTTGAATTGCACGTGTTTCATCGTTTTCAACAGGAACGTAATGGTCAGTGACAACAACAATTTTCTTTTTATTCCACACATTGCGTTTCAAACGTTCCAGTATCGGCTTTACTCTGCGCGGACCGCCAGAGTCATGAATCATGGCCAGGTCGACATTGCAAATGACAATATCCCCAACGTCTAGGTTTGCTTTTCCAGAGGCATCTGAAAGTAGCTTTTTTGCTAGTGTAATCATACGCAAAGAGTATCATATAATGGCAGCAATACTATAAATATTTTTGTCAGAATGAGGCTCAAATATTATTGAAATTTGATATTATTACGTATGGTTTTGTTTCAAGCTTGAGGAGAAGAAGAATGCCGTTAATTGAATGCACATTAATTGAAGGATACGGCTCAGATACACGTCGTTTGGTATCCGAACGTATTACTGACGCCGCATGTTCTGCGATTGGTGCATCACCGGAATTTGTGATTGTAACAATAAAAGAAGTGGCACTGGAAAATTACATGCGAGGCCGAAGCCAAAAAATGCCTGCTCCTGCTCCATTGCAGCCTGATGAGATTGTAAAAAAATTTCTTGCATTAGTGCAGGATCGAAAGCTTTCTGATGCACAGATGTGGCTTGCCGAGGGGGCACAAATGATATTTCCAGGAGGACAGTGTTTTACGGATTTGTCGGAGTTAGTGGCCTGGACTAAAACGCGTTATCAATCCGTTTCTAAAACGTTTGAACGCATTGAGACCACATTCAAAAGCCAAGATGCGTCGGTCTACTGTTATGGAACATTACAAGGTATTTGGAGTAATGGAAGGCATTTCAAAAATATTCGTTTTATTGATCGGTTCGCCATAACAAATGGTAAGATAACCAAACAAGAGGTTTGGAACGACCTAGCGCTAGCAGAGGTATTAAAAAATGATAGAGCCTAAACTTCGATCAATGGTTAAGGAGTATTTCCGCGGCGTTGACGATGAGGATTTACCATTATTGCTTGGGACGCTTTCTGAAGATTGCGCGTTTTCTATTGAAACGCATGAAGTAAAATTAATTGGTCATGACGCGATAAGTAGAATGTTCCACCGTCTTTGGTCAAATCATAAATGGGTGCGCCATGATCAATTTTCCTTCGTTGAAGAAGCCCAAAATGATGTAATAGCGGTCCGTTTCAGGGTGACAAATAAACTGCATGATGATCAACTTGTTTATAAATCAAATTGCAATTTCTTTACCTGTAGAGATAATAAATTTATTGAAGTTAGGGTTTATATGTCTGGCGAGAATACACTGGATCATGCCAATCGGTCTTAATGGTCAAAATCCCCGGCACTCTTTAACATTGAATGAAGCATCGCGTCGCGTGGCACTGGCGACTTTGGATAGGCCAAATTGCTATGGCTCAGCCCTAAATCAAGAAGTGATTCAACTAATTTATATGTCAGAGGGCCAGGGTTGATAACTGGCACTTCTAAGACGCTGGAAAGATAGGTATGGGCCTGATGCATAGTCGTTGAACCTAAAAGAATAACATCTGCACCGTCTTCATCTATAGCTTGGCGCGCTGACTTTTCTAACAAAGGAAAAATATCATCTTCCTTTCCACCAAGCAGAGCTTGGTTGTCGGGAGCAACATTAATGGACCGCACCGATGCTAAGTGGGCTTGCAAGCCAAGATCTTTTACTGTCTTTTCATAAAGATGAAACCATTTGTTCCACATCGTGACGATTGAAAAGCGCTGACCAAGCATCATCGCTGTCAGCATCGATGCGCGACCAGGCCCAACAACTGGAATGGATAAGGTTGACCTTAAAGCGGCCACACCTGAATCGCTCATCGTATCTACACAGACAGCGTTAAAGCCGTCCACTTCTGCGGTCAACCCGGCCTCGAGTATACTTATATCCGCTAAGACCATATCAGCTTCAGATATATAGTTTTTTGGTCCTGCTTTTACAGGACGGAAGGTGAATTCCATGTCATTAGAGAGCTGAACAGAGCCAAGCTGTTGCTTGCGCTTAGCTAGATTTTCATCTGACATAGGGAAGGGGACGATCACTAAAATTTGCTTCATATCTTTAACCGCCTGTGTAAACACTCATTTATCATGGTTAGCATAAGGACGCCATCAATGATCACACTTGTCAATAGAAGCATCTTCATAAGTGGTGCTGGATCGGGGATTGGACTAGCAACGGCGCGTCTTGCCCATAGCCTTGGAGCAATGGTGTCTGGTACCATTTTCAATGATTATCAGATCAGTAATTTAGAGGGTATTATTCCTAATGAGCGATGTTTTAAATTGGACGTCACGGATGTTGCTGCTTTGCAGGCTGCGGTAGATAAAGCGGCGTCTAGTTGTGGTGGATTAAATGGGGTTGTTGCTTCTGCTGGTATGATAAAACTGCTTACCAGCGAAGATACTAATCCTGATGATTGGGCCCGTATTCTGGATGTCAACTTGAACGCTAGTTTTAACCTTGCTCGGAATTCGGTCCCTTATTTACGACAAGACATATCTGGCTCTATTATTATGATTTCGAGTCAAATTGGATTGGTTGGTCATCATAATGCGGCCGCTTACGCGGCATCTAAATCAGCTATTAATGGTTTGGCAAGATCTATGGCGCTTGAACTTGCAAGCGAAAATATTCGGGTAAATGCGATTGCTCCAGGGCCAATCGCAACTAATATGACGGCCGAAACTCGCGCAAATAAAGACAGGTCAGAATTATTGCGAAAGGGCATTCCTCTTGGGCGTTTTGGCACAGCCGAAGAGATTGCAAATCTGGCGGTTTTCTTACTCTCAGATTTATCATCTTTTATTACTGGGCAGGTCCTCGTAGCGGATGGTGGGTTTACCGCGCAATAATCACAGGCCCAGGTATGATTTTCTTAAACCGCTATTTTTCCGCAACTCATCAGCGCGCCCAGAAATGCTTACAGTGCCTTCTGAAATCACATAAGCCCGATCTGCGATTGAAAGAGATTGTATCACGTTCTGTTCAACTAGGATGACTGATAAACCACCTTCATTGATCCGCTTAATCAAATTAAACATTTGCTCCACAAGTAATGGCGACAAGCCAAGTGAGGGTTCATCCAGCAAAAGAATACGTGGCTCGCTCATAAGACCGCGACCTATAGCGACCATTTGTTGTTCTCCGCCTGAAAGCGTTCCAGCCGTTTGGCCGATGCGATCTCTAAGCTTTGGAAAAATTTCCAAAACGCGATCAAGGTTTTTGGCGCGATTGGGCTTACCGCGGCGATAGCTGCCTAGCTCAAGATTTTCCTTAACGGATAAGTTTGGGAAAAGCTTACGTCCCTCAGGAACATGTATCAGGCCCATATCAACAATTTCCACTGGATCACGCCCCGAAATAAGTACATCCTCAAAATAGATTTCACCAGAAGTTGGCTTAATCAGCCCGGATAAAGCATTGTTAAGCGTTGTTTTACCAACTCCATTACTGCCTAATACGGCAACAATTTCTCCATCGCCAATTTCAATATTTATATTCCGCAGGACATTAACCAAGTCATAGCCAGCGTGTAATGCATTGACCCTAATCATGTTTTGTGTCCGCGCGCCATAGTTTCAGCAGCGCCATGCCCGAGGTATGCTTCAATAACGGCAGGATCAGAGGCGATAGAATTGGGCGTACCGTGTGCGATTAATTTACCATCGTTTAAAACATAGGTTCGATCAGAAAGGTTAACCACGGCCTTCATCACATGTTCGATCAAAAAAATCGTAACTCCGGTGTCCCGAATACCTTTGATGACGTCTACTATCTCGTCAATTTCGGTTGGGTTTAGACCGGCCATTACTTCGTCTAAGAGCAGCAATTGCGGGTCGGTCGCTAAGGCGCGCGCTAGCTCAAGTCGTTTTCGTGCAGCTACAGTTAATCCATCCGCTGTTTGATACAGAAGAGAGGTCATTCCAACAATTTCAGCAACGCGTTCAGCGTTCGATTTTGCAAGAGATTTATTACTCGTGTTAGCGTAAGCACCGATCATGATGTTCTCAAGCGTATTCAACGTCGCAAAAGGCTGCGTGATCTGGAACGTTCTCACCATACCCTGCTTGCAAATTTTATGTGGCTTCAAATTGGTTATTGATGTGTTATTTAGAATTACTTCACCCTCATTAGGCTTTAGAAATCCAGCAATAATTGCGAATAATGTTGTCTTACCTGCGCCATTTGGTCCTATTAATGAGACGATCTCACCTTTTGCAACATCAAGATCAACTTCTGATACCGCAATCAGCCCGCCAAAGCGTTTTGTAAGGCTTTTTACCTCAAGCATCTTTGTCTTCCGTGCTCTTGCGTGTTTTGCGAAATAGCCCAACAAGCCCATTTGGCAGGTAAGAGATGATCACGATTAGAATAAAGCCGTAAACAATCAAACTTAGTCCAGGGGTGCTAATAAAGTGGCGTGCGATTTCATTCACTGCATGAAGAACAAATGAACCAATAAGTGGCCCAAACACTGTGCCCATACCACCAACAATCGTGACCAAAAGCATTTCCACAGAAAGCGCTATCGAATATGAAATTGGCGGATCAATATACAGGTACTTCTGGGCATAGAACGTACCTGCCGCGCCGCCCATGCCGCCCATTATCATGATCGCATAAATCTTACATTTAAGCGTATCGACGCCAAGGGCTTCTGCTGCATCTTCGTTTTCCCGGATTGCAACCAGCTGTGCTCCGAAACGAGAGCGCTCAAGCCACATTGCTATGACAAGTGAAATTACCAATAGAATGAGCGAGAAGTAATAAAACCCAGTCGGTGAATTAAACTGCAGATTGTAAAACCCAGGAGCATAGGTCAAAAACAAGCCAACACCACCGCCCGTAAACTCAACTGAATTCGCCAATACGCGTAATAATTCTGCAAAAGCGAGTGTTATAAGGGCAAAGTAAGACCCCCTTAACCCCGAGCGAAAGCTAAGATAGCCGACCAATAATCCAAGAAGCGCCCCCATAAAGATGGCGGCAAAAATTCCGAAGATCGGGGGTAATCCAAAAGTGTTCAATAATATTGAGGAAGTATATGCACCCGTCCCAAAGAACATTACGCCACCAAAAGAAAACTGACCAGCATAACCCCCCAGAATATTCCAAGATTGGCCAAGGTACGCAGTAAAGAAGATCAAGGTCAGCACGTCAAGCTGAAACTTACTCGAGATCCCAAACGGAGCAAGCAATGCTGCTAGTAAAGAGAGCGCTATTAAAAAGGAAATTTGAAGGCGCAATTTCATACTTTGCTTCCAAAGATGCCAGTAGGCTTAAAGATTAAAATTAGAATAAAGATTAGAGAAATGCCAATTTGGCCAAGACTTTCGCCTAACAGCAATCCTCCGACGGATTCGGTAACTCCAATAATAAAACCTCCCAGTAAGGCGCCAACGATGCTACCCATGCCGCCCAGCACAACAATCGTGAAGGCGATAATGACAAAGATATTGCCCGTGTATGGATCAACGTAGAAAATCGGCAACAGCATGCAGCCGGCGGCACCTAAACAAGCAACTCCAATCCCAAAGGTAACGGCAAATACGTGTTCAACATCAATACCAACTAGCCGGGCGCCGTCGCGCTCTTTTGCAACGGCACGGATGGCTTTTCCTAGGTCAGTAAGTGTCATCAACATCCATAGTAAAACGCATATAATCAATGACGCTATGAATGAAATTAGCTTGGGGTAAGAAAGGTATAGAAAACCAAGATCAAAGGATTCGTAGCTGTAGGGAAGAGTTATAGTTTGCTGGTCTCCCGTAAAGAAAAATAGCGCTGAGTTTTCAAGTATAATAGACAGCCCCAATGTAATCAGCAGAATATTTTGATCACGACCCCCAGATAGCTTACCTATTCCCCAGCGATAAATTGTATAACCAAAAATATAGCTTGCCGGCGTGACAATCAAGATTGCGACGTAAGGATCAATATTTAAGATTTTGAATAAAAAATATGCAGAATAAAGAGCTAGCATTAGCATAGCTCCATGGGCAAAGTTAATAATATGAAGAACGCCATAGATAAGTGTTAGACCAAGCGCTGCCAGCGCATAAATAGCCCCAAACATGAGTCCGTTTATGATACCGGCTGGAAGCAAGGATAGCGTTACTGAGAACATTTTCTGAATTTTCTAAATAGCAAAAAACGGAATTTCTTGGCAGCTCTAAACAATTTTTAGAACTGCCACGACCCTTATAATTATTAAATTAGCTGCGTGGGAATATGGCATTTGCAGAAGCATAAGAAGACGGGGCAATGATCTGCACGTCGCCCTTTTGCGCTTGAATAGCCACAGCACGTGAGCCCATATTTTGACCATTTACCATCTTTGTCGGGCCATATGGCATGAAATCAACTTCAATCGTTGAGCCTGAAAGTGCTGAATTAACTGCTTCCTTATCTGTTGTACCTGCACGCTCAAAACCATCCACAAGGAACATCACAGACATGTATGCGCAATAGACTTCAAAGGTGAAGTATTTGCCATCCCCCTCAGTACGTGAACGCATTGCCTGACCAGAAGCAGAGCTTGGATTATACCAATGGTTTACATCAATCATGTTCTCAGCAATTTGTGGCATTTCTTCAACAAACTTAAAGTTAAAACCACCACCAAGAACAGAGTAGCTAGCCATAAAGTCTACACGCTGTTGACGCAAAGTTTTTGCCAGTAAAACATATTCGCCCGGGTAGTTGATTGGCATGATAATATCAGGCTTTGCTGCCTTAAGTCGAAGTGCAATATTATCAAAGTTACGCGTAGGATTGGCGTGTTTGATGGTTTCAATGACGTCCAAGCCATGGCTTGCAAGTGCCTTCGTAACCAGCTTGGCCGTACCAGTCCCAAATTCTGACTCTTCGTGTACTATGGCAACTGTTTTGGCAGGAGACCCTGCTGCTTTGTTTATTTCTGCGAGGTTTACAGAAGCATCGGCTGCGATGCGCCCGTAACCGTCAGCCATACGAAAGACATTTGACAGTCCGCGCTGGACCAGTTTGTCCGACACACCTACATCAATTGAAAATGGAATATTGTATTTTGCTGCAGCTGCTGATGCTGCAAGACCAACCGCAGACTGATAACAGCCCTGGATAGCATCAACACCGGCCTCATTCATTTTCTCAACTTCAGCGGCACCAATTTCTGGCTTGGTTTGAGAATCACCAAGAATTGCTTCCACAGGAGTGCCACCCATGGATTTAATACCTCCCGAAGCGTTTACGTCTGCAATAGCCATTTGGGCGCCGTAACGCAGTTGGGCCGCTGGAAATGCCGCCCAGCCAGTCGCTGGATGGATTAAACCAATCTTTACGGCACTTGCCGCTTGGGCTATATGTGGCACTGCCAGCCCAGCTGATGCTAGAGCAAATGTAGCCGATGCTTGTCCCATAAACTGGCGCCGTGAGCCAGAGATATGCTCTTGTGTTTTTTTCATTTTAAACTCCCATTTTTTTATTTGGTATTTGCAAATTCTTATGGCTATATAGAACTGTAAAAGCTTTCTGATGTCCAAAGAATAATAAAAAAGATAGAACTATTGTACTAATTTAAATATCTAGGTTGCTCATATGACTGAACACCTTGACGTGCTTTCAGCTTTCATCCGACAAACTAAATTTGATCATATTCCTACTGAAACTGTATTTAGGGCGAAATTAATAATAGCAGATTGCATTGGTGCAATTGTCGGCGGTAGTGCTGAACCTGAAATGTTAGCGTTGGCGAAGTCTATAAGGTCATCTGGAAAAGCGCGGATATTAGGCAGCTCCAACTTAGCTGACCCGTATACGGCGAGCCTCATCAATGGAACTGCTGGTACGGTACTGGAAATGGATGAAGGCCATCAATTTGCCCGTGGGCATCCTGGCATGCATGTCCTTCCCGCTTTGCTTGCTGCTTCAGAAAATGCTGATGGTTTAGTTTCAGGAACAGACTTTTTAACCGCATTCATAGTTGGTTACGACATCGCCGCACGAATTGGCCTTGCAACGTCACTTAATCCAAACATGCATCCTCACGGAACATGGGGTGTGGTTGGCGCCGCCGCTGCATTAGGAGCCCTTAACGAACTTGATGAAATACAATTGTCAGAACTGATAAATATTGCATCGAGTTTAACATTAGCTACAAGCAGAAAAACCATGTTGGAAGGTGGGACTGTTCGCAACGCTTACACTGGAGTTGCTAATCAAATGGCTCACTTAGCTTATGACTTACTAATGGCCGGTTTTAGCGGTGAAAAGGATGGATTGTCTTCAGTATTTGGTCGAATTGTATCATCTTTTTTCGATGTTGAAGCTGCATTGGAAAAAATAGGAGAGCGATTTGAAGTCAGTCGTAATTATTTTAAACTTCACGCGTGTTGTCGCTACAACCATGCGGCTTTGGATGCTGTTTGGATCCTGATTGGCCAGCATCCTGAACTTCAGCATCCCAAAGATATTGCGCGCATTGATGTTGAGAGTTATTTTCTTGCGGCAGAATTAAATGATCAAAAGCCACATAATTCTCTAGCAGCCCGGTTTTCTATACCTTTTGCAATCGCAACGACCTTGATTAACCACTCCTCAAACGTCCACTGTTTCACAGGGTCTGCCTTAAGTGATCATAAAATACTGGCGTTAGCGGCAAAAACTACGGTGATAGAAAATAGTGATATGTCAGCTAAGCTACCTGATCTGAGGCCAGCATTGGTAAACATTATTATGAAGGATGGCTCCACTTTTAGCGAAGAAGTGGCGACCAATCGCGGTGATTGGCAGGATCCGTATAATAATGTGCAATTAAAAGACAAATATATGAGCTTAACTGCTAGACGTTGGAGTAATCAGGCGAGTGAGGCAGTTTATAAAAACCTCATGGCTTTAGATGAACTTCCAGATATGAGTAAAGTTTTTGATAATTAAAATTTAAGCTGTGCTTTATTAGACGTATGAGCACTCTAATAGTGAAATAATTTATCGTCTCAAATATTTCTATGATACGCCAATAATTACTGCAATCCAGCTATAAAGGGTCGATTACAACACGATGTTGGATGTTTTGCATACTGCATCAAATATTGTTTTGGGTAGTAAATGTGCTTTTGGGAAGTTATCTACCCCTCCATACTACACGCTCGTCTGCAAACTAAAATCTCTTATTTCGAACTGACCCTATAATGCTGAAAATTACAAAAAAAATTGAAGCAATACATACAATGGATGGACCGGTTGGTGTATCAAAAATGTAAGCGGCTCGAAGGCCTACTACGGCCGAGATCATGCCTATGACACCGCCCACAACAGCCATTACTTCTGGCGTGCGGGCTAGACTGCGGGCTGCGGCGCTTGGTATTATCAACATCGCTACGATTAAAAGAACGCCCACAACTTTAATTGCAACTGCAACGGTAATACCCAACGCAAGAGTAAGGATGAGCTTCTCACGGTTTGGGTTTAGGCCGCTTGCATAAGCCAATTCCTCATTTAGTGTCGTGATCAAAAGGGGAACCCACCGCCAAGAGATCAGTGCAATTACTAGTGCTGCACCACCCCATATTATTGCCAGATCAGCGCGCGAAACAGCAAGAATGTCTCCAAAGAGATATGCCATTAGATCAATTCGAACGCCGGATAGGAATGAAACAACGACTAAACCAACTGCCAGAGTTGAGTGGGCTAAAACTCCTAATAGAGTATCAATTGCGTAGCCTCGCAGAGAGAGCCGCGTCACTGTCCATGCCATCAGGAGAGATACTAACAGTGCTCCTGCGAAAATTGAAACATCCAGCGCCAATGACAAAGCTATGCCTAAGATTGCTGCATGCGCGGTGGCGTCTCCAAAATATGCCATCCTGCGCCAAACAACAAAGCACCCTAAAGGAGCTGCGGCTAAAGCGACCCCAATGCCAGCCAATGCAGCGCGGGTCATAAAATCGTCTAGCATTATAAAGCCACCTCATTGGTGTTTGCGCTTTGATTGTTGTGATGATCGTGGTCATGTTCGTGACGGTATAAGGCTAACGCTCCATCTGTGCCGTCTCCAAACAAAGCCTTATACTCTGGCGTTGAGGCAACGACCGCCGGAGTACCAGCGCAACAGACATGTCCATTAAGGCATATTACCCGATCGGAAGCGCTCATTACAACATGCAAGTCATGGCTAATCATTAATACTGCACAACCTGTGTCATGGCGCACTGTCTCAATTTGACGGTAGAATGATGCAGACCCCGGTTGATCAAGTCCTTGCGTTGCTTCATCCAAAAGTAAAACGTCTGGGTAGCCTAGCAAAGCTGCGGCAAGGAGAACGCGTTGAAACTGACCACCTGAAAGCGCCGACATTTGCTCTTTTAGTAGCTCAGATACTCCCGCTTTCTCTAAGGCTATCACGCAAGAATGTCTTTCGGTTTTGGCAGTCAGGCGCATAAATCGCTCTACGGTGATCGGTAGTGCCGGATTAAAATTCAAGCGCTGAGGCACATACCCAATTTTTAATCCTCGTTTAAGCGTCACACGCCCTTTGGTAGGCTCGATCGCTCCAATTATAGCTTTCAAAAGACTTGTCTTTCCTGACCCATTGGGACCAACGACGGTTACAATCTCACCCTGTTCAATATCAAGGTCAACATTTTGCAAGACGATATTACCACCGTATCTTACAGCGATGTCTTCAACAGAAATTAGGTTCATAAAATTTCTGTTTTAGCGCAAGAATTACATACACCTCTAGCCTCAATAATGGTCTGTTCGATTTTAAAACCTGAGGCTTCTGCGGACTCTGACAAGTTCAAATTAGATGCGGGTGAGTAAGTTTCCGCCACGTTTTCGCATTGTCTGCAGATCATAAATGTTGGCGAATGTTCTGTGCCATGGAGGGTGCAGGCCACAAAAGCATTTAATCTTTCTATCTTGTGTGCAAAGCCATTCTCAACAAGGAACTCTAAAGCGCGATATGCAACGGGTGGTTGAGACTTAAAGCCCGCCTCGCGCAATAAATCGAGAATCTTATACGCGCCAAGCGCACGGTGTTCACTTAGAAGCAACTCAAGAACTTTGCGTCGGGCTGGAGTGAATTTGAGCTTATGTTTATCACAATACTCTTGCGCAGCTTGCATCGCGTTTCCCCAACATGCGTTATGATTATGTTGTTTAAAGGCGATTGAAATCGTTTTCGTTTTGTACAAGCTAACTCTCCTATTGCAATATTATAACGTAATAATATACAGCAGCGTGATGTAATACTATATCATGGAGAAAATGATGTCTAGAAAACTTGTTTCAATGACGGCAGTTACAGCCTTAATGAGTAGCGTAGCTATTGCCGATACCCCGAATGTGGCGGCTGACATTGCTCCAATACATTCATTGGTTTCGCGTGTGATGGCTGGTGTAGGGCAGCCTAGCCTTATCATCCCAGCTGAAGCTTCACCGCATGAATACCGCCTTCGCCCTTCGGAGGCAAAAGCGCTGCAGGACGCAAATTTTGTGTTTTGGATGGGAGAAGGCCTAACCCCTTGGATGGAAAATGCACTGGAAACGCTCTCTCAAAATGCCAAAGTGATAACATTGCTGGAAGCGAATGAAACAAACTTGCTTGAGTTCAGAGAGGGCGCTCTTTTCGAAGAACATGACCACGACGACCATGATGATCATGATGACCATGACAAAAAAGACGATCACGACGACCATGATGATCATGATGACCATGACAAAAAAGACGATCACGACGACC
>CAJWEI010000074.1 GCA_913031285.1 uncultured Alphaproteobacteria bacterium | reverse complement strand
TCGTGATTGGAGCAAAAACACAATTGGGTTTTCGAAGTAATAGTAGTTTAGAAATTTAACATAAAAACAATTATTCGCTTTTATCTATGTAAAAGCTGGTATTGCAGATAAGAGCTATTATTGACGCAAGAAGTTTGAAGGTCTTTCTCGTTTGCAGGTTTCTGAGATGAAATCGCTCAAGAAAGAAAACGGGTGCCTGACCAAGATCGTTGCTGACTTGCGGCTCAAAAAGGCATGATATTTCTAGAAATCATACTCCGATCCGAATTGCGTGCGTTTGAATAAATCCTGCTTCTGCAACTACTTTCATCGAATGAATGTGCGACACCGTGGGTTGTGGGCTCCCGCAACCAACAAGACCCTACCAATACCAGAACAACAACACAGATACGTAGATCACTGAGTGACTACCACTTCATCATGACGTTCTGAAATGCTGCTCGCCAAGCATTTTGCTTAGTTATTAGTCTGCTAAGATTGATAGGCTATCGTTTGAGATAAATTTCTTGCTTTTAATAAACTCATACGCATACGCTTAGAAAGAATATTCAATGAAAGGAGTAAAATTATGAGAGTACTTAAGTCTGCACTAGTCATTTGTGCAACTGTTGCGTTTGCTAATTTCGCTGCGGCCAAGGATAAATACACAGTTGCACTTGATGGTACATTTGCACCTCATGCGATGCCCAAATTGGGTGGTGGAATTGAAGGTTTCAATGTTGACTTAGCCAATATTATCGGAGAGCGCTTGGGTGTTGAAATGGATATCGTCGCGACACAATGGTCAGGTATTTTGCCAGGTTTACAGGCCGGTACCTATGACTTTGTGGTTGCCCCAACCACGATTACGGAGGAGCGCGCGGGCAACATGCTGTTCACTGAGGGTTACTTAAACACGGACTTTCAATTCGTTGTAGCTAAAAATAGTCCGGACGTTGCTGACCTGGACGGATTTAAGGGTAAGGTTATTGCTGTTAACAAAGGTTCTGCATACGATCGATGGGCGCGTGGTTTGGAAGGTGACATTGGTTGGGTTGTTGAAAGTTATGGAACTAATACTGACGCAGTCCAAGCAGTTATATCCGGGCGAGCATTCGCCAACGTTGCGGGAAACACAGTATCTGCCTTCGCAGTGAAGAAAAATTCTAATATAAAGTTGAGCTATCTGCATTCCACAGGAAAGGTTTGGGGAATGCCATTTAGAAAGGATGATGCTGAGTTGCGTGGTACTGTTGAGAAAGTAATTGAGTGCATGAAAATTGATGGAACTATTGCCGGTCTACATGAAAAGTGGTTTGGGGTTGCTCCAGCTGCTGGCTCTGCTGCTGTCACGCCATTGTCTGGTTTTGGTCAGCCTGGTTATGATGGGCATGAGAGCAACGGACACAGCCCTTCTTGTTGATCAGCTTGAAAAAACCCCGTGGGAGTTTTCCCACGGGGAAATTTTAAGCAACTTGAAATATCAATTTTTCTTAACACCCAGGAGAGTTTATTGGCTATTGCAGCTTTAGAAGTTCGTGGTTTATCAAAATCTTTTGGTGCTAATATAGTGCTCGACGACATTAGTCTTGAGGTAGCTAAGAGTGAAATGGTGTTCATTCTCGGTCCTTCTGGTTCTGGGAAATCAACCTTCCTTAGATGTTGCAATCGCCTAGAAGAACCAGATTCAGGCGAAATACTTCTCAATGGAGAGTCTTTAACTCAAAAAAATGTGAACCTAAATAAAGCTCGTGAAAAGATCGGTATGGTTTTTCAAGCGTTTAATTTATATCCTCATTTGAGCGTAGAAAAGAATGTTTCTCTGGCACTCAGAAAAGTTCGCGGCTTCGGCACTGAGAAAGCAAATGAAGTTGCGCGCAGCGCTCTGGACAAGGTGGGGTTGGCCGATAAATATCGCAGTTATCCATCTGAATTGTCGGGAGGACAGCAGCAAAGAGTTGCGATTGCTAGAGCTATGGCTCTAGAACCCCAAGTGATGCTGTTTGATGAGCCCACTTCTGCGCTTGATCCGGAATTGGTCGGCGATGTCTTAGAAGTAATGCGTGATATGAAAGCCGCTGGAATGACTATGCTGGTAGTCAGCCATGAAATGAATTTTGCTCGGGAGGCAGCCGATCGAGTAATTTTTATCGATAATGGGTCCATTATTGAGGAAGGCCCACCTGAGAAAATTTTTACCGCTCCGGCTAATCCTCGTACTAAGTCATTTTTAGCCAGGGTTTCGGGTAACTAAAATGAGCCAGTGGGAAAGGTTTAGTGATACATTTTTTAATCGCGCGGTTATCATTCAATATTTACCTGACATTTATCATGGAATTTGGATAACACTCGAGCTTTCTATATTAATCGTAATATTTGGCATTTTATTAGGAACTTGTTTGGCAGTTTTACGCGTTTACAAAATTTTGCCACTATCCTTTTGCATTATCGTTTTTGCAGATGTATTCCGAGCTTTGCCTCCACTAGTTTTAATTTTAATTGCTTTTTTTGGTCTTCCAAGTGCCGGGATTTATTTGTCAAGTTTTTTTGTGCTGTTCATTATTTTAACATTAGTGCTGGCGGCATTTTCGGAGGAGATCGTTTGGGCTGGGTTGACATCTGTCGATACTGGTCAATGGAAAGCTGCGCGATCTACGGGGCTAAGTCTGAACCAAACTCTAATTTGGATCATTCTGCCTCAGGCGTTTCGGCTTGCCATACCACCCCTTACCAACAGAGCCATAGCCATAACCAAGATGACTGCACTTGGGACTGTGATAGGAGTACCTGATATATTGAACCAGGCTACCACGGCACAGTCATTTTCGGGAAATGCGTCACCATTGATGATAGCAGCAATTATATATGTGATCATTTTCCTGCCTTTAGTTATTGCCTCTCGTTGGTTAGAAGAAAAGTTTTCTTGGAGAAAAGCCTAGGCATGTCAGGTTTTATTGAGCAGTTCTTTAATATCCAGATTATGGTTGCTGCTTGGCCTACTTTGCTTAGAGGCCTGGCGGTAACGCTAATGCTGTGCTTAGCTGTTATTCCAATGGGATTGTTTGGCGGTCTGGTAGCAGCGCTAGCATCAAACTCCAATTATAAGATTATTCGTTGGCCCACTATCGCTTTTGTAGATTTTTTTCGCTCAATTCCTCCTTTGGTATTGCTCATATTCGTATATTCGGGACTTCCCTTCGCAGGAATACGGCTATCCCCATTTTTAGCTGTAGTGATTGCCTTCTTTCTTAATAACTCTGCTTATTATGGAGAAATTCTGAGAGCAGGACTGAATTCGGTTGGGTACGGACAAACTGAAGCTGCGAGATCCACTGGACTTAATGTCGTGCAAACACATCTTTATGTAATTCTCCCACAGGCAGTCCGCAACGTACTTCCAGATCTATTGTCTAACACGATAGAGGTTATCAAGTTAACGTCACTGGCATCAGTAGTTTCATTATCCGAAATACTGTATTCCGCCGATATGGCTAGATCAATAACGTATAATGCTTCACCGATCGTTCTGGCTGCCTTCATTTATCTGATAATTTTGTGGCCACTGGTGCGTTTGGTTAGTCAGTTTGGTAAAAATTTGGATGTGTGATTT
Source organism: uncultured Alphaproteobacteria bacterium (assembly GCA_913031285.1). Classification (GTDB taxonomy): domain Bacteria; phylum Pseudomonadota; class Alphaproteobacteria; order Rhodobacterales; family Rhodobacteraceae; genus LFER01. Next base: position 10,629 of record CAJWEI010000074.1, on the reverse strand, counting down.
TACAATTGGAGACAAGAATGCGTGAAATAGTGATCGGTGGCGCACAAATGGGGCCTATTCAGAAAGCTGAACCGCGGGAGGCTGTGGTAGAGCGAATGCTAGCATTGATGGAGGAAGCACATGGTGCCAGCTGCGACCTAGTTGTGTATCCTGAATTATGCCTAACGACCTTTTTTCCACGTTGGTATTTCGAAAAACAAGCCGAGATAGATGTTTGGTTCGAAAAAAATATGCCTAACGATGCTACAATGCCCCTATTTAGAAAATCGAAAGAATTAGGTATTGCGCTATCGTTTGGTTATGCGGAGCTAACGCCTGACGGATCGCACTATAATACTTCGATTCTTACCGATAAGCGAGGTAATATCATTGGTAAATATCGCAAAGTACACTTGCCCGGACATTCTGAATACGATTACGACCGAGCATTTCAACACCTGGAGAAAAGATACTTTCTGCCCGGAGACATGGGTTTTCCCGTATGGCGAAATTTAAATGCGATGATGGGCATGTGCATTTGTAATGATCGAAGGTGGCCGGAAGTATACAGAGAGATGGGTTTGCAGGGTGTAGAACTGTTAATGCTTGGATACAACACCCCATCAGTGAATAGTCAGATGTCTGATGAAGGCCCAGAAAAACGACTTTACCATTCAGAACTATGCATGACAGCTGGAGCTTATCAAAATTCTACTTGGGTAATCGGTGTCGCCAAAGCTGGTTCAGAGGACGGCCATCCACTAATTGGGGGTTCGATAATTGTTGATCCCGATGGGAACGTTGTTGCTAAAGCATCGAGTGAAGACGATGAGCTTATTGTGCATGCATGTGATATGGATGCTTGTAATTTTGGCAAAAGCACAATATTTGATTTCGCACGACACAGACGTATTGAGCATTACACTCGTATCTCAACTCAGACTGGTGTCGTGAGACCAGATTAATGTCACATCATATCGATCTCGACGAACTTACAGCAAGTGAGCGCTACAAATTACTAACTGCTTTGGTAATACCTCGTCCGATTGCTTGGGTTACTACAGTGAGTTTAGAGGGAACAACTAACGCTGCTCCTTATTCGTTTTTTAACGTGTTTGGCCAAGACCCTGCAATCATTATCCTAGGGCTAGAACACAAGGCAGATGGAACCGCAAAAGATACTGAGAATAACATAAACATGCTCAATGAATTTGTAGTCAATTTGGTTTCATCAGACATGTTGGAAGATATGGTTCAAACCGCAGCAGCTTATGCTCCCGGCGAAAGCGAGCCTGATATCCTTGGCTTGTCTTTAACATCGTCTAAAAAAGTAAAGCCACCAAGACTTACTAACGCACCAGTATCTATAGAGTGCGAACGAATTATGTCTTTATCACTAAGTAAAGAAAGATCTATTTTGCTAGGTCGGGCGATGGGTGTTTTTTCTAAAAACGGTTTGATAAATGCAGCCACACTCCACGTGGATTGGGCGAATGATTACCCAATCGCACGTCTTTTTGCTGATAGATATGCTGAGATTGGTAGAATAAGAAGATACTCAATTCCTAGGCCGAAGCGCGCTCGTAAAAAGAAGGATTAATTATGTCACAATTAATAAATCGTTACTCAGAAGGCGTATTTATCATTTCGGCTACACCTTTCACAGAAAATGGCGAGTTAGATCTCAGCAGTACGGATAGTATGGTGGACTTTTACTTGAATAGTGGTGTTTCTGGTATGACTATTCTTGGTATTATGGGTGAAGCACAGAAATTGACCGCAGCTGAATCTCTAAAATTTGCGAACCATATAATAAGCCGTGTTGGTGGGCGTATCCCTATCGTTGTTGGCGTTTCAGGTGCGAGCCTTGACAACATGAAGAGACTTTCACAATCGGTTATGGATGCTGGTGCATCAGGAGTAATGGTTGCTCCAATGCCTGGACTTTGTACAGAGACAAAACTTGATCAATATTATAAACAGGTATGTCACGCATTGGGTCCCGAAGTGCCCATCTGTTTGCAAGACTATCCTCAAACAACCGGCGTTCAGTTCTCGGTTGAAACCATTCTGAAATTGACAAGAGAAAATGAACAAATTGTCATGCTAAAGCATGAGGATTGGCCAGGATTAACAAAGCTATCGCGGGTGCGGACGGAGTCCGATACAAGTTCCACTCCTCGAATGTCGATACTAGTTGGTAATGCCGCTTTATTTCTACCTCAGGAATTACAAAGAGGTGCCGATGGGGCTATGACAGGGTTTGCGTATCCCGAGATGCTTGTTCAAGTGGTTAACTTGCATAAAGCAGGTAAGGTTGATTTAGCTGAAGACCTTTTCGATGCATACTTGCCGATGGTTAGATATGAGCAGCAGTTAGGTTTAGGTTTGGCGATCAGAAAAGAAATTCTTCACCGGCGTGGGGTAATAAAATCACCGAAGGTACGTTCACCAGGTCCATCTTTAACAAAACTAGATCACACTGAACTTACACGGCTTATGGATCGTCTAGAAACTAAATTAAAGGAACTGCATTAATGGACCTCGGAATACAGAAAAAGACCGCGTTAGTTATGTCCTCAAGTAGAGGTTTAGGTGAAGGGATCGCGAAATCACTAGCGTCGGAAGGCGTGCATGTTTTACTCAGTGGCAGAAATAAAGATAGATTAAGTGAAATAGTAGATGAAATTGAAGCCGCGGGTGGTCAAGCTGACTTCGTTGTGGCAGATTTGGTAGATCCTAGTTCCGTAAATACCATTCAGTTAGCGGCAAGAGAATTACTTGGCCAAATTGACATTTTCATTGCGAACACTGGGGGCCCGCCACCTGGAATTATATCTGGCGTGGATCCAAACTCTCTAACAAAACAACTCGAAATGATGGTTGTACGAATTGTCGAACTTTCATCTAAATTTATTCCGGACATGAAAGCAGCCGGTTGGGGGCGAATTCTGGCTATTGGCTCCTCAGGAGTTATTCAGCCAATTCCAAATCTTGGTATATCAAATGTTGTACGCTCGGCACTAGTAGGTTGGACAAAATCGTTATCAAACGATCTGGCTGGAAGCGGCATTACGGTAAACATGCTTTTACCAGGCAGAATACATACGAAGCGCATTGACGAGCTTGATCAGACTGTTGCTGACAAGACGGGTCAAACACTGGAAAGTGTAAGGCAGGCAAGCAAAGCAACTATTCCAGTTGGTCGCTACGGCAGAGTAGAAGAGTTCGCTGATACAGCTACTTTTATTTGCAGTGATCGTGCCGGTTATATTACTGGCAGTTTAATTCGCTGTGACGGTGGTCTGATAAAGTCAGTGTAGGGGGCGATCATGAAGCATGACTTGGTGATTAAAGGTGGTACCTTAGTGACTGCTAGCGAAACGTTTATTGCAGACATCGGCATCAACGGAGAAAAAATCGTAACTTTGGGCGAAAGCCTTAATGGTTATGATGAGATAAACGCTGATAAAAAATTAGTAATGCCAGGCGGTATTGAAGCACATTGCCATATTGCCCAAGAGAGTGGCATGGGCGTTATGACATCAGACGATTATGAAACGGGCTCAATATCAGCAGCCTTCGGTGGCAATTCTTCATTTGTACCGTTTGCTGCGCAGAAAAAAGGTGAAAGTATTTCGGACACCATTGATGAATACGATCGACGTGCAGAAACGAAATCCGTGATTGATTATTCATATCATCTGATTATTACAGATCCAAATCGAAATGTCCTCGATGAGTTGCCATCTGCTTTTAAGCGGGGAATTACGTCATTTAAAGTATTTATGACTTACGCAACACGAGTAAGCGACGCTCAATTTCTTGATATTTTAACGGTCGCGCGACGTCACGGTGGACTGACGATGGTGCATGCTGAGAACCATGACATGCTAACTTGGATGTCAAACGCCTTGACAGAGGCAGGTTATGTCGAACCGCGCTTTCATGCGCCCGCACGACCAGGTATTGCAGAGGAAGAAGCCATTAACAGAGCTATTAGCCTATCAAAACTCGCTAATGCGCCTTTAATGATCGTTCATGTATCAACACCGGCTGGTGCTGAACTGGTGGCAAAAGCACGAATGGATGGCGCCTATGTTTTTAGTGAAACTTGTCCTCAATATATTTTTCTGACACGAGAAGATCTTAATCGTCCAAATCTTGATGGTGCAAAATACATTTGTTCACCGCCGTTGCGTGATGTTGCTACACAAGAGGCACTTTGGCGCCACATAGCAGGTGGAACATTCGATGTTGTATCGTCGGATCATGCTCCGTACCGATTCGATGATAGCGGGAAATTTTCCAATGGTCGCGACGTCGACTTTCGTGGCTTTGCCAATGGAATGCCAGGGATCGAAATGCGGCTTCCATTAATGTTCTCAGAAGGAGTGTTGAAAGACAGAATCTCAGTAAATCAATTTGTTGCATTGTCATCAACCAATGCTGCTCGACTTTACGGTATGCTGCCGCGTAAGGGGACACTTTCTATCGGTGCTGATGCTGATATCGCAATCTGGGATCCGAGTGAAACTCGGATCGCAGGTGAGATGCATGATGCGATGGATTATAATCCATTTGAAGGTATGAAGATTACAGGCTGGCCAACTACGGTAATAAGTCGTGGTCAACGGGTGATTGACGAAGGAAAACTGCTCGCCAAGCCAGGTTATGGTAATTTCATACATCGTGGGCGCACAGATCTTTCTGGGCTTACTGGCACGTCATTACCTGAGACTGAGCCTCAGACAAATTTTGGTGCGGAGATTTTCAAATGAGTCGACCAGTAGTTGTGATCAACCCCAATTCCAATCAAACTGTCACTGATGGTCTCGAAAAAAGTCTGATCCATTTCAATCAGTTTGAGGGATGCTTTATTGAATGCGTCACGCTTGAAGAAGGTCCCTTCGGAATAGAAAGTCAACTTGACTCAGATAGTGTCGTTATTCCACTTGCTAATCTTGTGCAAACTCGAAAAGACGCTGCTGCATTTGTTATTGCCTGCTATTCTGACCCTGGAATAGATGCTTGTCGTTCAATTACCTCGCAACCAGTATTTGGTATCCAAGAGAGTGGTGTATTAACTGCTCTATCTCGCGCAGAGCTATTTGGTGTAATTGCAATTGCAGATGCTTCAGTAGGAAGGCATCGACGATATCTCTCGAGAATGCAAGTATTGAACAGGTTAGCTGGTGAGATTGCACTTAATATTTCTGTAGATGAAAGTGCGAACGGGACTGGAACATATCAAAGACTTATCGAGGTTGGATATCAATTAATTGAAATGGGAGCGGGTGTAATTGTACTTGGTTGTGCGGGGATGTCCCGTCATCGACTGAAATTGGAAGTTGAGTTAGGAATTCCGGTAATTGATCCTACTCAGGCAGCCGTCAGTATGGCCATTGGGACGATACTACCAAAGTAGTGGCTTGAATTGTACAGCGAATTTAATCTGTTTTGGATACAAATAAGGTTGGTGCTTTGATTTAGGCGAGATTTCTACTTTGAACAAAGAATGTTGAAGACCGTCTTCTTGTGGTTGGAGTTCATTTAAATCATGGGTCGGTCAGGTAGTAAGCTAAACTCTTTTGAAAAGGGAGCGTTCTTGAGTAAATCCTGCTCTCACATTTCTTCTGAAAAAAGTTCTCTTAATTTAAAAACCCACGGCCTGCCCATCCTTCCGCGAGTCTGATCCAGCTGCATGTGTGCCATTCTCAAGTCGTGTGACGATTTGTGCGCCTCCAAATCCAAAAGCGTTGTCCGGTTCTTCGCAGGTTAGATCATGTCCCATATCAATTAACGCTTGCAGAGTGGCCTCCGGAAACGAGGTTTCGCATGCAATTCCAAGACCGCCCGTCACCCGCCATCTGGGGGCATCGACGGCCATTTGCACATCCTGATCCCAAAGGTGCGTCCTTAGTGTCATTTGTAAATGCCCTTGTGCTTGCATAGGGCCACCCATGACACCAAAGCTCATCAATGGTTGATCGTTCTTCGTAAGGAATGCTGGGATGATTGTGTGGAATGGACGCTTGCCCGGTGCGACGACGTTCTGGCTATGCGCGTTCAGTGAAAAACCTGCACCGCGGTTTTGTAGATGAATACCAGTTTCGGGAACAACGACACCTGAACCGAACCCTGCATAATTTGACTGAATAAAGGACACCATCATTCCAGATGCATCCGCAGCTGATAGGTAAACAGTACCGATACTTTTTGGCTCTCCAACCTTAAAATCAGTTGCTTGTTCGAGATTGATAAGTTTGGCGCGTTCTTGCAGATAGGCAGGGTCCATCATGGCTTCAGGCGTGATACGATCCATGAAATCAATATCAGCAACATAGGCTTCGGTGTCTGACAGGGCCAGTTTCATCGCCTCGATCTGCAAATGCAGTGCTTTGGGATCGTCTACGTCAAGGTCACGGATCTCTGTGTGATCTAGAATTCCGAGCGCCATTAAGCCTGCAATTCCCTGACCATTAGGTGGAATTTCGTGTAAAACAACATCATCAAATTTTTGGTTGATCGTCCCGCACCAGTCTGCTTTATGTGTTGCGAGATCCGATAACCGCATTCCCGCATTATGTTTCTTTGCAAAGCTTTCGATCTTTTCTGCCAACTCTCCCTCATAAAACGCACTCCCGTGCGTTTCGGCTATTAATCGCAGGCTGCGAGCAAGAGGTGGGTTTGCATAAAGTTCACCTGCTTCTGGCGCGAGGCCATTTGGTAAAAAATTATCTGCAAAGCCTGGTTGCTGGGCCAATTGTTTTGCACCGTGTTTCCATAATTTGGCAATAATTGGTGAAACGGGAAACCCGTGTTCTGCATATTCAATCGCGGGTTCAAATAACTTTTCAAATGGAAGCTTTCCAAATCGTTCCAACAGTGAGACCCAGCCAGAAACAGCACCGGGTACCGTGACACTATTCCATCCGTGGAACGGGACCTTTTCATAGTCCTTAAAATATTCGGGTGACCATGCCATGGGTGCGCGTCCAGACGCATTTAGGCCATGGATTGATTTTCCATCCCACAAGATACAAAAAGCATCTGATCCCAAACCATTCCCTGTGGGTTCCACTACAGTAAGTGTTATCGCGGCAGCAAGGGCTGCATCAACCGCATTCCCCCCTAAGGATAGCATTGATAGACCAGCCTGTGCAGCAAGCGGGTGAGATGTTGCAACAACATTTTTCGCAAGGATGGGGGATCGCCGCGAGGGGTAGGGGTGATACGGGTTAAAATTCATAATAAATACTTCGACGGTAATCCAACTAATTATGCGCTTGCGACACCTACTTGATACCTTTTGCGGTATTTTGGATAGGAAATAATTCTTATTTACCTAAATTGAGGGATAGGGGACAAAAAATACGACCGCTCTAGTTGCTAGTTATCCCACGCTCACATTTTTTCCGAAAAAGGTTTGATAGTTAAAATTTATCTTGCCAACAAATTCTTTCAGTTTCTTAATCGGTCGCTCTGAATAAATTACAGGCCTATTCTATTAACTTTAATGCGCTCTGTATCACACTTACAGCTCAACAAACATTTTGCCATATGCGTTTATTCGACATTTTTATTTTGAATGTCTGATAAATGGCGAGTGAGATAATACACTTTCTTTCAAAACACCATCATTTGAAAAATCGGTATCTTTATTGAATTTAAACGGTTCAACTTGGTAGAAATTTTGAATGAACCTTAATTGATTTTGCAATTCAGCTTTGAGGCTTTTTTCAATTTCGATTTTTCTATTATCTGTGTGATAGCTGTGAACAGAATTTATAATTTTGTGTGGTAACACATCCATGCCAAGGTACTTCAATGTATAGGCCATCGGCCATAACAGCATTTCAATATCGGCTTCTTTCCCATTGAAAGAGCTTTCTTGTTTTGATGCACCCATGGTTACACAAAATTGTGCTCCCTTGTTTTTTAGTTTACCCCTATCGAAGCGGTAAGTTGTATCATGTGTAGCGCCATTTACAAAAACTCTTTCCATCCATCCCTTTAGTGCTGCGGGCGGGCTAAACCACCATATGGGGAAATGAAAAATTATCAGTTCACATTTGTTGATTTTCTCTAACTCAGTCAAAACTTCTTTCGGCAAGCTATTTTTCTGTGAATGGAACTCTTGTGTTCTAAGCACGTCAAAATGATTTTTTGGGCATGTGAAGTTGTAATGATCCGCTTTCTCTATTGGGTCAAATTTCATTGCATAAAGGTCTGACACTATTACTTCATGTTCCAGATTTCTCGCTCCACGAATGCTTTCTTTTGCCCATTGCTGAGTGAAAGAATTTTTATCTGGATGAGCGATCACAACCAAGACAGCCATTTGAGTTCCTATTTCATTATCATGCTGAACTGCAGGTACTTAAGATAATCAAAGAAGGTTTTTAATAATTAAGAATTAATTCCAGCTTTTCTCCTAAGCACTTCGTAATAACCGTAGCAAAATTCCCTCTATCCGTGAACGTCTTTATGCTGAGTGGTCTGCTTTATTAGTTGGGTGCTAAGTTATGAGTGGCTTACATATGCCTCGTGACACCCCCGTCGCTGCGAATACTTTGACCGGTGATGTAAGTGCTATCATCGCTTAGTAAGAATGCAGCTGCTCTAGCTTGCTCTTCTGCACTGGCGAGACGCTTGAAGGTCGACATGTCTGCGAACTTTTGAGGTAAGTCTAGACTGTCGGTAAACCCAGGCAGAAGACAATTCATTCTTATGTTATTTGACCCGTAGCGATCCGAATAAAGTTTTGTAAACGATGAAACTCCGACGCGGTACACACTTGAAGTTGGGAAAGTCAGGCTCGGTTCAAAAGCTGAAAATGTTGTTATGTTCACTATAGAACCACCACCTTGGTCTTTCATAATCGGTGTGACTAATTTTGACATTCTGATCACCGGTAACAAAACCATTTCATTGGCTTTGATCCAATCTTCGTCAGAAATATCAAGCAAATCTCCTTTTGGAGGGCCTCCAACATGAATTAATAGGCTATCAATACGCCCATACTTTTCCATGGTGGCATCGAACAATGCCTGCGTATCTGCGGCATTTTCTGCTTTACCCCTCACAGCTATACCGTCCAGTTCGTTCGCAAGCTTTTCGCAATTTTCTGACGGGGACATCAAAGCTAGTCTGTAGCGCCGCTTATTCATCTCTCTAGCAACAGCTGCACCCATACCTTTGCCACCGCCTACGATAACACAAACCTTTTTTTTCATGCCTACTCCATAATTTTTTTATTATTTATTGTTGTGCTACTTTCGTAGCAAACAAGCTGATCTCAATAAACGCTTTTGTGGTAAGTGGTTGGTAATGTGAGTTGGAGTGGAGGCTTGCTTGCGCCTAATCAATCTAATCGAAATTTCTGGGTTGCTTTTGAGCGGGTATTGAATGCAACTAATTCCCCGCTTCCCACAGATTGTCCTGTAGCGGCACGTATTACCACCTGATGCGTAACCATTAATGTCACCCCTGAACTCAGTGTATATAGTTTTCGCTCAAGCTTATTCATGACATCTTGTTTGTTCGCAAAGTCTTGAAAGAATGAATTTAATCCTGAGAATGTTTCCCATTTGCTCAAACCTAATAGTTCTGTGGTTTCTTTGCATCGGCACCATTCGCTCGATAATATTTCTGTAAATTGCGTTTCGCTTTGTCGAATTTCTGCTCCGATGCTAACTGCCTGTTGGCGGCCAATATTGTCTAAATTGCGCTGCGTGCCACAATCATCCAGAACAAAATTAGTAGGGTCACCAAATCCTGGCGCTGATGCATGACGCATAAAAACTACATCAGCCGCAGCTGCAGCGACAGCTTTTGTTAGATGGTCATCAGCGGTAGCAATTACAGGGCTACATAACATCAATAAGCAGCTAATCAGGTATCGCATAAACTTTCTCTCTTGCTAAATCAGTATCATTTGAAGGGTATGTTATTGAGGTTTTTATTGCGAGTAATTGGTAATGTGGGTTGGGATGGGGATACTTTGGTGGAAGTTTCTTTTCTAATACCCGAGTTGTGATATTTGATTTTTTTGTTAGCTTTTCAATAGTTAGAATTGAGACTCCACATATTTCTGCACTGCGTTATTCTGAGGCCAATAATTGAGGTAAGTCATGCTTTATGAAAAAATGTTTTCATCTATCAAAAACCAAGATACAGATTTGTTTTGGAATTTATTTCATGATGATTACGAATTTTTAATTCACTCTACGAACACTATTGTTAAAAAAAATGAAACTTCGATAAATCGTATCATTCACTTAATGACTGAGGTCGAAATAGAAAGCCGCAGATGTATTTTTGAAAATGACGAAATATTGATTTATCATGTAATTGGAAGCTACCCCGATGGCACAAGAGAGGCTGTTCTTACTTCATGTCTATTGAAAGATGGCCAAATCTGGCGCCAAGAAAACGGCGCTACCCGTTTGGAGAATAAGGAATAACCCCATGCGCACATTCCTGATAGCTTTACTGATGGCAATCGCTACGTAGGTGGGGGCTGCGCTCACGAAAAACAGTTGAGGGGCTGATCGCTCAGCCCGCTCATTAGCAATATGACTGGTTATTCTGTCATCTCGTTCATCATGTAAACTTTGTAAACAGCACCGTTGTCTTTATCCCATT
>CAJWEI010000073.1 GCA_913031285.1 uncultured Alphaproteobacteria bacterium | reverse complement strand
TAAATGGATTAATGTTCATGATTGCGGGATTAACTCCTTTCGTCGTGTACCTTGGTTTAGGCCCAGACGGAACGGCTCTTTTAAGCGCAGCACGAACCGAACAACTTTTCGCATATCTATTTTTCAGTTTCCCAATAGCAGTTATGATGACCAGAAAAATTGAAAATAATTATTTAACGGATGCAGGATTACTTATCCTTGTAGCTAGCTCTTCAATGGGCATGGTGGCTGACGCTTTGGGCGCGCACGCTGATTTGTCACAAATGTCTGATGCTGTGTCGATCACTGCTTATTCATCTGTTATGTTAGGCGCTTTGATATATGGTCTGGGAGCTTTTCAAACCAATATATTCCCAAAATGGTTATCTGGATTGTTCGCCGTTGTCGCTGGTGCTGCATTTATAGTTTTAGCGATTTCAGAGCCCGTAGATTTAGATACCAATGCTGCTATTATTCCATTCTTTTTAGTTTTTCATCTACTAATGATTGTTCTGGGTATATTTATGATAAGACGAAGCGCATAAAAAAAATTTGCAGCTTTGGGAGTGATTAAAAACCCACCAGCAATGACAAACAGCATTAGCTAATTATACCCGTGGCACCCCCTACTGGCCCATTGAGGGTATCGTCGACGGAGGGAATGTTTCTGTCCTCCCTTTAATGTTATCAAAAGCTGTTATTTTTGGTTTTCACGCGTTCGCGCCAGACTATCAATAGACCACCAGCGGCAATGAGTATTCCGCCAGGAAATAGAGTACTCCATGGCGCCTCAGCAAAGAAAAGCCAACCTAAAACAAATGAAAGAGGAATACCAAAATAGCTGAATGGTGCCAGATTACTTTGTTCTGTCATCCTATAACTGATTACCAGTAATAAAACCGCTGATCCACCAAGCCCACCCATTAAAATAATCCACACCATATCGATTGTAGAGGTGATCGGACTAAACCCTCCCCAGAAGAAAGTAATTAACAAAGCTCCAACCACTGATGAAAAAGAGGAGTAGAGGTTGACGATCGCGCTTGACACATCGTCATCAAATAAGCGGGCTGTGACCCCGACAAGAGCGTAAAATACCGCTGCAGCCAAGGGAAACAATGTATAACCAGAAAACCCTTCAGAGCCTGGTTGAATAACCATTATGACCCCAATAAATCCAACTAGTACAGCACTCCAACGCACCAAACCAACACGCTCTCCTAAAATTGGTATTGCAAACGCAGTGGTAAATAACGCTGTAGCATAACTGATGGTAGACGCCGTGGCAAAAGCCATTAGTCCCAAAGAAATGTAAAAGCTAAGCTGAGCAAACGTTACAATTATACCACGCAAAAGAGCTAGCTTCCACTGTCGTATTCTAAGTACGTTACTACTTTTGTGCCGATTTCCATATAACCAAAGTACGATTACCGTTGGAATAAGCCCAAAAATGTTTCGCCAAGCCGTAAGTTCCATGGCAGAATAATCGTTTGAAAGGTGTTTGATAATCAGCCCCATTCCATCAAAAAGTATCAATGCAATAAGGCTCAGAATGATAGCCAAACCAGTTCGATCTTGAGTTTGCATGAGCCTCCATGAAGTGATTAATAATTTTAGAATGTTATAAGAAATCTCTAATTAAAGATGTCAAAAAACGACTTAGATATACCTTCGAACTTTTTAGTTAAATTTTCTGCTAAGGGCGCGCCCACCTGTCTACCGAGGATCACAAAAATCACAACTTTATGGCAACGATAGGCTTTGGAAGCCTATTACAGACCTTAAATAGAGACAAATTTAACCATTGATGGTTAGTTCTCATAAGATTTTTTGGGTTGTAAAAAATTTTAGATACAAGGACATTATATGTAAGAAGAAGTTGCCAAAAAACCTCTTAAAACTCTTTCAACAGCTTCTGGATCATCTCGATGCGGCCCATGGCCACAACCCTCAATCATTTGGAGACGCGCATTATTCCCAATGGCGTCAGCAATCGCTTGAGAGCATACAAGCGGAGTGACTGGATCGATAGTGCCAGCAATAACTAACGTCGGACACGTGATGTTCGCGATCTCTGCGCGCATGTCCATTCGAGCCATCTCATCAGAAAAGAAATGTAGAGCCACTTCTGGACGCTCGATGGCGCGATCACGAAAAGAGCTTGCAAACGATGCATTTGGGTTGCTGTAAAGTGGTAAACAGAAGTCTCTGTAGGAATCATAAGCATCTTGGGAAGGGTTGGAAAAGAACCGATGAGCCACTTCTGCAGCCTGGTCCCCACCAAGTAGGCGCATCATCTTAGTGGTCTCGTCTAGACGAAACTCCGCAGCCGTTGAGGATAGTATCAATTTTGATAATCTTGAAGGATGACGTGCTGCGTAATGCATAGCCACCATTCCCCCAAAAGATTGCCCAAAAATCACAGGTGAGGAGATGCCCAAAGTACCACAAAATACTGAGAGATCGTCTGCCCATTGATCAAGGTACCAGGTTTCTTGCTCGCCTGTCGATCGTCCACAGCCACGGTGGTCTAGATAAATTAGCTGATGTGTATCACTAAAGCGGTCAAAATAAGGTCGAAGAGTGGAATGGTCATAGCCAGGACCACCATGTAACAAGATCATCGTTGGGCGCTCTTCCATAATAGGGCCAGCAGCATGTAGGCTTTCACCTACAACGTCAAAAAACAGGCGAGCGGATCCAACATCAATAAACATTACGAACCTCCTTCAGATCTTAGACTTTGCTGCCAACGCGGACATATAACGTCCTGCATAAAGCTATCGTCATAAGTTGATAGGCATTAATCATTAATTTCCAAATTTTCTTTAATTTACCTCCAACCAGAGGGATTGCCCAGTTTCTATCCATGAAATTAATTCTTAAAATACCAAAACAAAATTTGCTTTTCAGCTTGTAATTTTTGATAGTTAAATCTGTCACCAATTACTCGAGTACCCATAGTCATGATCCTGGAAGTTTAAGGAGTTAAATTTTTGAAGATAGTTGGTGTGAAAACTTACATTATGAACGCTGGAGATAAAAATTGGCTTTTTGTCAAAATTATAACCGATGAAGGCATACATGGATGGGGCGAGGGTTCACTTGAGGGTCAAGAAAAAACAGTAGAAAAAGCAATCCAGGTTTTTGGAGAGCGCATTATTAACGAGGATCCGCGGCGGATTGAGCGCTTATGGCAAATACTTTACCGTCATGGATTTTGGCGGGGAGGAATTATCCTTAATTCTGCATTAAGCGCTATTGACATAGCTTTGTGGGACATCTTGGGAAAGACACTAAATTGTCCGATTTACCAACTTTTTGGTGGGCCTACTAGAACCAAAATTAGGGCTTACACTCATGTCAAAGACGCCAAACATGCAGTAAAAATGAAAGCAACCGGCTTTACTGCCTTGAAAGCTGGAGGCTGGCCAGGACTAAATTATCATATCTGGAATGCAAATGATCTTCGCAATCACATTGTTTCAATTAAAAATGAATTGGGTCCAAGAATTGACCTGATGTTTGACAATCACGGTATTTCAAGGCCTTCTCAAGCAATAAGGCAAATGCATGCAATCGACGACTTGGAACTGCTATGGTTTGAAGAACCTACTCCACCAGATAACCTCGATGCTCTAGCCAAACTACGAGAAGAAAAATTTAAAACTGATATAGCAACAGGAGAACGTCTTTTTACTCGCTGGGGCTTTAAAGAACTCATTGAGCGTCAGTTAGCTGACATCATTCAGCCAGATGTTATACACTGCGGTGGACTATCGGAAATTCGACGAATAGCAGCTATGGCCGAGACCTACTACATCCCTTTAGCACCCCATAATCCCAAAGGACCGATTGCTACCGCAGCAAGTTTACACCTTTGTTCTTCAATACCTAACTTTCTTATTCTTGAGTATCTTCAATCCTCCCCATGGTACGACAGAGTGCAAAAAGAACCACTCAAAGTAAATTCTGGTTATTTTGAACTTCCTTCAAAACCAGGACTAGGCGTTGAATTAGATGAAGCTGTAATATTATCTCGCCCTTACAAATCGTTATCATATAAAGGGACATTTTATGATGATGGTGGAGTTGCAGACGTTTAGTAAATGGTGATTACATTAGCCTTGATAAGTTAATTTATCGTGCACAAACTTGGTACACAGTCTGTCACACAGCGAGTTATCGTTCTGTGTTGAGAGGCAGTAAGCATAATGTTGCACTACACGGATGTCTTGAGTTCATTTAATCTTAATGTTCTTTATTCTCTTTAGGATACCACAATATTTAGCGAATTTTAGGCAAGCCGTTACCTTAAATCAGATTTAAGGTATTGTATAAGAGCTTTTAGAATTTGTTAGCGCTAAAACATCTGTTTGCGAAAGACTCGAATCAGATTATAAACTGGCGCGTAGGTGGCCAAAAAATGGCTGTCCAGAAAAGGTTGAAGCTGTCTAAACACAGAAATAGCATCAACCAGATATATGTTTAGTACTCTATTAAGCTGGAGTATCCCGGAAAAATTCATTGTGCGCCGGGCACATTTTGGGAGAGAAATTATGAAAAAAACATTAATTGCAACTGGCTTAGTTGCTTTGATAGGGACGTCTGCCGCCGCTCAAGAAATTGGTGCAACGTTTTCAAGATTTGATGATAACTGGCTAACCGTATTGCGTACTGGCATGGTTGAGTATGCGGGTACAATAAATGGATTAACGTATCAACAAGAAGATGCGTCAGACGATCTTGCAAAGCAAATTGATCAGGTTCGTAACTTTGTTGCATCCGGCGTAGATGCGATAATTGTAAACATAGTCGACACGTCTGCTGGTGCAGCAGTCTCTGCCGCAGCAGGTGATACCCCACTTGTTTATGTAAACCGTGAACCAGACAACGTAGACGTTTTGCCTGCAACGCAGGCTTTTGTTGCATCAAATGAGATTGAATCTGGTACACTTTCAGCATTTGAAATTTGCAAAAATTTGAGAGCGGCAGGTAAAGCTGGTGGCGCAACTGGTTATTTAATGAATGGCCAACTTTCCAACCAAGCTGCAGTACAACGTTCAAAAGATGTGTACGACGTCATCGGTATGGATATGTGTAACTTTATGACTATTATTGATGAGCAGACAGCGAACTGGTCGCGTGATGAAGCTCAAGACCTCATGACTAACTGGATGTCTTCAGGTGAGCCCTTCGATTTTGTTCTCGCTAACAATGATGAAATGGCCATCGGTGCAATTCAGGCGATGAAAGCTGCTGGTATGGATATGGCAGACGTACAGGTTGGCGGTGTCGATGCATCTCAGGACGCACTTCTGTCTATGGCAGCCGGCGACTACGATGTGACAGTGTTCCAGGACTCTGTTGGCCAAGGTACTGGCTCAATTGACACAGCGCTGCGTATTATTGCTGGTGAGAAGGTGGACAAAAAAGTCTATATCCCATTCGTTTTGGTTACTCCTAGCAACATGGGCGATTTTCTCGATAAAAACTAAATTTTCTTGAGAACGTAAAATCTTTGGGACGGCGCTACGTGCGCCGTCTCAAACTTATGTAAAACGCAAAACATTGGGGCTTCATCTATGTCAGATACCAGCCAAGGCACCGGCGGATTAACCTTTGACAAGACAAAACGGTCTTGGCCAAGTGAATTTAACGTTTTGCTGGCATTGGTAATTATCATAGTTATTTTTGAAATTTTAGGCCAAGTTTTGCCTTATATGAAAGACCAGAGCTTTCTATTCGATACCCGTGATAGATTTGATTCCATCTTCAATGAAGCCCGTCTAAAAATTATTATTTTGCAAGTCGCAATCATTGGAATTATCGCTCTTGGAGTATCACAGGTCATCATCACTGCAGGCATCGACTTAAGTTCCGGACCATTGGTCGCCGCTACCGCGATGATTGCAATGAGTTTTGGACAAACAGAGCTTGTTAACGGATTTGCGAACCCCAAAGCCGTATTCGGTACATGGGCTATGGACCTACCAGTTGTCTTCCCAATCGTTATCGCACTAGCCTTTGGTGCCTTTATCGGCGCTATAAACGGTACTTTTATCGCTCATTTTCGTATCCCCCCCTTTATCGCGACGCTCGGTATGTTCTTGGTTTGCCGCGGCATTGCACTTTGGTGGTCATCTGGAAACCCGATCTCGTTTCCGACTGAACAATACAAAGCCATTGGCGACGGCATGATGCCAGTCGTCTGGTTTCTGAGTTTAGCAGTGATCTTTCATTTGATAATGCGCTACACCGTTTACGGTAAACATACATATGCCATCGGCTCTAATGAAGAAGCAGCGCGCATGTCTGGTATCAATGTCAAACGACATAAGATCATGGTGTACATGATTGCGGCTATGCTGGCCGCTTTCGCTGGTGTTGTTCTAAGTGCAAAGGCTTCGACAGCACAGGCCGGCATGGGCGAGTTTTATGAACTTTTTGCGATTTCTATGGCGGTGATCGGTGGTATAAGTCTAATGGGTGGCCGTGGTTCAATAATTGGTACCGTTCTAGGTGCTATGGTTCTAGGGGTAATCCGGTCCGGTTTTACCTACATCAAATTGGATGGATCGTATCAGCTCATGGCTATGGGAGCAATTATCATCGCTGCGGTCATTCTAGACCAATATCGTCAACGAATTAGAGCTTAGGCAAGGAGTATTGAACATGGGCGATGAACTCGTTCTGAAAACGATAGACTTGACCAAGCACTACGGTGGAGTTCATGCACTTGAAGGCGCAAACTTTGAACTCCGAAAAGGTGAACATGTCGCCATTATGGGGGACAACGGAGCTGGAAAATCAACATTTGTGCGGCAAATTACTGGTGTCGAACAGCGGACGCATGGTACCGTCATTTTTGATGGTAAAGAAGTTGCATTCAGCAGTCCGATTCAGGCCCGAGAGTCTGGCATCGAAACAGTGTTTCAAACATTGGCTTTAGCCGACCATTTGGATGTTCCAGACAATTTGTTTTTAGGTCGTGAAAAAACAAGGTTTAATTGGCTTGGTCCATTTCGCCTACTTGATTACAAGGGTATGCGTAAAGATACGATGGCTGCTTTGGAAAAAACTGGCGTTAAAATCCCAAACATCCACAATACAATTGAGAAAATGTCCGGTGGACAAAGGCAGTGTGTTGCCATTGCGCGGACAGCTTCCTTTAGCTCTAAATTAACTATCATGGATGAGCCAACCGCAGCGCTTGGCGTGCAGGAAACTGTACAAGTAGAAAATATAATCCGTCAACTGAAAGAGCAGGGCGAATCATTAATTTTGGTAAGCCACAACATGCGGCAGGTGTTCGATTTGGTTGATCGTATCGTTGTATTCCGCAGAGGAAAGATCTGCGCAAATCTTGATATCAAAGATGGCAGTTATACTGCTGAAGATGTTGTGACCTATATCACCGGGGCAAAAACTGGCGCAGAATATTAGAGTTCGATTTGAACCAAAACCAAAAGTCGCCACAAATAAAAATTACCCATCTGATTGTTACCCATCTTTTTGGAAGGGTGGCTACGCCCATTACATTTGTTCCTTTGGTAATGAAATAAATGTCCAAAAAATTGCAGCTAGCAAAAAAACTCTAAAGCATTTTGGCAATTGCTGCATCACCAATATTGTCCGCTCCTCGACTGTCTAAAAGGTGATCCAGCCATTTTGGATCCATTTCAGGAACTGAGCCCAGTAACAGCTCAGTATACGGGTGATGCGGCGGAATAAACATTTCTGATTTTGGCCCCTGCTCAACAACAGTACCATCTTTCATCACCACAACTTCGTCAGCAATGGCACGCACAGTCGCCAGATCGTGCGTAATGAACATGTATGAAAGATCAAGTTCACTTTGCAAACGGTCAAGCAATTTTAGGATACCTTCCGCAACTAGTTGGTCAAGAGCACTCGTTACCTCATCACATATAATGAAGCTTGGCTCGGCGGCAATCGCGCGGGCGATACCAATGCGCTGTTTCTGACCCCCAGAAAGTTCAGAGGGGAGCCGATCAATATATTGATCTGGTTCCAGCTCAATCATGTGAAGCAGGTCGCATACTCTGTCATTAAGAGCCTTGCCACTCAAACCAAGATACATGCTAGCCGGGCGGGCTATCAAATCACGAATTCTCAGCTTTGGATTGAGCGCTGTATCAGCCATTTGATAGATCATCTGGATTCTGCGCAGTTGATCCTTACTTCGAGCATGATATGAGTCTGGCAAAGCAGATCCCTCAAACCTGATACTTCCCTCCCGCGGGGTCAGTAACCCGGTAATAACACGAGCCAGCGTTGATTTTCCGCTACCAGATTCCCCAACAACAGCCACCGTGCGCCGCTTATGAATTGGAAATGACACTTCCTTCAATATATCTGTTGTTTTATCATAACCGGCCATTACGTTTTCGATTTCAATCACCGGCACTTGTCCACTCACTGGTTTCTGCTCGGCTCGGGCATATTTACGGACAGCCCAGAGTGACTTTGTGTATTCCTGTTGAGGCTTATCAAGCATAGTCGCGGTATCAGCCTGTTCTACCTCATCACCTTTGAGCAACACCTTGATTTTGTCCGCCATCTGCGCCACCACTGCCAAATCATGGCTTATGTAAATGGCAGCAGTGTCAAACTGTTTGACGATGTCACGGATGGCGGCAAGGACTTCAATCTGTGTGGTCACATCAAGCGCTGTTGTTGGCTCATCAAAAATGATCAAATCAGGACGGCAGGCCAATGCCATGCCAGTCATTGCCCGCTGCAATTGGCCACCTGATACTTCATGAGGGTACCTATAGCCAAACAATTCCGGTTCTGGCAGGTTCATACGGCTATAAAGATCAGTTGCATAACTAACGGCCTGTGCCTTTTCCATCAGACCATGCTTTAATGGACCCTCACAAAATTGATCAATCAGCTTGTGCGCTGGATTAAAACTTGCAGCCGCCGATTGTGCTACATAAGCGATCCGTCGGCCACGCAGCTTACGTAAATCCCGTTTGCTTTGAGCCAACAGATCAAGACCATCAAATATTATGCTACCGTCAGTAATTTTACACCCATCCCGGCAAAATCCCATTGCAGCCAGACCAAGTGTTGATTTTCCTGCACCAGATTCTCCAATAAGGCCAAGAACTTCACCTCTATTAAGATCAAGATCGATACCATTGATGATATCAACCCAGGTCTCATCACTCAGGCCTTTGATATGGATATTGCGCATCGTCAACAGGGGCTCACTGTCAGAGGCTTTGTTTCCAACGTTTTCAGCCATCAGCCTCTCCTAATCCTTGAGGCCACTGGCTCGGTGCAGCAACCAATCTACGACAAAATTGACAGCAATCGTCAGAACTGCGATCGCACCCGCTGGAATTAAGGGTGTAATATCACCAAAGCTGATCAGTTCAGCATTGTCACGAACCATTGACCCCCAATCAGCAGTTGGTGGCTGCAGACCGAGACCAAGAAACGACAGCGACGAAATCATCAAAAAAACAAAACAAAAGCGCAAACCGAATTCAGCTGCAAGTGGCGCAGTGGCATTTGGTAGGATTTCCCTTGTTATAAGGTATACAGTACTCTCGCCACGTAATTTCGCAGCCTCAATATAGTCGAGCTGCACGATATTGAGCGCAACTGAACGTGCCAGACGAAATACTCGAGTGGAATCAATCGTTGCTATAACCAAGACTAATGAAATCACTGATGTTCCAAAAATAGTCAGCATCAGTAGTGAAAAGATCAAGGATGGTATCGCCATCAACACGTCAATGAAACGGCCAATAACCTGGTCTATTACACCACCCTTCAATGCAGAATAAATACCCATCAGCGTGCCTACAAAAAAAGCAAGTGCAGTGATTAGAAAGGCAATCCCGACTGTATTGCGGGCACCATAAACCAGCCTTGTAAATACATCGCGTCCCAGATTGTCCGTTCCAAGAATATAGGGCGACGCCCAAGGCTCGAAAGCGCCAGACAAAATCTCAGATTCGCCAAAGGGCGCGATGATTGGGGCAAAAACGGAACAGGTCACATAAATAGCAATGACAAGCATGCCAAAACTGGCGGTAAGCGGCGCAGTGCGCAGGAATTTTGCGGTGGGCGCATTAACAATTCGTATAAGCCCCTGCTGGAAAAACCAGCCGGACGCAAGCGATACCACAACGACAATCGGCAACCATATCAAAACAGAAATAATATTCATCTCTGCTCCACCCTATTTCTGCCGCATCAAACGTGGATTGGTCGCTGTAGAAATGATATCAGCCACAAGATTAAGCCCAACGTAGGCACTGGCAAAAATTAATGAAGAAGCTTGGACGACAGGCACATCTCGAAACCTAACCCCATCAACCATCAACTGGCCAAGTCCAGGGAAAACAAATACAATTTCAACAATCACCACGCCAGTAATTAGATAGGCGAGATTAAGCGCTACGACATTCACAATCGGGGCTAACGCGTTCGGCAGCGCGTGCCAAAAAATAATCCGTGAGGGTTTGATGCCCTTGAGATGCGCCATCTCAATATAAGGTAAGGCAAGAATGTTTATTATAGCGGCTCTGGTCATCCGCATCATATGTGCTGTCACCACGAGCGTCAGCGTCAACGCGGGCAGAAAACAGGCGTACAATTTGTCCAACAGGGGTGTAGCGGGGGTTATATTGGCCATGGATGGGAAATAACCAGACAGCGCCAGAAAATAAATTAGGAGATATCCAACAAGAAATTCTGGCATGGATATAGCTGAAAGAGCCGTGGCATTACTGATCCGGTCAAAATAGCTGTTGCGGAACAAGGATGCCATCATGCCCAAAATGATGGCCAGCGGAACCGCAATACAAGCAGTGTATAAAGTTAAGAATAGTGTGTTTTGCAAGCGTGGAGTAATAAGGTCAATGATAGGCCGCTTGAGCGCAAGCGAATTTCCAAAATCACCTTGCAGCATCCCACCAAGCCACTCAACATAGCGTATATGCGGCGGCAGGTCGAGACCAAGTTCACGGCGAATGGCAGCCACAGCGCTCGGCGTTGCTTGCTGGCCTAGAATTTCCTGCGCTAAATCACCGGGCAATGCTTCAACAGATAAAAAAATCAGTAAAGACAGAAGGATGAGAGTCAGAACCCCCAGCCCCAACCTTTTGATGATCATAATCGCAAGATTTTTCATAATGCCGACTTTAATTCAATCGAGAAAACGGAAATGTCATGAATACTTTCACTCATGCCTGTCAGTATCCGATCGTACAGTTAAAATTGTAAGCAAAAATATTTTTTAGAAAGGAAAGCCATCCGATGATGGCTTTCCCTGTAGTATTGTAAACAATCGCTGAAAATTATGCTTTCCACCAGCGAAGTGAACAGCGGTGTCCGTCAAGCTCCCAATCGTTTCCAACGACATCTGGAACACCTACTGATGTGCGATATCCCATAATTTCTGATTGGAACAACGGAAGACAAAGTCCACCGTCATTATGTACGATCTGCTGCATTTCAACATACATGGAGCGACGCTTGGTTGTATCAGTCTCAGCGCGTGCCTCAAGTAGAAGCTTATCAAAGCCAGCGTTCTTCCAGTTAGTGTCGTTCCAGCCTGCATCAGACGCATAGATCAATGAAAAGATCCAGTCTTCAGTCGGACGTCCGCTCCAGTAACAGGCAGAAAACGCTTTCTGCATCCATACATTTGACCAATATCCGTCGTTTGGTTCCCGAACGACTTCTATATTAATACCAGCAGCCTTGGCAGATTCAGCCATCAAAGATCCGGCATCAACAGCACCAGCAAAGCCAGTATCAGCCGCATGGAACTTAATTGACAGGCCGTCATAACCAGCCTTTTTCAGCAATGACTTCGCCATTTCAGGATCATATTCACGCTGTGGCAGCTCGTCAGTGGTTGCTCTGTAAATATTAGCAGGACCAATTGGGTTATCGTTACCAATTTCACCGTACCCAAACAGCACTTTGTCAAGCCAATCTTGCCGATCAACGATGTGCTTAACCGCATTACGAACGTTCGGATCGTTAAATGGCTCTTTATCACAGTGCATAGGCAATGTGACTTGCTTGTTGCCTGTTGAAATCAGAGTTTTGACATTGGCCATATTCTTAAGACGCGAAGCTGTCTTTGGTGGAACATTGTTGATACAGTCTATTGCACCTGTTGACAGAGCCGACATACGAGCAGTTGGGTCAATAATACCCAGAGTTTCAATCTCGTCAAAATATGCTTCATTACCCGTATTCCAGTAATTTGCATACTTCTTGGTAAATGTCCGTACACCTGGATCATATTCTTCTAGCGTATAACCTCCGGCTCCAACTCCCGACTGCCAGTCAATGGTTCCATCACCATTCGATGGGCAAACATTGAGGTGATAATCAGAAAGCGCAACGGTGATATCTGCGTTACCTTCATTCAACTCAACAATAACAGAATTTTTGCCATCGGCGGTAATTGATTTGATGCCACTGACAATGCCTTTGGCTGCTGATGTCGAGTCTTCACCCCTGTGATGATTGATTGAGTCTACGATATCTTCAGAAGTCATCGATTTGCCGTTATGGAATTCAACACCCTGACGAACATTAAATTTCCAAGTCTTACCTCCATTTGAAGGCTCCCAACTTTCGCAAAGATCACCTTCAATCTTACCATCTGGCCTGATCCGGGTCATATTGCCGCGAGTTTGCCCCATAAGAACATTGATGTTGAATGCGTCAAGGATTTGACCTGGGTCAAGAGTGTCACTTGTTGAACCACCTGTAATACCAATCTTTAGACGACCACCAGCTTTTGGTGTCGCCGCATAAGCTTGCTCAACGAAAGTCGATGCACCAGTTAACGACGCTCCAAGCGCGATCGCACCGTTCATAAATCCGCGACGGCTTATTTTTCCTGATAGAAAACTGGATTGCAGCTTGTCAGCTTTAATTTGACTTTCTTTATCCGAAATTTCCGTAGCAATATTATATTTTGGGTTTCTTGATTCTTCCACTTTTACCTCCCGCAAAGTTTTTCTATTTATGCAGTAAAGGGTGAAATAGAGAATTTAGCAAGCCCTTATAATCCCTATAATGAAAAGAAAAAGTTAATAGGACATAAGATATACGCAACGTAAGATCTACATCGGGTATGATGATACCGTGTATAAAATAGATGTCATATTTGGTAAAAAATGGGATCCAATTAACCGTATAAAAAGTTTATCAAATGACGTATGCTAGTAACAAGGCTGCCGCCAAACTCTAAGGAACAGACTAATGGGACTCCGTTTCATTTTCATGCTTACACGGGACGATAAGACAGTTGAGGAAGCCGAGCAACATCTGAAAATAGCGCTCGCTGCCGGCGTACATCACATCGGGTTCAAAGACGTGGGCCTTCCTTTTGAACGACTAAAGAAGTTGAATGCAGCAATCAATGCTGGTGGAGCCACCAGCTATCTCGAAGTAGTATCCCTGGACAAGGAAAGTGAGATTTCGTCAGCGAAAGCCGCAGTAGAGATTGGCGTTGATATTCTTCTGGGTGGTACAAATGTGGATGCAGTTCTGCCTATTCTGGCTGGGACTAACATCCAGTATTTCCCATTTCCAGGTGAGATAAAAGGACATCCAAGTGTGTTGATAGGTTCTATCGACGAAGTGGTGAATAGCGCAGTAGGATTGGCGGAACGAAACGGCGTGCATGGACTGGATTTACTTGCCTATCGGTCGACTGAGAATGCTACTGGGTTGATGGCCGCTGTCGTTGCCGCCGTGGATAAGCCAGTCATAATGGCGGGGTCCATTGGTTCACGGGAAAGAATAGAGATCGTGCGCCGCTCCGGTGCGGCAGGTTTTACTATTGGTACAGCTGCGTTGGATGGCGATTATCCAGCCAACAGTCCCGAACTTGAAACTCAGTTGAGATCGATCCAGCGAGACGTGGCAGGGGTGAACAACCATCTGTCACCACACGGCCCAAAAAATCTCAAGGAGACCTTCGCTACATTCACAGAAACCTGGAGTCCGCGCCTCGCTGGGAAAGTAAACAACTCGGCAATTAAACTTGCCAAGTTTGAAGGTGAATTCTTATGGCATCATCATGATACTGAGGACGAAATGTTTTTGGTTTATAAAGGTCGTCTACTCATGAAATTTCGCGACCGAGATGAAGTTTTAGAAGAGGGTGAATTCATAATCATACCACATGGGGTGGAGCATTGTCCTGTAGCATTAGATGGGGTCTGTGAAGTACTATTGGTGGGACCATCAAAAACAGGGAACATTTCCACGGATGGTGTAGGACAAGCCTAGGGGAAAGGTCACACACTGCAAAATTAGTCTACACGTATTAACAAAATTTGAGGAGGCGCTTATCGCGCGCCTCCAACATTCTTCATGATCTACTTTGTAATTGCTTGTGTCGAATACTCAGATTCTGGCAACTTACTTACACTTCCGCGTTCACGAACATAGTCCACAAAGGACTGCGCATAGTCTAAATAGGTGTCTAGATAACGTCCGTCATTTTTCACCGTTTTAAACGTAAGATATCCATCACGCCCCGCTGCAATATAATTGTTAGTCACCAACTTGTAAGTTGCTGCGCTATCTAGTGGGGTCCAAGAGCTATCATTTCGCCCCTTGAACTCCATATTACTAAGACGCTGACCGGCTGGTTTTGTGGCATCAACACGCCAGCGCAA
>CAJWEI010000072.1 GCA_913031285.1 uncultured Alphaproteobacteria bacterium | reverse complement strand
ATTTATAATAAGCCAAAAATCTTCCACTAGCTCTAAAATTTTAAAAAATTTTTACTAAGATATGTGATAGCCCCAGCTAGATTAGGTAGGTACGTCAGACAGGCAGAAGTAATAATAATGAATTCAAGCACTAATTTTTTGCACACCCGTTTACTGATTCTGACAGCTATCGTAGCGTTCACATCAATGGCCGTGTCAGGGCGCTATGCAAGCGTTGACTTAGATACCTTTGAAATTATGTTACAGGGAAGCCTAATTTGGGGTCTATTTGTTATGGGCTATGCAATATTAATTGAACGGCTTAGGACTATTTCTTATCGTTATGTGAAATTACACGTTTTTAGAAATATATTTCATTTAAAAGCTCAAAACCTTTGGTTTTTCGCAATCACCGTCATTCCTCTTGTTCAAGTCTTCGCGTTAGAATTTACCTTGCCTATTTAGATATTGCTTTTGTCTCCCTTATTTTTGGGTGAGCAATTCACAAAGAATAGGGTCTTTGCTGCAGTATGCGGGTTTATCGGAATCTTGATCATTACGCGCCCTTCTCCAGATACTCTTAATATTGGACTTATTGCCGCCACTTTAGCTGCAGTTGGCTTTGCAGGCTCAATTATGACTACCAAAAAATTAACACAGACATAAGATACATTAACGATCCTTTTCTTTATGACAATGATGCAAATGATTTTTGGCCTCGTTTGTGCTGGTATAGACAGCGATATATGCTTTCTCCCTGCAAGTAATCTAATTTGGGTATTAGCCATTGCCATCGCTGGCTTACTTGCGCACCTATGTTTAACACGTGCCCTGACACTAGCCCCTGCTACTATTGTTGCACCTATCGACTTCCTTAGGTTGCCTGTGATTGTAGTAGTTGGTTTTTGCGTATTTGGCGAAACAGTAGATCAATTTTTACCCTATGGGGTTATTTTGATATTTCTTGGAAAATACGCGAATATCATAGCGGAAAACGGAAGCGCGTGGGCGAAGCGAAATTACTCTAAGCTGTCGCAAATTTCCTATT
Organism: uncultured Alphaproteobacteria bacterium; assembly: GCA_913031285.1. Taxonomy (GTDB): domain Bacteria; phylum Pseudomonadota; class Alphaproteobacteria; order Rhodobacterales; family Rhodobacteraceae; genus LFER01. The sequence continues at coordinate 13,679 of CAJWEI010000072.1, read as the reverse complement.
TTTAATTTGTTGAAATATCGACCTACACCTGAAGAGCAAGATAACCTTAGAATGATACTTTATCGCATCCAAAGGGAAAATGAGAGGCTAGGTTGTCATTTAGCAGCGCGTATTTAAAGCATTGATCTCTTGCAAGAGCACCAAAATCATGCTTTAGAGCAACCTCTTTCCGCGCATGGTTTTATCGCACGGGCTCTCGCAGGTAGGAGCGGAAAGTTAATCTTGCCCTTTGAAACGTGCAAAAAAGAAATGGAGTGAACATGCCTTTATATGAGCATGTATTTATATCGCGCCAGGATTTATCCAGCGCACAAGCCGAAGGCCTTGTTGAGCACTTTGGACAAGTTCTTTCTGACAATGGCGGAAGATTAGTTGAAAGTGAATATTGGGGCCTCAAAACGATGGCCTATAAAATAAATAAGAACCGCAAGGGCCACTACGCGTTCATGAAAACTGATTCCAAAGCGGACGCAGTTCAGGAAATGGAACGTCTTATGCGTCTGCACGAAGACGTAATGCGGATCATGACGATTAAAGTTGAGGATCACAAAGAAGGTCCATCAGTGCAAATGCAAAAACGCGAAGACCGGGGCGAACGCCGCGAACGCCGCGATTAGGGAAAGACAAAAGGAACTTAAACCATGGGAACTAAACCATTTTTTCGTCGCCGTAAAGTCTGCCCATTTTCTGGAGACAATGCTCCTGCGATCGATTATAAAGACACTAAATTACTGCAACGGTACATTTCAGAGCGTGGAAAAATCGTACCATCGCGCATTACAGCAGTGTCAGCAAAGAAACAACGTGAGCTCGCCCGCGCCATTAAGAGGGCACGCTTTTTAGCGTTATTGCCCTACGCAGTGAAGTAAGGAGACAGAGCAATGCAAGTTATCCTAATGGAACGCGTGGCGAAACTTGGCCAGATGGGCGATGTTGTCGATGTTAAGCCGGGCTTTGCACGCAACTTTCTTTTGCCCCAAGGGAAGGCCTTGACCGCGTCACAAAAGAATATCGAAAATTTCGAAACCCAAAAATCTCAACTGGAAGCACGGAATTTGGAGACACGCAGAGAAGCCGAAGATTTGGCTGCCCGCCTCGATGGCGAAAGTTTTATCGTGATTCGATCGGCTTCTGACGCTGGAGCGCTCTACGGCTCGGTCACACCTAGAGATGCGGCAGAAGCGGCTACAGCTGGTGGTTTTAGTGTTGATCGCAAACAAGTCGCCTTGATACAACCGATCAAAGACCTTGGCTTACACGAGATAGCAGTACGAATGCACGCAGAAGTTACGGCAACGATAATCCTAAACGTTGCCAGATCACAAGAAGAAGCCGAGCTACAAGCAACCGGCAAATCAATTCAAGAGCTTGCGGCTGAAGAGGAAGCGGCAGCGGATTTTGAAATTGCAGAATTGTTCGACGACATAGGCTCAGCAGCATCTAAAGATTTTGACGAGGTGGATGACCCTGTCCAAGATGAGGCATCTCAAAATACAGAAAGCTAAGCTCCTTTTTACAAGAATAATATGGCCGTCCCTTTTGGGGCGGCTTTTTTTAAGCCTAGATGCACCTAAACTAGATAGTAAAAATAGAGTCTTTTTTTCAAAAATTTCTTATTCTCTATGATTTACGCAACTAATAAAAAGAAATTGTGCTTCAACCATTCCAAATATCCATAATTTCCGTATTGACGTCCCTGACTCTGGCCAATACAGTTCGTTTTAAGAAATGCTGGCTCCGACATTCTGATTACGCAAATGGAGATCATTGACAGATGCTTGCGGGTCTTTAAGAGGCATTAAATTACCCAAATTTGCCCTCGAAATTTCGAGGCTTTTTTATGGGCGGACCAGACAAAAATAGGTTAGGGCAAAAAGATTCTCTACCTACCAAAATGGAGCATTACAATGACGCGCCTGATCACCGGAGCAGAAATGATTATAAAAGCCCTCAAAGAACAGGGCGTAGATACAGTATTTGGATACCCTGGTGGTGCTGTCCTTCCCATATACGATGCTATTTTCGAGCAGAAGGATATTCGCCATATTCTTGTCAGGCATGAGCAAGGCGCCGTCCATGCAGCTGAGGGGTACGCTAGATCAACAGGGAAACCCGGTGTTGTTTTGGTCACGTCAGGGCCCGGCGCAACAAATGCGGTTACTGGACTGACAGACGCCTTAATGGATTCTATCCCAATCGTCGTCTTAACTGGCCAAGTTCCAACATTTATGATTGGGTCTGATGCTTTTCAAGAAGCGGATACCGTTGGCATTACTCGGCCTTGTACCAAACACAATTGGCTGGTGCGCGATACAGCTGAACTTTCGGGCATTATTCATAATGCATTCCATGTAGCGACCGCCGGTCGCCCCGGGCCAGTCTTAGTTGATATTCCCAAAGACGTTCAGTTTGCCTCGGCAGAATATCAGCCTAAAAAGCAGACAAATCTACGGCATTATCAACCCCGTTTAAAAGGAGATATGGATCAAATTACGGTACTTGTTGAAGCTATAGAAAATAGCGAGCGCCCTATCTTTTACACTGGTGGTGGTGTCATCAATTCTGGCCCTGTTGCAAGTCAATTATTGCGCGAATTGGTTGCCGCATCTGGCTTTCCCGTTACCTCTACGCTTATGGGGCTTGGCTCGTATCCTGCCTCTGGTGAGAATTGGCTGGGTATGTTGGGCATGCATGGGCTCTATGAAGCCAATATGGCGATGCACGATTGTGACCTAATGATTAATATTGGGGCACGCTTTGATGACCGGATAACCGGTCGCATAGATGCATTTAGCCCAAACTCATGCAAAGCGCATATAGACATAGACCCATCTTCAATAAATAAGGTCATACGTACAGATATTCCAATCGTTGGAGATGTTGGTTGTGTTCTTGAAGATATTTTGAAAGTCTGGAAATCACGTGGCCAAAAAACCAAAGCCGAAGGCTTGGCGAAATGGTGGAAACAAATCGAAAACTGGCGTGAAGTCCGCTGTCTAGAATTTAAACAAAATGGCCCTACAATTAAACCACAATATGCTTTAACGAGGCTGGAAGAACTAACTAAACATCGCACAGACCGATTCATTTGCACAGAAGTCGGCCAACACCAAATGTGGGCAGCGCAGTATTTAGGCTTCGAACGGCCCAACCAATGGATGACTTCGGGCGGACTTGGGACAATGGGCTATGGATTTCCAGCTTCCATCGGTGTGCAAGTAGCTCATCCCGATGCTCTCGTTGTCAATGTTGCGGGAGAAGCAAGCTGGCTGATGAACATGCAAGAGATGGGAACAGCAGTTCAATACCGCCTTCCGGTGAAACAATTTATATTGAACAATGAGCGTCTTGGAATGGTCAGACAGTGGCAAGAGTTACTACACGGCGAACGCTATTCACAAAGCTGGTCAGAAGCTTTGCCCAATTTTGTCAAATTAGCGGAAGCGTTTGGAGCTAAAGGCATTCTCTGTAGTGATCCAAAGGATTTGGACGATGCTATTATAGAAATGCTGAACTATGATGGGCCTGTCATTTTTGACTGTCATGTGGCAAAACACGAAAACTGCTTTCCGATGATACCATCTGGAGAACCACATAACAAAATGTTGCTTGGCGAATCAAGCACAAAAGATGCAATTGGCACGAGTGGAGCAGTCCTTGTTTAAGAACCTTCACTGAAAGAATTATCAATAGTTGGAAAAATAAATGGCAGCCCTGCAAATCAAAAAAGGCTCTTCTAAGCACTCGGCGTACAATCTCAGACCAAACTATGGAAATACGGTTGAAACTCATACTCTTGCAATTTTAGTCGATAACGAAGCCGGTGTTTTGGCGCGTGTGATCGGTCTTTTTTCAGGTCGCGGCTACAATATTGATAGTCTAACAGTTGCAGAAGTTGACCACGAGGGTCGTAAAAGCCGAATAACTATTGTGACCAGCGGAACCCCACCGGTGATTGAGCAAATCAAAGCAACATTAGGCCGTATTGTTCCTGTTCATGAGGTTCACGACTTAACCGTTGAAGGCCCTTCAGTTGAACGAGAACTTGCTTTGCTAAAAGTAAGTGGAAAAGGCGACAAACGTGTTGAAGCACTTCGATTGGCAGATATTTTCAGAGCGAATGTTGTAGATAGTACGCTTGAAAGCTTCATATTTGAGATTACTGGGGTCCCAGATAAAGTTGACGCCTTCGCAGAATTACTCAGTCCTTTGGGCCTAACTGAAGTAGCAAGAACTGGCGTGGCAGCTTTATCTCGAGGCGAAAATCCAAAGAATTAACTTGCAGTGCTATCACAATTAAATAACACTTTGTAACACGAAATATATTCGCCTTTTAAATAAGGTTAAAAATTCAATAATTCTTGAATAAAGTATTTACTAAAAAGTTTAAAACATACATTCAAGTTTTCAAAAGACAAAAATGGAATAATTTGTCAGTACAGAGAATTCACGTCGTAAATTAACATTATTTTAAAATCAAAGTTTATCTTTAATCTGATTATTCGCACAGAAATTATCAAGGAATAGATTAGATGCCCCACTTTTCAAATGTTGCGGCAGCCCGCAAACCAATTTCAAAGGCAAAAGGCCTGCCCAATGCCCACTACATTGATCCAACTGTTTATGAGGAAGAAAGACATGCACTTCTATTTAATCAATGATCTGGGCTTTTTGTAGCGTCAGAAGTTTCAGATCCTAGCGATGCATTACGATTAAATTTTTTAGGCGTTCCTGTCTTAATGCTGCGCGACAAAAACCATCAATTTCGAGAATTCCAGAATACATGTCGCCAACGCGGCATGATACTTGTAGAGCATCCCACCAAAATAAATGGTACTATTCGATACCCCTATCAAAGCTGGTGCTATGGCACTCACGGTTGCCATGTAAGTACGCCACACGTTGGGCGCCCAGGACATAGTACCCATCAGGATATAAATCGATCTGAACTTGGGCTTTATGAAATCAGAAGCTACGTCTGGCGTGATGTCGTCTGGGTTAATATGAATAATAAAGCGCCAGCATTTGTGGATGCCATGCAAAATGCAATCCAACAATGGGCAGAATTTGCACCAGCCACTTTACCACGGCGGTGATGACAGAAAATTTAAACTAGATGTAAACTGCAATTGGAAACTGGCAGTTGAAATTTATTGTGAAAGCTATCATTTGCCATAGATCCATCCCGGATTAAACTCTTACTCGCGACTTGAAGATCACTATAAAATTGAAAATTATGGTTCTTATTCACGCCAAGGGACTTTGGTATATCAACAACTAAGTGGTGACAGGGGCGAGAAATTTCCAGACTTTGAAAACCTATAAGGAAAATGGAATGCAGCGGCGCAATATCTTTCTCTTTATCCAAATGTCCTACTAGGCACACATAGGGATCATGCATTTGCAATTATCCTAATTCCTGAGGGACCCGAAAAACTGGTAGAAAATATCTACCTTTTCTATTCAACAAAAGATACAAAAGAAGCTCAACGCAAAAAGAACACGGATCAGTGGAAAGACATATTCAAAGAGGACATATTTGTTGTCGAAGGCATGCAATGCGGTCGCCATGGTATGACGTTTGATGGCGGAAAATTCTCTTCAGCGATGGATGGACCGACGCACTGTTTCCACGATTGGGTTGCAAGTCAAATTGAAACACACCGCGGAATGAAAAATGCCTCTGGGTAATCAAGATCTTGAAGACCAGATCATTAGGACGCACAAGACTAGTAACATTTGGCTTTTGGCCAAGCTTTATGCCGATGCCGCTAAACGGGGTTTGGACCAATACCATGCTTTTTTTTGGCAACGTAAGCTTATGGCTATGCGCTCCAAAGCAACCACCCACTGAAATCAAAACTGCATGCCTTTCTGAAACGCCATGATCGTGAGGATTAGCTAATTTGACAATTGGCAATCTATGGCGCATGAAGAAACTCTAATGTGGGGATCCACTTTATGCCTATTCAAACGGTCCTAGTTTCAGCTGCGTTCTTAATACTTGGGACGTCTGGTGGTTTCTTAGGCAGCCTAGTCAAGCTACCACTTCCCTGGATGCTTGGATCTCTTCTGATAACAGCTTCAATATGTATATCCCGACCTCAAATCGTACCCGAAAGCTACGTTTTCCCACTAAAATTTCGGTTAATTTTTATTGCAATCATTGGCGTTATGATTGGAGCACAAGTCGACCGTGATCTTATCTCACAATTCCCATTGATCGCTATGAGTGTTCTGGGGCTGACCCTCTTTGTCCCATTGGCATTTTTGGCGAATATTATGATTTTTCAGCGCTTAGGCGGGTATGATCGTAACACCGCGATCTTTTGCGGGGCGCCTGGAGGATTGCTGGAAAGCATGGCCATGGGTGAGGCCCGTGGCTGTGACATACGGCTTCTTAGTATGCAGCAATTTTTGCGTATTATTGTAGTGATTACTTTGGTACCAGTCGTCATGTCGCTTTGGATTGGTGAACCCGTGGGGAGCGCAGCAGGCGCCACAATCGGGATCACCAATCATCAAATGACAGCGCAAGGTCTCACCATAAGTCTTCTAGCGGCAGCGATAGGACTATTCGTGGGACGGCAGTTAAAATTGCCAGCCGGGCAATTAATGGGACCATTGGCTATGACTGCTCTGGTAAACCTGTCAGGCTTAGCAACAATCACTTTGCCCAATTCTCTGGTTATCATTTCGCAGATTGTTATTGGTACAAGTCTAGGAACACGATTTTCTGGACTAAACAAAGACATGCTGGTTCGAGCAATCGGGCTTAGTTTTGTAAGTGTCTCAGTAATGATGCTCATTGGCATCTCGATTTGTGTGATTTTGAATTACTCAATGCAGTTCCCATTCGGCCTGCTCTTAATAAGCTTTGCGCCAGGTGGTCTCACTGAGATGTCGCTGATTGCTCTTACACTGAGCGCTAATCCGGCTTTAGTTTGCCTGCATCATCTCTATCGCATCATACTCACCGTGCTATTACTTGGTTTACTCGATAGACGCCAACGAGCGATAAAATAAATTAAAATTTTTATCCTTGGAGCTTCTTCAATTACCTCAATCTCTTAATAACCATTGCACTTCAAGGGATTAATCTTACTTGGTACCTTTTTTAGATGAATTAAGTGTCAGTTATTGTCTGGAGTTTAAATTGTAAAGGCAATTAAAAAATACACTAAAGGCATCTTGGGAAAAATGAAGTGCATCTTTACAGCTACTCGCAAATTTATAATTGATGGGTCAGGCCCTAACCGTAAATCCTTGCTGGGATCCTACCTAATAACTTCGATTAAGCAGTTTTTTGTATTGATAAAGTCTTTGCCTTACTCAGTTTGACGTCTCAAGCCGGACGGATAGGCCATTTGCCCAAGCGCTGATTGTGCCAGCACCCAGACACACAACTATATCTCCTGATTTTGTCTGTTCTCGTACGAGGCATTCGAGATCATCTTCTGAAACAATCGCGCGGGCGTGGCGGTGACCATGGCGGACAAGACCGGCAACCAGATCATCGCGGCTTGCACCCTCAATCGGGTCTTCCCCTGCACTAAACACTTCTGCTATAGCAACAACATCGGCATCATTAAAACAGCTGCAAAAATCGTCAAATAGTGAGTGCAAACGAGAGTAACGGTGCGGTTGGTGCACTGCGATTATTCTTCCATCACAGGCTTGACGTGCCGCTTTCAAAACAGCGGCAATCTCAACAGGATGATGGCCGTAATCGTCAATGATAACTACGCCGTTCACTTCACCAACTTTGGTAAAGCGTCGGTTCACACCTTTAAAGTCTACCAATGCACCGCGAATTTGATCAAACCTCATACCCAGATACCGCGCGACAGCGACTGCAGCTAATGCGTTTAATACATTGTGATCTCCAGGCATTGGGAGACGACAATTTTCTATACTGTACCCTTCTGTTTGTAAGACAATATCAAAATGCGCAATCCCTCGTTTATAGGTTAAGTTCGTAGCACGCACATCTGCCTGCGCATTAAATCCGTAAGTTATGACCTGTCTATCCGAAATTTTACCAACCAAGATCTGTACTTCTGGATGATCGCTACAACAGACAGCCAATCCATAAAACGGGATGTTTGAAACGAAATCTAAAAAGCCCTGTCGCAGAGTTTCAAAATCGCCCCAATGCTCCATATGCTCAGCATTTATATTCGTAACCACTGCTATGGTTGCGGGCAAACGATTAAACGTTCCATCGCTTTCATCGGCTTCAACAACCATCCATTCGCCCTGCCCCATTCGGGCATTGGATCCGTAGGCGTGGATAATTCCTCCGTTTATCACCGTTGGATCAAGACCGCCCGCATCCAAAAGGGTTGCCACCATTGTTGTTGTGGTTGTTTTGCCATGCGTACCAGCAATGGCAACATTGGATTTCAGACGCATAAGTTCGGCCAGCATCTCGGCACGACGCACAACGGGCAATCCCAGGGCCCGAGCACCATCAAGTTCCACATTCCCGGATTTGATCGCTGAAGAGATGACAACAACGGCCGCACCTTCGAGATTTTCAGAACTTTGACCCATAAAAATCTGCGCTCCAAGTACCTCGAGCCGATCTGTAATTTTGGAAGACTTTAGGTCTGATCCCTGAACATCATAGCCCAAGTTCAACAGCACCTCAGCAATGCCAGACATTCCAATGCCACCAATTCCCACAAAGTGAATTGAGCCAACATTGGTTGGAAGCTTCGTCACAGGTTTCATCCTATGGACTTTCTCGTTAGACTTATAACTTCATCAGCAAGCGATTCATTAGCATCTGGCATAGCACAAGTGAGTGCCTTTTGCGCCATGACATGGGCTTGCTCTGGCATTGCAAAGAAACCATTTATCATCTCACTTAATGGTTCGACGTGGAAATCTTTTTCCTCAATCAAAAATGCCGCTCCTGCGCTTACCAATGCCCGTGCATTAGCATGTTGTTCAGCGCGAATAGCCGAAGCCAGCGGTATTAGAATAGAAGGTCTTCCAATCACTGATATATCTGCAACGGATGAGGCTCCTGACCGGCTAATAACCAATTGGGCCTGAGCCATTCGGTCGGGCAAATCTGCGAAGAACGGTTCCACCTCAGCCTTTACCCCATTTTCCTCATAATACTTTCGAACACGTTCTAAATCTTCTTCTCGCGCCTGATGGCTCACATGGAGATTATTTAGTGCCTTCAGGGGCAATGACGACAATGCGGGAGGCACTACATCCGACATTATGCGGGCGCCCTGACTTCCACCAAAGACGAGAACAGACATCGGGTAATCACCTGGTACAATGTAAGCAGCTTGTGCCCTTTGGCGTACTGCAGCGCGCACTGGGTTACCAATGTGAATAGCCTCGACACCATCGGGTAAGTCTGTCGGCCATGTCCCGCAAACGACTTTATTAACATATTTGGCAAACAGCTGATTGACCCGCCCCAAAACACCGTTTTGTTCATGAATCATCCTTGGCTTTCTTAATAAAAACGCAGCACTCAAAGCCGGAATACTGGGGTAGCCGCCAAACCCTACAACAGCCGCTGGCCGATCAGAAATTATTTTAAATACGCTTTTTGTAACGCCAACAAAAATAATGAACGGCGTGGCAATTTTGGAGAATAATCCGCCGCGGGCGAATGTTGCCGATGCGCTTATATCAATTTTAACTTCAGAGGGAAAACTGCCCGCATAGCGCGCTCCACGCACATCTGTTGATAACTTTACTTTCCAACCGCGTTGCAACATCTCTTCTGCAAGTGCCTGTGCAGGAAACATGTGGCCCCCTGTCCCTCCAGCTGCCAGAACCAAAACAGGTTTTTTTGTCATATATTTCGCCCAACCATAAGATCTGTGACATCTTTTTGGGGCCGGGTTCTCGTGAACGCAAGTAACATCCCAATCGCAATTCCGCCAGCGATCAAGGAGGATCCACCATAGCTTACAAAGGGCAACGTCATACCTTTGGCCGGCAGCAGTCTGACTGCAACCCCCATATTTATCACAGCCTGAATTCCAAACATAGCGACAAGACCCGTTCCAGCCAAACGCACAAACGCTTCACGTTCACGCATCAAACGCACGAGTGACGTCAAAACAATACCAGCAAAAATAGTGATGATTAACGCCACCAGAACAAAACCATATTCTTCTGCCGCGACAGCGATAATAAAATCAGTATGAGCATCAGGCAATGACCATTTAACCTCTCCCTCGCCAACTCCTACACCCAGAAAACCACCCTCTTGAATAGCGTTTGTCGCATATCCTAATTGGGTTCTGGGATCGATATCAGGAGAGAGGAATCCGTCAATACGGCGCGCAAAGTGTTCAGAGGCATTATAGGCAATCGAGCCTACCCCAACCATGGCAGCGGCCATCCCTACCAAAATCGTCAAAGGCGCCCCAGCCACAAAATAAATAACGCACCATGCAAATATAATCAGACAGGCCTGTCCAAAATCCGGCTGCAGGACGAGTAAGATTGCGACAGTGACAGCAAGAAAAAAGGACCACATTTTTCCCGGCGGTCCATTGATCTCCTGCGAAGCGGCTATCAGCCAAGCAGTTACCACCACAAAACCTGGTTTTAAAAACTCGGACGGTTGAATAGATGAAAATCCCAGAGAATACCACCGGACCGATCCCTTTCCAAAGTCAGTACCAAAATAGGGCAGTAACAAAGTAGCAACAAACGCAACCATAAACCCCATAACAGACAATCGCCTGATCCATTTAGGCGGCATCAAAGACGTCACCAGCATTATAAGCACAGCGAAAGTTCCAAACATCATTTGACGTTGGACATAATGAAAAGGCTCAAATCCATTTTTCGCCGCCAGTGGCGGTGATGCGGCAAAACCAAGTAATATACCTATTGCAAATAAGATGAATATCGAAGAAAGCGTCCACCTATCGATGGTGCGCCACCACTTCGAAATGACCGGCTCTCCACGTGCGGATGGAACCGATCCATAGACCATTTCTGTCATGGCAAATGCCTGCCTTTATTCTGCTCTTGGCCCGCTTATGGACTCTTTTCATAACGATACTCAAATCAGCAGCATTTGGAAAGGAAAACATTTATCATGATGGGCCATGCCATGGCCATTGAAATAAGGGACCACATTATCAGGTTATCACGTCAAAAACGACGATAAGAAAGGTCAGAACTTCCAACGATTCTTAAGCCATCTTCTAGCTCAAACGACTGTCCGATCGAATCCCCTTGCACAGACTTTCATTGCAAACAAAACTCAAAATCAAAGAGGGTTAACTGCTTAACGTTCAGTAGACTGCGTGTTTTGTTTGCTGGTCACCTCGCCATTATCACCAAAGGTGTGATGTTAACAAAAGGCAACCCTGTAGCCATCTAGTTCGACCAACTGATGCCAAACATTAACCTCAATACTCTCATGCATTTTTACCCTTAACTTAGACGTTTTTACCCATCACTCCTATGGGCACATAGCTAGGATTTGGGCTTCACAAGTTTAAATACCACCATCACTCTACAGCACACTAGTTTTTTAAAAAATAGTAATGAATTTGATTATCACTTAGCAATCATTGAAACCCATGGCCCGTCATAAATATTATCTCAAAGTACAAATGGATTAAAAAGTCTTAAACGTTCCCTAGCACCATGTAGGACTATCCCCAAAAGCGCCAGCCCGCGTAATTGATAAAATCTCTCACAAGGTTAAAAAATTCACAAAATATAAAAATTCAATCAGAGTTTGCAAATCAATTTCATCTGAAAATATAGTAACTAACACGCCAGACTCCTAAAAAAAATGCACACGGGTTTCTTTGCAAATATACTCTAAAATCACCTTGACATCAGGCTCTCAGCCTGAGCAATGAAATCTTCGCCACGCTGCTCAAAATTATCGTATTGATCAAAGCTTGCCGCTGCAGGAGCTAGAAGGATTGTTTCCCCTTCTGCGGCGTCATCAAACGCGGCTTCAACAGCTGCCTTCATCGTATTACACACAATTGAATCACACCGCAGTTGCCGTGCAAACTCTGCCGCCTTCCTCCCAATAACATAGGCTTTGCACACGGATCCAGTGGCCCCTTGAAGTGCCTCAAGCCCGCCTTCTTTTTCCAGCCCACCACAAATCCAGCGGATATTATTGAACGCTTGTAGCGCCTTGAGCGCGCTAGCGACATTCGTAGCTTTACTATCATTTACAAAGCTGATGCCATCGCGCTCACCCACTCTTTGCGACCGGTGGGACAAACCAGTAAAGCTGTTCATCGCGTCTTCAATAAGCTTTGGCGAAATCCCAACCGCACGGCTCGCTGCATAAGCGGCAGCCGCATTTTGATGGTTGTGAAATCCTGGTAATCCAATCATCCCGCGCAAGTCGATTGAAGCAACCTGGCGCCCCTTGCGGGTCTCAGCCAGAAACCCCTTACGAGCGAAAACGTGCCATCCCATGCCACTCAGCTTTTTACCAGAGGAAATACGGATCACACGGTCATCGAGCGCCGTTTCGCTTATTTGATTGGCCAGATATTGGCCAGCTATCTCATCTACACCAATGATGGCGCGATCGGGTCCACCTTCGACAAACAAACGCCGCTTAGCCGCAAAATAACCCCCTTCACCGCCGTGGCGATCAAGGTGATCTGGGCTTAGGTTTGTGAATACAGCAATATCGGGCGTAAGCGCGCGCGCCAGCTCAATCTGATAGCTAGACAATTCAAGGACCACAACTTCGCCCGCAGTTGCAGGATTTAGATCCATGACACCGCGACCAATATTTCCGGCCAATTGGGTCGGCCTTCCGACTTCATTCAATATGTGATGAATGAGCGCACTGGTTGTAGATTTTCCATTTGACCCAGTGACCGCAATTACCTTCGGCGTAATATCAAATCCGTGCCAGTCGTCTGTGGCAAACGAGCGGAAGAAAACACCAATATCATTGTCAATCAGAACACCTCGTTCTAGCGCCAAAGTGATGATGGGATGAGCTTTAGGGTATAAATGTGCAATACCTGGGCTCACGATCAGCGATGTTATGCTCGACCAATCTGAATTTCTGCTGAGATCTTGCGTTGGGATGCCATTTTGCTCGGCATTTTGCAAAGCGCTCTGGCTATCATCCCATCCAAGGACCTCCGCCCCGCCTTCCATCATGGCGAGCGCAACGGACAAACCAGTCCGCCCGAGCCCAAGAACGGCGATCTTTTGTCCCTTGACACTCTTTGCCTTAATCATTTGTGTTCACTCTTACTATCCAGTTTTATTTGCTAACGGACCTAAGCAGTTTTGACCAGCCTAGGTACTGAAAGGTCAGCTATGATAGCCTTAAGAAATCTATCTTACTTTAAGCGTGGCCAAACCAATCAGAGCTAGAATAAGTGAAATAATCCAAAATCGAATAACGATCTGAGGTTCAGCCCAGCCTTTTTTTTCAAAGTGATGATGAATTGGTGCCATCAGAAAAACCCTTTTGCCTGTAGCTTTGAAATAGAGCACTTGAATGATCACTGAGAGGGCTTCGACTACGAATAGACCCCCAATAATGGCCAAGACAATCTCATGTTTGGTCACGACTGCTATAGCTCCTAAGGCCCCCCCAAGAGCAAGAGATCCAGTATCTCCCATGAAAACTGCTGCTGGAGGAGCATTATACCATAAAAATCCCAATCCGCCACCAA
>CAJWEI010000071.1 GCA_913031285.1 uncultured Alphaproteobacteria bacterium | reverse complement strand
CTCAGGCTGCCTGCAGTTCCATCGTTAGATATTACATCTTTATTTTTGATACTATATGGATCATAATCTAGATGAGAATTGTGTCCAGCTTTACCTATAAAAGGGGTAAGCATGTTTTCATACAGTCTGCCACCTTTTGTTTGAAAAATCCACCGTTATAGACAAAAGCGCGCTTAAAATCTGAGGCATCTGCCCCTTCAAAGTAGAGGTTGCTGACCACAATTATTGACCCAGCAGCGATTGTGCAGATGTGTTGATTGTATCTGCAGCTCCTAATGAGCCTGTGGTTGCCGCGATTACTTTATTCCACTGAGCAAATGGAGCTTCTGTAACATATACGGTGTCTTGATCTCGTATGACAAAGTCACGTGCCGTAAACATTCCATTTGGTTTTGTAAGATCAAGCACATAAACTAACCTCTGCGCGCCTTTTAAATCTTTTCGCCCTAAAACTTGATTGGCAATTTTTTCATCTTCATTCCTAAATACAAAAATGCCCTTTGGATATGCAGCATTTGCATTTAAACCGCCAACCAATGCAAGTGCCTCAATTGCTTAAATAGTTTGGGTTGGAAATGAAATCCGCCCCTGTTTTGCAGTCGCACCAAGGGATGTGAAGGCTCGGGTGTCGGTCTCAACCAAAATCCTGTCACCTCCTCTGAGGGCCACATCCATATCTGGATGATCATACAAATCTTGGAACCACACCTTTTCACGCTGTTTGTTGCGAAGCACAGTGATCTGTGCAACCTCGGGTTCAATGGTTACCCCGCCAGCTTTTGCCAACATTGCCCCCAACGTACGGGTTGGCCGTTCGATGACATAAATGCCTTGACCACCCACGGCCCCAATAATTGATACGGTAGATCCATCACCAGCAAAACGCCGCAATTGGACTTGTGGATCCGGCGTTTGTTCTTTTAGGAGGTTCGCAATAATCTGGCGGACAGCCTCTGGGCTATTTCCTGCCGCCTTGATACGTCCTGCATAGGGAACAAAAATATATCCACTTCCGTCAACTTGGACACCCTCTAGTGTTGTGGCGTTAAGCCCTTTTCCAGCCAGCAGGCTGTCGTCAACATTTTCCCAAATAGAAAGCCCCAAGGTATCGCCAGCACGGATTGTATCAGATCCAATAAGATTAGCATTGCGAAACTTTCGACTAAAACCCAAAGCAGGAATAACTGCTGTGGCGCGAGCTACATGGTCATTTACTGCGAGTATAAAAGCATTGCCTTGCTTTTGCACCGAACCCGAATAAATTTCTGTCTTGGATGGTCCGACCCTAGGAAGGCCGCATGCAGATAAAAAGCTTATAGCAATTATCTGTACAGCAAAGATTTTCCAGCGAAATGCGCCTAAATGAAACATTTTTTCACCTAAAATAATTAAAATATGATTGTAATACCCTATACGGGAAAAAGCCATGGGTCAAAGCCATCATCCGCTGACACCCGCCTGAAGCGGAGGTTGCAATTTTCTTTTTTGGTTCCGTTCACGGTGGCTTAGGGCGTCGTAGGGGTCATGGTTGTCCAGCATCATATCAACAACGCGGCGCAATAATTGTTGCCTAGCTTTTCTTGAATAATACCCACCTGCCACTTGGGATGTTTCGAGTAAAAACCTTCTAAAATCTCGGTATCCTCGGGCATTTGGTGACGTTGGCCTGGCAAAAAACTCTGCCAAATCTGCTTGTGAAACAAATTCTGGTTTATCATAAATGGCATTTCCAAAAATCTTCAATGGCAAACCGCGCCACAGCACTTGCTGAGCAGCAGTAGAATTAATTGTCACTGCGCTGCGCGCTTGATCAAGCAAGTTCGCTAGCTTGCCACCCCGCACGTAGTGGATGCGATTGGAAACCTGATAGATCTTCCCAAGGTTTTTTAAAGTCTGCCGAATCGCTGCCCGGCCATCTTCCAAAGGATGTGCTTTGATCACCAAATGATGGTGGCGAGGCGCTCCTTTATGAAATTTCTCGACGACGGTTTCCAGAAATTGCCGGTTCTTTTTAAATGACGAATGGCTTTGGAGTGACGAATCATGCTCGAGCTGAAGTAATACCAGGTGATATGGAAACCCGCCTCGAAGAATACGAATTGTTGCCAACTTGCGTTCAATTGCATGAACCGGCAGGAAAAAAAGCCGCCGAAGATGTAACTTAAACTCCTGAGCTACTGTTAAATCCCGGTGAGGTTTGAAATGTGGGAATGCGCGATTTGCGAACATTATGAACCAATGGTAAAGCGCACCATAAAATACATGCTGACGTGTATCCCCCCAATGGCTGGGAGGCATTTGTGTCTCAAGATCGTGGGCGGTCAATTCATCCTGCATTTGTGTCAACTTCATTTGCATCAATCGCGAGTTTCCGTTGGAACCACCGCGTTCATAAGTTACCCAATATGGGCGTAAGTAACCTTCTTCAAAGACATGCACCGTAATGTTAAGCTTTCGGGCTTCTGAAATTGCGCTTTGATGAATTTCCCTTGTATCGCCATAAAGAACTAAATCTGTGATATTTTTATCTAAGGCCAGTTTTTGAAATGTTGTGGGCCATTTGGAGTAAGGCTCGTTAAAGCTGATGAACCTGTTGCGTGGACGCCAGAAAGCTTTATCCGCAGAATTAAAACCAACCCTCCAGCATGTACATTTCGCAAGCTCAAGCATTTTTGCTAATTGGCAAAAAAACGGCCCATGCGGCCCTTGTAAAAACAAAAAGACCCGATCATTTTTCAGGTTCTTGTTCATTCTAACAATTTACTCCATAGTTAAAGGGCCTATCTTTGACTAGCCGGTTACCTGTCAATTTGGTCAAAAATGCGTCATTAATAAGCAAACAAAAGGAAACTTTTCTACTATGTTTACAGGTATCGTTACCGACATCGGAGAGATTATCAAGTTAGAACAGCGGGGTGATTTGTGTGCCCAGATCAAAACCTCTTATTCAACACCCGGAATATCACTGGGTGCTTCTATCGCGTGTGATGGGATCTGTCTAACTGTAATTGAAATTGGCGATAACTGGTTTTCTGTTGAGATAAGTGCGGAAACAGTGTCAAAAACAACGATTGGGTATCCCTTTCAAAATAAGCCAGATAAGGCTTGGCAGGTTGGTCGAAAAATTAATCTCGAACGTGCTTTGAAAGTAGGGGATGAGTTGGGTGGCCATATTGTATCTGGCCATGTTGATGGCGTGGCTCAAATTGTTCAATTGGGGGATGTTGGCGATAGCACCGAAGTAATATTAGAAGCTCCAGAAGAGCTTGCAAAATATATTGCTGTGAAAGGGTCTGTGGCGCTCAATGGAACGTCACTGACTGTTAATAAAGTAGACGGGAAATGCTTTGGTATTAATTTTATTCCTCATACTAAAACGGTGACAACTTGGGGGCAGATGAGGCTTGGAGATATGGTTAATATCGAGATTGATACATTGGCAAGATATGTAGACCGCTTGCATGCCTCAGACTGATTTGCAGACTTCTTAAAATAGTTATTTGACACAAATACTAAAGCCCAACTGTGCATGTAAAGCGAGGTTGTGATATTTAGTTTCTGTTTTTTACCCTAGGATCAGTTTTCCAACCTTTTCTGAAGGCCTTGGGTGATACTCCAAATTTTGTTCTGAAATGGCGTGCTAGAAGAGATGTGCTATTAAATCCGGTTGCCATAGCGATTTCGGTTATTGGCAAATTTGTTTCATTTAAAAGGCCATGAGCCCGCTCAAGTCTCAAACCATAATAAAACTGGGTGGGAGATTGATGAGTGTATTTCTTGAAAAGCCGCTCTAATTGGCGACGAGAAATTTGCAACTTCGCGCAAAGCTCTAACAGGGGTAAGGGATCCTCAACCGTTTCGGTCATAACATTGATCGCGTTTAATAGACGTTGGTTTCGCGATCCAATTGCAACTGAAATTGAAGACTTTTGCGGCGCCCGACGTTCACTAGCCCTTTTGTGAATACACATGTCTGATATTACAATTGCAATTTCTCGGCCATGGTCAGTTTCAATCAAATCTAGCATCATATCCGTGGATGCGCTGCCACCACCACAAGTTATCAAGCGGCGATCTTTTTCGTATAGGTTTTGAGTTGGGAGATAATTTTGGAAACTTTCAATGAAACTAGGTTGATTTTCCCAGTGTACTGTAAAGCTCCGGTCACCAATAATACCGGATTGAGCCAAAGCAAAAGCACCGGTGCAAATACCACCTAAAGTAGCCCCCATGCGGTTTTCCCTGCGAAGCCAATTGAGGGTTTCTGGGCCAGCGGCTGACAATGGTTCGACCCCAGAGCAGATAAATGAAGTTGCTCCTTGAGGGGGTGATTTCAGAGCCATGTCGGGTGTAATTTTAACTCCATTAGAGCATATGACATACCCGCCATCTGGTGTCATTGTATACCAGCGGTAGAGTTCCGTTTTTGTGAGCTGGTTCGCAATCCGAAGAGGTTCTACGGCTGCGCTAAAGGCCAGCATCGTAAGCTTTGGTAAAAGCACAAAGTAAAATTCGCGCGTCCTAGCGTTCTGTTTTAAGTCAAGCCGCGCTGCGCCCTTTTGAATAAAACGTTCACGATCCACAAAACCCACCTATTTCGGTCTCACTAACACTATAATCACACTGCTTGTGAATGTGAATGTTGAAATGAGGATACTGTTTTTAATGTAATGAAAAGCAATGGAGTGGGGTGCTTGAATTGCTGGCGCTAAAGGTTTAATTCGACACTAGGCAGCAAATTTGTCGCAAGCTATTGCCGTCAAGGTGTACCAACACTAAGACTATCAATAATCAGTTGCATGAATTTGTACAATTACGGATAGGCAGGGCATAATGAAAGATCCTCACGACTTCTATATGAATACTTTGGTCCCAATGGTGGTAGAACAGACCAGTCGCGGTGAGCGCGCATATGATATCTTTTCTCGGCTGCTCAAGGAGCGCATTATTTTTGTCAATGGGCCCGTGCACGATGGAATGTCAAGTTTGATTGTTGCCCAGTTGCTCCATCTAGAGGCAGAGAACCCGTCTAAAGAAATTAGTATGTATATCAACAGCCCGGGCGGTGTGGTAACAAGCGGTTTGTCGATTTATGACACAATGCAATATATCAAGCCGAAAGTGTCAACTCTAGTGATTGGTCAGGCTGCTTCAATGGGGTCTTTGCTACTAACGGCTGGCGAAAATGGCATGAGATTTTCACTGCCCAATAGCCGCATTATGGTGCATCAACCTTCGGGTGGATACCAAGGTCAGGCGACAGACATCATGATCCATGCAGAAGAAACTCTAAAGCTCAAGAAGCGGTTAAATGAAATTTATGTACACCATACCGGGCAGAGTTTAGATAAGGTAGAAGCTGCGCTTGAGAGAGATAACTTTATGTCCCCTGATGAAGCCAAGGACTGGGGTTTGATAGATGAAATAGTCACGAACCGTGAAAAAGGGGATGACGAATAGAGCTCTGAAAAACCAGCGCGGACCGTCGTTCTAATTGGTAATGATTAATTTTGCCATTGTAGAGCATGGAAGCCTGTCTTAAGCTGGATAGCAGGGGAATATTGAATTGGGCTTTTCAAATGAGAGAAAAGTCGAGAGGTAAACAATGGCGACAAATTCGAGCGGTGAAAGCAAAAACACTCTTTATTGCAGCTTTTGTGGTAAAAGCCAACATGAAGTTCGCAAACTGATTGCTGGCCCAACAGTTTTCATCTGCGATGAATGCGTGGAGCTGTGCATGGATATCATCCGTGAGGAAACTAAAGGCTCCGGGCTTAAGTCATCTGAAGGCGTCCCAACACCTCGCGAAATTTGCGATGTTCTAGACGACTATGTGATTGGACAGTCGTTTGCAAAACGAGTTTTGTCTGTTGCCGTTCACAACCACTATAAGCGCCTCAACCATGCTGCAAAATCGGGCGATATCGAACTCTCGAAATCGAACATTCTATTGGTTGGTCCGACTGGGTGCGGAAAAACTCTTTTAGCTCAAACGCTTGCTAGAATTTTAGATGTGCCTTTTACCATGGCTGATGCGACTACTTTGACCGAAGCGGGTTATGTTGGCGAAGACGTTGAAAACATAATCTTAAAGCTTTTACAGGCGTCGGAATATAACGTCGAACGAGCACAACGGGGTATCGTTTATATCGACGAAGTTGATAAAATTACCCGAAAATCTGAAAATCCATCAATTACACGGGATGTGTCTGGTGAGGGTGTCCAGCAAGCTCTGTTAAAATTAATGGAAGGCACTGTCGCCAGCGTGCCGCCCCAAGGTGGCCGGAAGCATCCTCAGCAAGAATTCCTGCAGGTAGATACCACCAACATATTATTTATCTGTGGCGGAGCTTTCGCGGGTCTTGATAAAATTATAGCGCAGCGGGGAAAAGGCAGTGCCATGGGATTCGGCGCTGATGTCCGAGATAATGATGACCGTGGTGTTGGCGAGGTATTTCAGGATTTGGAGCCAGAAGACTTACTAAAGTTTGGCTTAATCCCAGAATTCGTCGGGCGGCTTCCAGTTCTTGCGACCTTAGAGGACCTTGATGAAGAAGCACTCGTGACAATTTTGACGCAGCCCAAAAATGCGCTGGTAAAGCAATACCAGCGTTTGTTTGAACTAGAGGATACCGCACTCAGCTTTACTGATGAGGCTCTAAAGGCGATTGCCAAAAGAGCAATCGAGCGAAAAACCGGGGCGCGAGGGCTTAGATCAATTTTAGAAGATATTTTGTTGAATACGATGTTTGATTTGCCAGGGCAAGACGAAGTTCAAGAGGTCGTTGTAAACGAAGAGGCCGTTACTGCCGAAGCTGCGCCGTTGATGATTTATTCTGATACCAAAAAGGAACCTGCTTCGGCTGGTTGAGCGTTCGCAAGGAAATGCCTTTGACATGTGGCCGTGGTTGCTGGACTAGACCTAAGGTTCGTTTTAGTGCATAGAACGCTGAGACCAATTCGGAGAATTTAATGGGTATCTTTAACACTTTGGTGAGGGCCGTGACTTGGTGGAATGGCCAAACGCTGAACACGCAATTTTTTACCTGGCGCAAAGGTGTTAAAGTGGGTCACGACACTAGTGGTAATACCTATTATCGGACATCTGATGGCAAACGGCGCTGGGTTATTTTTAATGGGGATAGTGAGGCAAGTCGTGTCAGTCCTGATTGGCATGGCTGGTTGCACCATACATGGGATGAGCCCCCAAACGAGCAACCCATTGCCCGGAAGTCATGGGAAAAGCCGCATCAGGAAAATCTTACGGGAACTGCAGCGGCTTACGTACCAACAGGTTCAATCCGAAGGGCAAACCTTCAAGCGCGCTCTGATTATGAGGCTTGGCAACCTGAATAGGATGTGAGGCATGTCTGAAAATACCACAGAAGTTACTGTTGGGGGTTTAGTACTCGCTCTTGCGGTTGGCTTTTCTATATTCGTATTTCAAATCACGGGGCTTTCAAACTCGTCGGGTTCGTATCCCATTTATGCTTCTTTTCGGTCAGCCGAGGGAATAAAGGTCGGAACAGATGTTAGGCTGGCAGGGGTAAAGATTGGAACTGTCAGCGCCCTTGATTTGGATAGTAATACCTATCGGGCTGTATCTGTGATTTCTTTGAAGGATGACATACGTATTCCAGAAGACAGCGCCCTAGTAATTTCCTCTGAAGGGCTACTTGGTGGTAATTTTGTAGAAGTCGTTCCTGGCGCATCATTTGATTATCTTGCCTCGGGCGGTGAAATCGTTGATACTCAAGGTTCCGTTAGCTTGATATCATTATTGATGAAGTTTGTCTCAGGCGGTCAAGATAGATGAAGCGATTGGCTGAGGCACTGTTTGCCCTGTTGATACTTGGACTTCCCGCAAAAGCTGAAATTGCTACAGCGCAGGCTGATGGTGCTGTATTGCGTACACTCGACAAAGTAAGTGGAACGATAACGGATCAGACACTGTTACAAGAAATGACCACGCAGGTAGGCAATTTGTCCGTGACTTTAAGTGAATGTCGTTACCCTATAGACAATCCTGCTGGTGATGCATTTGCACGAATAATTATTCGCTCTGATAAGCAGACAGCGCCAGTTTTTCAAGGGTGGATGATCGCCTCGTCTCCTGCTCTAAGCTCACTTGATCATGCACGCTATGATGTCTGGGTGCTGCGCTGCACAATACCTGAAGCGGACACTGAATAGGACGGGTCAGTAAAGTCGGCAGCTAAGTTTAAGGCCTCTCTTAAATGCTTCAAATAGTTTATCCTAGGGATCTCAACGGCTCCAAGAGAGGCTAGATGTGGTGTAATGAATTGGGTGTCAAATAGTTTAAAGCCAGTGTGTTTAAGCCGGTGAACTAAATAAGCCAGAGCAATTTTGGACGCATTATCGCGACGAGAAAACATACTTTCACCGAAAAAGGCCGCACCTATCACAACGCCATAAACCCCGCCGATTAGTTGCTTCTCTTGCCAGACCTCGAGAGAATGGGCCATTTTATTTTTGGCAAGGGTGCAATAAAGTTCGAAAATTGTGTCATTAATCCAAGTTTCGGGTCGCTCAGCACAAGCGCTTATCACTTCTGAAAATGCTGAACTGATTTTAATATTATAGTTCTCTTTCAAAATACATTTGCGCAAAGACCTGGAAATATGAAAGTGGCTCAGGGGTAGTATCCCCCGGTATTTGGGGTCAACCCAAAACAGATCAGAGGCTGTACTTGTTTCCGCCATAGGAAAAAGGCCACGCCTATAAGCACTTAAAAGGATGTCTTGCGAAAGCTCGTGCACTACAGGCTCACATAAACTCTATTGCCACCCCAAAGAGGTGACAGATCGAAAATGGAATGGCAAGTTATTCAAGATATTTGGCCAAGACTTAATTGGATTTTTGGTCCAACCAATGCTCCAGCCAGTGAATATTATAAGCACCACTTTGAATATCTTGCTCTGACAGAAGGGCATCAAACAGTGGGATCGTGGTGTCAATTCCATCAATAATCAACTCACTGAGTGCGCGGCTTAAGCGGGCTAAAGCTTCGTCTCGATTACGGCCGTGTACTATTAATTTGCCAATCAGGCTATCATAGAAGGGCGGTATTGAATATCCATTGTAAAGAGCGCTATCCATGCGTACTCCCAAACCTCCGGGGGCATGATATGCCGATATCTTACCTGGACACGGGGCAAAGTTTGGAAGCTTTTCTGCGTTTATACGTACTTCGATAGAATGACCATTAATCTGAAGGTTTTTTTGAGCAAATGACATAGGTTCGCCTGCTGCAACCCGGATCTGCTCGCGCACTAAATCAACGCCAAAAATTGCTTCGGTTACTGGATGCTCAACTTGCAACCTTGTATTCATTTCAATGAAATAAAATTCACCATTTTCATATAGAAATTCGATCGTGCCTGCGCCGATGTAGTTAATCTTTGCGACGGCATCAGCGCATACTTTGCCAATAGCACTTCGTTGTTCTTCTAAAATAGAGGGGCCTGGTGCTTCCTCAAAAACCTTCTGGTGTCGCCTTTGAAGAGAGCAATCTCGTTCGCCCAGATGAACTGCTTTTCCCTTGCCGTCGCCAAAGACTTGGATTTCGATATGACGGGGAGTTGTTAGGTACTTTTCAATATAGACTTCGTCATTGCCAAAGGCGGCTTTGCCTTCGGCGCGAGCTGTCATAAAGGCGTGCTCCATATCTGTTGCGCTCTTTGCAACTTTCATTCCGCGACCGCCGCCGCCTGCTGTGGCTTTGATGATGACTGGATAGCCAATTTGCTCGCCAATCTTTTTGGCTTGTTCAAGTGTCTGAACTCCTCCTTCAGATCCTGGAACACATGGCACCCCAAGTGCTTTCATGGTATCTTTGGCCGTGATTTTATCGCCCATGATGCGAATGTGCTCGGCTGTTGGCCCTATAAAGCTAAGGCCATGGTCTTCAAGAATTTGAACAAACCTGGCATTTTCCGATAGAAATCCGTATCCTGGATGTATTGCTTGTGCCCCGGAAATTTCACAGGCAGATATAATTGCAGGTATAGACAGATAGCTGTCGGCGCCAGGTGGTGGGCCGATGCAAACAGACTCATCTGCCATGCGCACATGCATTGCATCACTGTCAGCAGTTGAATGGACGGCTACACAACGTATTCCCATCTCGCGGCAGGCGCGAATGACACGCAAGGCAATTTCGCCTCGGTTTGCAATCAGTATTTTTTCGAACATATTCGCCGCCTTATTCGATTATGACCAATGGCGTGCCGAATTCAACTGCCGCGCCGTCCTCAACCAAAATGCGTTGAATTGACCCAGACTTTGGCGCTGGAATGTGGTTCATGGTTTTCATCGCTTCAACGATGAGCAATGTATCGCCCTCATTGATCTTAGAACCAATAGTAATAAAGGCAGGGGCTCCAGGTTCTGCTTGCATGTAGATTGTTCCTACCATCGGCGAGGTTACAGCACCAGGATGGTTGGCAGGATCTTCAATCGAGTTATTGGATGGAGCGACATTTAATACCTCGGCAGGAGCACTTTGCTGAGGGGCAGAAACCGCCACTGGGGCCGCCATAGCCTGCGGCGCTACATTTTTGATTTGGCTGACCCTGACATTAAGGGTGTCATCTTCGCCATACTCACGCATGACTTCTACTTCGGATAGCTCATTACTCTTGAGCAAGTCTGCAAGCGCCTCAATAAAGGCGATGTCTTGGTCGCGGGTTTTCTTTGTCATGTATACCTCAAAGATCAAAATAGTGGTTCTGCTCAAACCATTCTTCTAACACCTTTATAAGGCAAGCTGTGCCCAGTGAAAAGAAAGTCGTGCAACAATGTCGGCGTGTTTTGGGAAATAGTCTGTATTTTTCCTTCATTTTAGCAAATTACGGGACCGTAAGGCCTGAAAAAGATGAATTTCTGCAGTTGGGATTATAAATATTTTGAGCATTGCCATGACTGGTGCTTGTAAATAGTTTCAAAGGCGCCAGTTTTGAAAGGGCTAGAATATGAATGTTGCGCGTTGGTTAAGCCGAGCAGCAGAAGATAACGGAGACAAACCAGCGCTGTTTAGCGGGAAAAAACAATGTGGCACCTATAAAGATCTACATGAAATCGTTGGCCAAGCTTCAAATTGGTTGAAGGGTGCGGGCATTAACCCCGGTGACCGTGTTGCTATATTTATGATGAACCATCCTGATTATCTTCGTCTTTTGTTTGGGATATGGTTTTCAGGCGCAATTGCAGTACCTATTAATGCAAAACTACATGCAAGAGAGGCAATTTGGATCATCAAAAATGCTGAGGCTAAAATCACCCTAACCTCAGGCCAGCAATTTAAAGATCTTCAAGGAGTATCAGATTTCTGGAGTGACGATGTCAAACTTATAGATTTGTCCGAGAATACATTGCAAAGGTTAACCGAAAACCGTGCTTGTGAGCCAGTGTTACCTCGGGCCAGTTCAGATTTGGCATGGTTGTTTTATACTTCTGGAACAACAGGTCGGCCAAAAGGAGTGATGATTACTCACGGGATGTTAAAATCCATGGCAAAAGCTTATTTTATCGATGTAGACAATGTGTACCAAGAGGATGCAGCTATTTATTCAGCGCCGTTCTCTCACGGAGCGGGTCTTTATAGTATCATGCATGTGCTGAAAGCTGCGCGCCATGTTTTCCCTGAGTCGGGTGGCTTTCAGTCGGAAGAGATTTTAGATTTATCTGAGCATTTTCAGTCAGTACATATGTTCGCAGCCCCCACAATGGTCAAGCGCTTGACGGCTGCTTCAAAGGCCGATGGCCGTGAACCTAAAGGGATAAGAACCATCGTCTATGCCGGTGGACCAATGTATAAATCTGATATCATTGAATCAGTTGATTGGTTTGGTCCGGTATTTGTGCAAATTTATGGTCAGGGCGAATGCCCTATGGCGATAACGGCTTTGTCGCGTAAAGCAGTAAATGATCGCAGCCACCCACGTTGGGAACAGCGGTTGGCCTCAGTCGGAAGGGCGCAGTCTGTGGTGGAGGTGCGAATAGGTGATCCATCCGGAGGGTCAACTGTCGAGGGCCAACCGGGAGAAATCATGGTGCGCGGTGAACCCGTTATGTCCGGATATTGGCGAAATCCTGAGGCCAGCAAAAAGGCATTGGCTAAGGGTTGGCTTCATACTGGTGACATTGGCTACATGGATCATGAGGGTTACATCACACTAAAGGATCGTTCGAAAGATTTGATCATCTCTGGTGGGAGCAATATTTACCCACGTGAGGTAGAAGAGGTGTTGCTGATGCATCCCTGTGTTATTGAGACCGCCGTTGTTGGGCGATATCACCCTGATTGGGGTGAAGAGGTCATTGCTTTTATT
The DNA here is from genome assembly GCA_913031285.1 of uncultured Alphaproteobacteria bacterium. Classification (GTDB taxonomy): domain Bacteria; phylum Pseudomonadota; class Alphaproteobacteria; order Rhodobacterales; family Rhodobacteraceae; genus LFER01. Next base: position 2,436 of record CAJWEI010000071.1, on the reverse strand, counting down.
GTGTTGAACGATCAAATGAAACATTTACAGAAAGAAATGGACGAATTTTGCCGACGCCACATCGCAGCCTTTAAGCGACCAAAAGGTTATATTGTTAGGAACAACTTACCGAAAAACAATAATGGAAAAGTCCTGAAAACAGAACTGCGAAAACTTCTTGAGAACTCCTCTATTTTACGATGATGATATAAAAATGTCATGCAATATAATAGTTTAAAAGCTTGAAAGACTTGATATAAAGTTTTGCACTTTACTTCGTTAAAGCAGAGTAGTCAGCAATCATTGCTTTGATTGCGTTATTTGAGGCTTGTCGGTCAATTGGCCAATTGCCGGCGCGGATTCGCGAGCGTATTTCATCAGCTATTTCAATATTGACCTCAGCGGATAGGCTTTTCATCATTTGTAATACATCTTTTTTTACGCTGCTCAATTCAACTGAGATGTTAGCGGTCGAGCTAAATTGGGTCACTTGACTGGATCCCATACCAACCGTTGACATGTTACCTCGCCCATGAGTGGAGGCTTGAATGACGCGCTTTTTAGCAGCAGAATTGTTTATGAATCTGTCTGCATTCTCATAACCCGCCTTCAATTTCTGATAGGCGCCAGAATTAACGGACATGCCGATTATGTGGGTCATGGCGGTACAACCTCGGAATTAACTATACAATTCTAACAAGTTGACGGGAATTTGTAAATCGGCACGCTGCTTAGGATCTTTTGCTTAAATTACATTGCAGATGGCAGTATGATAAACACTTTTTTATCTGCCAAAGCCTTGCAGTTTGCATGGAAACATCTGAGAGGCTCAATAATACAAGCCATCGTAAGGACTATTATGTATTGAACTGTGCTGAAATGAGTAATGTAGTAAAGGGTAGCATTTGATTTTCGGCTGATGCTTGCCGAGAGCGTACTTCTTCTGAGGCAATTTATGGCGGTCCTTTCAGACAAATCGGCTCAAGCATGAGAAGCCATGATAGCATGCGTTCTATGAGGCGATTAGAGAGCGCCACTCTGTAAGAGCAGCGTCGCGGTTTAGCTTGAAAGTACTGCGAGTTGATAGTGACCTTTGTGAATTGAAGTGATTGTGAAATGAGGCGTGGATTGAAGCGAACTTTTGCAGGCTGTGCATACGCCTGAACCGCAGCATCGCACGTTCTCGTCGTCGAAAGGGTAAGTGTGAATTCTCCGCTCTGTTATTTGCCCATCGCTGTGTAACTTGCTTATCTGCACAGCCCAGCTCTTTTACTGCTGCGCTATATGATCGAAGCCTATCTGTAACGATCTCATTGGGCGATCCATAGCAGCGCATAGCTTTTTTCATGAACTTTAGATAAAGGCCATTTTAAATAATTCACTTTATGAGAAAGCTGTATTAGTGCTGAAAGGAAAAACTCAAAATTAATAAATGCAAAGTAGGGCAAATGTACAAAATAATAGGTTCTGTCAAAAGTCGGACATTTCGAGTTTTATGGATGCTAGAAGAAATGGGTCTGACCTATGAATATACTCATGCTCCACCACATTCAGAGTTAGTCAAACAATATAATCCCTCTGGCAAGATTCCAATTCTTATAGACCGAGGCGCAGTTATTACAGACTCAAACGCGATCATGACTTACCTAGCAGACAAACATCAGACATTGACTGCACCAGCTGGCTCAATTGAACGTGCACATCAGGATGCGCTTTCACATCAGATCATAGACGAAATTGATGCTGTTTTGTGGGCCGCTTCTCGTTCTTCGTTGGGCCTCAAAGAATTTGATAATTTCCCCAATATAAAAGACAGTTTCAAACGAGAATATAAACGAAACCTTGACCGTCTTGAAAAACAGATAAAAGGGTCGTTTTTAATGGGTGACAATCTTTCTTTACCCGATTTCATCCTTGGTCATTGCGCAGGTTGGGCATATGTCGCAAAATTTTCCGCTGGGAGTGAGAAGTTTGGGGCATATGTTAAAAGCTTAAGAACACGACCGGCATACCAAGCTGCAGCTCGATTAGATATGTCTGACGGTTAATGAGTTCCAAAGATCCTATCGATGGAGGGTGTGGGTTTGCAAGATTAAGGCGACACTTATAGACCATAAACTTTTCGTATGCTTGCTCTCTTCGCAACCTCATCGGCAATTCTTTGTACATTTGGGAACTCTGCGATAGCAGGATGACCGCGTGATTGATTTAACCATGTCGTCAACATGTACAAATAAATATCAGCGGCGCTGAATACATCACCCAATATCCAGTGATTATCCCCAATCTGATCATTAACAACCTTCCAAGTTTCTCGTAATCTTAGATGCCCTCGTCGCTGTGCACTTCGCTCTTCTTCCGGTTTTTCAGCAAACCTGTACGGGCGGTAATCTAACTGGAAGGCAATTTGGACAGAGCTAGCGAAATATAGCAGCGTTTGAAGAAATAAACTCCGCT
>CAJWEI010000070.1 GCA_913031285.1 uncultured Alphaproteobacteria bacterium | reverse complement strand
AAATTCTAAGGTTTAGTGCCCAAAATCATCCCAAGGCGGAGATAGTGTCGGTTCGCACTGAAGGTGGTGTACATAGATATAAATATCCAGACGCGCTAAAGCGCGTTGCTCAGCTTGCAAAAGGCTTGAGAAAAATAGGTGTTGAGCCGGGTGATCGTGTCGCGACCCTTGCATGGAATGGGTATCGGCACTTCGAACTGTATTATGCTATCGCGGGCCTTGGCGCTATCTGCCACACCATTAACCCACGTCTCAGTGCAGATCAAATGTCGTACATCACCAAACATGCCGAGGACAAGGTCCTCTGTGTGGATTTGACATTTGTACCACTTCTCGAAGAGCTAAAAGACCGTTTTCCTCAAGATATTATATATATATTGATGACTGATCGGGCACATATGCCGGAATCAAAAATTGATTTTTTATGTTTTGAGGATCTTCTTGAAGATGAATCGACCGATTTTATATGGGCAGAGTTCCCAGAAGATACTGCTGCTGGGCTTTGCTATACGTCGGGCACGACTGGAAATCCGAAGGGTGCGCTTTATTCGCACCGCTCAACAGTTTTGCACGCCCTAACTATATCAGTAAGTTTAGCAAAAACTGTCCATGAGGGGGCAAAAGTCTTACCTGTTGTTCCACTTTTTCATGTAAATGCCTGGGGGTTGCCTTATGCCTGCCCCTTGGCAGGTGCATCTCTAATATTTCCCGGTCCGGCTTTGGACGGGAAATCCATTTTCGATCTAATGGATCATGAAAAAGTTTCATCGGCATGGGGTGTGCCTACTGTATGGCTTGGCTTGCAGAGTGAAATTGCGGCACGAGGACGCAATCCTGAAGGTTTTAGGAGCGTGATTGTAGGTGGGTCGGCTGTGCCACGTTCAATGATCGAAGTTTTTGAAAAAACGGGTGTGCTGGTCTGCCATGCGTGGGGTATGACAGAAATGAGTCCGATAGGTACACATGGAATACTGTCTGAGCACCTCGAAGAGACAATGAACCAAGAAGCGAAACTTGATATGAAAGCGCGTCAGGGTAGACGTGCGTTTGGCGTTGACTTGAAAATTGTTGATGAATTTGGTGTTACTCAGCCGCATGACGGTCAGGCGATCGGAGAGCTATACGTTCGTGGCAATGCAGTTATAAGTGCATACTTCAGAAATAAGGAAGCGACAAAGGCCGTTATGGATAGCGATGGTTGGTTTGGAACTGGCGACGTTGCTTCGATTGACGCTGAGGGTTTTTTGACAATTCAGGACCGGGCTAAAGATCTCATTAAATCAGGTGGTGAATGGATTAGTTCTATTGATCTTGAAAATATTGTCATGGGGCATCCAGATGTGGCCAATTGTGCAGTTATTTCAATCGCCCATCCTAAATGGGATGAAAGACCCCTTTTAGTTATAGTCCCTAATGGTTCAGCACGTGTGAGCAAAGACCAAGTGGACGAATTGTTACTAAGGCAGGTTGCAAAATGGCAATTGCCAGATGCGATCGAATTCGTTGAGGCTTTACCGCTCACCGCAACGGGTAAGGTATCAAAGCTTACCCTCAGGCAAAAGTTCAAAGATTATAAACTCCCAGATATGGTATAGGAAGAAACTATGGATTTAGGCATTAGTGAAAAGGTTGCGCAAGTATTAGAGAAGGTGCGTGATATGATCGAAAACGAAATAGCGCCGCTTAATGCCGAATATTTTGCTGAAATCGGTAAACATCCTTCAGGTGACCGCTTTGCATTTACCGCGCGTCAGATCGAGATTTTGGACAGTCTCAAACAGAAAGCTCGTGATCGCAATCTTTGGAACTTTTGGTTAACCGACAGTGAACGAGGGTCTGGTCTTAGCACAGTTGAATATGCCTATCTTGCGGAAGAGATGGGAAAAGTTGGTATTGCGGCTGAAATTTTTAATTGCTCCGCCCCTGATACGGGAAATATGGAAGTGCTAGAACGCTATGGTAGTGAGGCCCATAAGGATCGTTGGCTGGGCGATTTATTACAGGGAAAAATTCGCTCAGCATATGTTATGACAGAGCCTGCTCTGGCTTCTTCAGATGCGGCGCAACTAGCTTTTGAAGCCAAACGGGATGGTGATGACTTTATTTTAAATGGAGAAAAGTGGTGGATCTCTGGGGCGGGGGATCCGCGCTGTTCACTCTACATTTTGATGGCCAACACGGACCCTGATGCCGCTAAACATAAACGCCACACGATGTTTGCGTTAGACCCAAAGACAGCCGGCATAGAAATTTTGCGTCCCATGCAAGTTTTTGGAAATGATGATGCACCACATGGACACATGCATTTGCGCTTTACTAATGTACGTATTCCTTCTGATGCTGTTATTCTGGGTGAGGCTCGGGGTTTTGAAGTTGCGCAGGGGCGACTTGGTCCTGGTCGAATTCATCACTGCATGCGGGCGGTTGGACAGGCAGAAAAAGCTTTAGAGATGATGTGTCGACGCGGTCTGTCGCGAGCGGCATTTGGAAAGCCGCTGACAGAGCTTGGTGGAAATTATGACATAATAGCCAATGCACGTATGGAGATCGAGATGGCACGACTTTTGTGCCTGAAAGCAGCATATATGATGGACACTGTCGGTGTGCGCGCTGCTCAACCTTGGATATCACAAATTAAAGTTGTGGCTCCCTTGATGGCGGGCAAAGTCGTCGATGAGGCGATGCAGATGCATGGTGCAGGTGGGATCAGTCAGGATTTCGATCTTGCCCATATGTGGACCCATATTAGAACGTTGCGTTTTGCAGACGGGCCCGACGCAGTTCATCGACGTCAGGTAGCTCGTGCCGAACTCAAAAAATATACAAACGCGGAAACGTAATAATCAAAAAAAGGCAATCCAATGCTACTTTTTTACATAACTAGGATTTAGAAGGATTTTTATAAAGTGCACCATCCGGCTTAAAGAGGGGCAAGCCACTCGTAGGGCACTCATTAACAAGCTCCCCTTTGAAAAGCCGGATGGGCTACAATTTACAACGGTATTAAGCTGCATAGTTTAGTCGGTAGAGTTAAAATATTCATCACCTTGTATTTTTAGTAAATAAGCGGAAGCTTAAATTATGATCCGTTGCCCTTTTATGAGTGGTAATTAGCAATTTGAAAACTTCTGTGTTTACAGAAGAACTTTGATATCGCGAATTCACCCAAAGGCGATCGAGTTATGCGGGTGAAAGTGTCTGCTTAAGTTGCTTTCCTAATCTGGATTTGCGGCTTGTGAAAATTCCAGACGTTTGCTGCTAGAGGTATCGTGTTCCAGTGTAAACTGGCTAAAGACCAAAGCTGCGACAGCAATATCGTTAATTGACCGGTTAATCTTGCCGCGCTCAAACCCATTAACTAGTGAGTGTTTAACAAAGAATGCCACTGCTTTGAAATCCCGCATCATCTCTTTTGTATCAAAGGGAATGTCTGAACCGCCACGGTTGGAGCGCATAATCCCACACGATGACAGTGCCTTCTGAAGATCTTAATAATATCTCTTCAAAATGCTAGATCTTGTTGAGATTGGAAGTTTCGTTCCATCCTCTAAGGCTCCCAGTGGTGCGGTCGCTTGGTTTGAACAGGACATCAAAACGAACAATTAAAATAAGCCTACTAAGGCTTTAGAATATTCTCTTTAAGATTCAACAAGCTTTTCTGAGAGGTTAGTTGGCAAAACAGGCATGTCTATCTGCTCCTAAAATAATTTTTTAATATCGTATAAGGAACACTATCTCCAATATTTTAATGTGGGTTTTATCCCGATTATTGGATCGTATAATATTCCAGTAATTTGATTGCCGCTTATCTTAAGTTCGTAAAGATTATACTCCTCTTGGGCACAATATTTCGATATTTACAACCCTTGCTCAATCTCGGCGTCTTGATGCAATGATCAGAATTTTTCTGCACCGTTTAAGAAGTCGAAAAAGTGTTTTTTTCCTTCACTAATGTTTGCCATAATGGCGTTCGCGATTAAGTTTGCGCGAATAGCCTGTTTGTAAGATTTCAACAACAACCAAGACAACAACGCTAAAATAAAAGGTCGATTTGGACATCGGGATAACTTCGTAGCCAAACAGTTTAAGGGCCAGAGAAGGATCGTGCATGGCGTGTGCAGCCGCCTGACCGCTTTCGCCAAGCAGAACGATGCCAACAATTAATAGAATAAACAGTCCAAGCACTTCGTACATGCGGTTGCGTTCTAGAAATTTTGTGACTCCATTCGCCAATAGTAACATTGCGAGACCTGAGAAAATAATAGCAGAGGCTAAAATTGGAAACACATCCGTTATGGCAAGCGCCGAGAGTACAGAATCAAATGAGAAAACCAAATTCATCAAAACAATCATCATCACAACCTGAAAAGCAGATTTGCCGCTTTTTCCGTTGATATCCGTATCAAGATGCTCGATAGTAAGCATATGAGAGATCTCTTTGAACGCGGTGTAAATTATGAATACGCCACCGATGAAGAAGACGCAGGTAGCAAAATTTACTGCCCCTTCCAATATACCTACCCATTCAAAGATATAAAAAGGTTTTGCCAGCGCACCGATCAGACGTATCATTACAAACAGTAATACTACCCGAAGAGCAACGGCGATAATGATTCCCCAAAATCTAACAGATTTCTGCTGTGGTACAGGTGCGCGCTGGCTTTCAATCGAGATATAGAGAAGATTATCAAAGCCTAAAACAGCCTGCAGGAAACACAGCATTAACAGGTTTCCCAAATTTTCAAGTGTTAATAAGTCTGGCATAATAATGCGGCCTCTCTTTGTTTTCGGTTAACTCTAGTTATGGTAGCGTTATAAAAAATTCGGCGGGGATTTTTTTATTTGTTTCGTCTGCGTATGATAATCCTTTTCTTATCTTTTTTTTCTGGGGGTGGGTCTAGCCCCAGTTGATCTCGCATTACTTTGCGGCGTACTTCTTCAACGGCGCCCGCCTTAAGTGTTCCTAATTGAAATGGGCCGTATGATACTCTGATCAAACGGTTAACGTTCAATCCGACATGATCCATTGCTCTTCGAATTTCACGATTTTTGCCCTCGCGTAAACTTATGGTGAGCCAAACGTTAGCGCCTTGCTGGCGGTCGATAGTGATGTCCATCGGACGAAAATGTTCACCTTCTAATGTAATTCCGGCTCGTAGAGGTGCAAGTACCGCGTCGGAAGGCTGTCCTTTGGCGCGAACGCGGTAGCGGCGCAACCAGCCAGTTGAAGGAAGCTCAAGTTGGCGTTTTATGTCTCCATCATTAGTCAACAGTAAAAGACCTTCAGAGTTTAGATCGAGCCGTCCAATATTCAGAACACGGGGCATATCTTTTGGCAGTGCATCAAAAATTGTTTTACGCCCTTGCTCATCCTTTGTCGTACTCACGAGTCCCAGAGGTTTATGAAATAACCACAGTCGGAGAGGGGCCGCAGGCTCAATCGGCCTGCCATCAACCTTTACTTTGTCACTTGGAGTTATGTTTAAAGCGGCAGAGCTAATTGTCTGGCCGTTTACGCTGACGCGTGCCGCCTCGATCATCCGCTCTGCTTCCCGACGGCTGGCAATGCCTGCTCGCGCAATAACTTTGGCAATTCGCTCGCCGGGGTTTATGGTTTTTTCCATGTAGTGGCCTTTAGGCGAATTTTTCTATAGTTGAAAGAACAATTCTGCTTATTTGAGACGAAAATGAAATTTACAAGCCATATGGATATTGCCCTACAGGAAGCGAGGGATGCTGCAACCAGAGGCGAGGTGCCGGTTGGTGCAGTTGTGGTTGCGTCGAATGGTGATATTGTTTCTAGAGCTTCAAATCGCACTCGTGAGAAAAATGATCCCTCTGCACATGCGGAAATGCTTGCCATTCGTGCAGCCTGCGAACGTTTGGGACAGGAGCGTTTAGTAGGCTATGATCTATACGTCACACTCGAGCCCTGCGCGATGTGTGCAGGCATGATTGCTGCGGCGCGCATTAGACGACTTTATTACGGAGCGTCTGATCAAAAGTCAGGTGCAATAGAGCAGGGTGCTAGAATATTTGCCCATCCTCAAAGCCATCACAGTCCCGAGATTTACCCAGGTGTTGGCGAGGATGAGGCCACAGCCCTTTTAAAAGCCTTTTTTGCTAATCTGAGACATCTCCCTAGAGATTAATATTTTATATCAAATCTAATCTAACGACTCAGCCGAGTGCAGTACTGCAACGACCACAGGTACCTGCATGACTGTGTTGTCCTACATCTGGAAGGATTTTCCAGCAACGCAGGCATTTTTTACCCTCAGCCCTGGCAAAGACAACTGCGATCTCCTCGTCGCCACCTTCCGCAATAAAGGCGCCCGTAGGGGCCAAACCTAGGTTCAGATCAATTGCGGAGGTGATGCAAACATCCTCAAATGGTATTGATGCAAGAATGTCTAAGGTATCGCTATCTTTGAGATAGATGCTCGGGGCAGCTTCAAGGCTGGACCCGATGACTTTCTCTGTACGCTGAATTTCCAGCGCGGATGTTACAACACGTCGCGCTGAACGCACTTTGGCCCATTTTTCTGCCAGACCTGTGTCCTTCCAACTTTTGGGCGTCTCTGGGAAGTCTAGAAGGTGAACTGAGCTTTCCTCGCCTGGAAATCGCTCCAGCCAGACTTCTTCCATTGTAAACACCAGGACCGGTGCAAGCCATGTGGTCAGCCTATGAAACAAAATATCTAGAACTGTTCGCGCTGAACGGCGCTCTATCGTATCGCCGTCGCAATACAGGATATCTTTGCGAACGTCGAAATAAAAGGAAGAGAGATCAACTGTGGCAAAGGTAAATACCGTTTGAAAAACACCTTGGAAATCGTACGAAGAATACCCCTTTTGCACAGTCTCGGCCAGTTCGGCTAATCGGTGCAAAATCCAGCGTTCTAGTTCTGGCATTTTAGAAGTTTCAATTCGGTCTGCCTCGGAAAAATCTGCAAGTGATCCGAGCATAAAGCGCATAGTATTGCGTAAGCGGCGATAAGAGTCGGCCGTATTCTTAAGAATTTCTGCTCCGATCCTTAAGTCAGCTGTATAATCTGACTGCGCTACCCATAACCGCAGAATATCTGCGCCGTACTGTTTGATAACTTGCTCTGGCGCAATTGTATTACCTAAGGATTTAGACATTTTCATGCCTTTTTCGTCTAGAGTAAACCCGTGTGTTAGAACGCCCCGATATGGGGCATGCCCATTGGTTCCACAAGATTGTAACAAAGAAGAGTGAAACCAACCGCGATGTTGATCAGTGCCCTCAAGGTAGAGGTCTGCAATCCCATCGTCAGAGCCGTCTTCTCGGTCTCTAAGAACGAAAGCATGCGTGGAGCCCGAGTCAAACCAGACGTCTAGAATATCAAAGACCTGTTCATACTCTGAAGGCTCCACAATGCCAGACAGGAACCTATCTTTTGCGCCCTCTTTATACCATGCATCCGCTCCTTCGACTTCAAAGGCTTCTATAATACGTCGATTTACTTTGGTATTTCGTAATAAGAAATCCGTATCACTCGGCACACCACCCTTTTTGGTGAAACAAGTAAGCGGAACGCCCCAAGCGCGTTGGCGAGATAGAACCCAATCGGGGCGAGCCTCAATCATTGAATAAAGCCGATTACGGCCTGTTTGAGGAGTCCATTTAACCAATTGGTCTATCGAGTTGAGAGCCCGGTCACGAATGCTATTGCCATAGGTATCTTGTCCGTCGCCAACTTCGCGATCAATTGCGACAAACCACTGTGGGGTATTTCTAAATACTATTGGTGCTTTAGATCGCCAAGAGTGAGGGTAGCTATGGCTCATGCGTCCGCGTGCAATAATCCCGCCTGCCTCGACTAATTTGGTGATTACGGCTTGATTTGCTTTGCCTTCTTTGCCTTTACGGTCAAAAACTTCAAGTCCTGCAAAAAATGGCACATGTGGCAAGAATTCGCTGGCCTCACCAACGTTGTGTGTCATCCGGTCAGTCCAACCGCGGCTGACAAAGCATTCGTAGTCATCCGCACCATGAGAAGGCGCTGTATGCACAAATCCGGTTCCCGCATCATCGGTGACGTGATCGCCATTAATTATCGGCACCTCGTAGTCCCAAAAATCATCCAAATTTGCAAACGGATGTTGGCAGATGGCCCCGCTAAGCTCGCTCACCGCAACAGCGCGCAATCGGGTAAAGTTAGTAACCCGTGATTTCTCTAGACAGTCTTCCGCCAAATTATCTGCGAATAGATAGAGTTCGTTGGGTTTAGTCCAACTTTCTTCTTCTGTTTCGTCAACTCGATATAGACCATATGCAATTTTTGTATTAAACGCTATGGCCTTGTTGGAGGGTATGGTCCAAGGCGTTGTTGTCCAGATCACAACCCGCGCGTTCTGCAACCCTTGCGACGATTTACTAAATGAAAATGGCACCCATATGGTATGCGACTTATGCTCGTGATATTCTATCTCGGCTTCCGCCAACGCAGTCTTTTCGACCGGCGACCACATAACAGGTTTAGAGCCTTGGTACAGTGTGCCAGTCATGAGGAATGTCATGAACTCTTCGGCAATTACACGCTCTGCATGAAATGCCATTGTCATATATGGGTTTTTCCATTCCCCTGTGATTCCAAGCCGTTTGAATTCTTCGCGCTGAATGTCGACCCATTTTGTAGCAAACGTGCGGCATTCCTTGCGAAAATCAATGATGGGTACTTCGTCTTTATTTTTACCTTTTTGACGATAGGATTCTTCAATCTTCCATTCAATTGGTAAACCGTGACAGTCCCAGCCTGGAATATAACGGGCATCATGCCCCATCATCTGCTGGCTACGTACAACCATATCCTTCAGGATTTTGTTAAGAGCGTGGCCAATGTGAAGATTGCCATTGGCATACGGAGGGCCATCGTGCAACGTAAACGACTTGCGACCTGTCTTAGTGCGTAACCGGTCGTAAACACCAAGTTTTTCCCAACGTTCTAGCCAATCTGGTTCTCGTTTTGGCAGTCCGGCACGCATTGGAAAGTCAGTTTTGGGAAGGTTTAGGGTCTCTTTATAGTCGGGTGTTTGGGCGCACATATTGTGTCATCCTTAGCTCAAAATTTCAATTACGCGTAAGGGTATCGCGATGTTTCAATCTCTTTATCCCGACTGCTCTTTTGTATCAGAGCGCCGGGCATATAATTCGGAGAGAGTACATCGATACAAGGCTCATTTGAGCACGGTTATAAGCATGGGTGAGCCATTGGTCTAGACCTTAGTATTATGAATGATGATTTGGTCACTATCAGTTAAAAACAGTGGTAATTTTGACAAGTACAGCCGCGGCTTTGGCTAACATAGTATATCTGGTTCAGGGCAATAAGTTCTAACATTATGGAAATTTCTTGCGAAAGACTAGGTCTTTCAAAAACCTGAATGCACTTAATCAATCAAGCCTATGCATAAGTTCTAATTATATTACTTTGATTGAAGACGGAAAAATTCATTGACTAAGTCGCGCACTGCTGTGCCTCCCTTTGAGTAGGCTTTCTCGATCACCGTCCCCAATGCCTTGAGATCTGTTCTGAACAATAAATGTTTAACAGGGCCAATCGAGGCGGGTCGCATCGAAAGCGTATTGATACCAATCGCGGCAAGGCAAAGCGCTTCAATGGGGCGTCCTGCGTCTTCACCGCAATAAGATAATTTTGTGTCGGTTTGCTTGCAGCGTTTGACAATATGTTGCAGGAACCTGAGATAGCTGCCGTCCAGTGAGTCATACCTTTTGCGCACGAGCTCATTTTCTCGGTCGGCAGCATAGAAAAACTGCTTCAGGTCGTTTCCGCCAATTGACAAAAAGTCGACATCATTTAGGAAACTGTCCGGTGCAAAGGCCAAAGCCGGCGTCTCAAGCATCGCGCCTATCTTGATCTTATCGGGGATTGGATGACCCAACCGAATTTCGCGCTCGATTGCTTTATCCATCTCTCGGCGCGCGGCATAGAATTCGCTGGGTAGTGAGACAAATGGAAACATAATAGTCAAGGGCCTTCCAGCAGCGCCGCGTAATAAGGCCTGAAGTTGCATACGCAAAACCCCTGGCTTATCCAAACCGACCCGGATCGCGCGCCATCCTAAAGCGGGATTTGGTTCTGTGACGCGGCTCATGTAAGGTAGGACTTTGTCAGAGCCAATATCAAGTGTGCGAAAGACGACTGGCAAATCCCCGGCGGCATCCATGACCTTCCTATAAATGCCACTAAGTTCTGAGCGGCGGGGCATTTGATTGCGCAGAAGAAACTGTAATTCAGTACGAAACAATCCAACGCCCTCGGCGCCTGAATTTTTGAGGCTTGGTAGGTCTGCCATCAGACCAGCATTCATCATGAGATTTATGCGTCTGTTGCATTTACTGATTGCTGTTTCGTTGCGCAGTGCAACATACTGTTGCTGAGCCTGTGCGGCCATTGCCATCTTATCTTTGAATGCATTCGCAACGCTGTCATCCGGACGCAGGTGAACAATACCCTGTTCGCCGTCGATCATAATCTGGTCGCCGTTCAGTGCTTCTGCTGTGACATTTTCGGCATGAATTACAAGCGGGATCGCCAAAGCGCGAGCTATTATGGAGGCATGTGAGCCGACGGAGCCTTCTTCTAGAACCAGCCCCTTGAGTTTGCGTCCATAATCTAACAATTCGGCAGGGCCAACATTACGAGCCACTAGGATAGGATGCTGTGGCATTTCGGCTCCGGTGTTTTGGCCCTGCCCTGTCAGGAGACGCAATAGCCGGTTTGACAAATCGTCAAGGTCGTGAAGACGGTCGCGCATATAGGCATCAGAGACTTTGGTCATCCGCACGCGAGTGGATGATTGTTCCTTTTCGACAGCGGCCTCAGCAGAAAGGCCCTGATAAATATCGGTTTCCATACGCCGGATCCACCCTCTGGAGTGGGCGAACATGCGATATGCCTCTAGTACTTCCCGCTGTTCTTTATTGTTTACTTCGACACCGTTGAGCAATTCGTCAATTCCATGACGAAGTTCTTTCAGCGCATCATCAAGTCTTTGTTTTTCGCTTTGAGTATCTTCGGCAATCAGATTTGTGACAACAACGCGTGGTTCATGAAGCCAGACATATCCCGAGGCGACGCCCTCTTGAGCAATAGTTCCGCGAAATATCGTGGCTTCTTGATGAAGAGGACGAAGGGCAGCACCTTCGCCAACAAATGCTCCAAGTTCAGTCATTTCTGCAAGTACCATCGCGACAACCTCTAGCCCGTAAACTTCGTCAGAGGTATATTTGCGTTCAGCTTTTGACTGTACCACCAACACACCAACGCCCTGCCCCAGCCGCTGTATCGGGATACCAAGGAATGATGAGTAAATCTCTTCGCCAGTTTCCGGCATAAACCGGAAGCCCTTTTCGGCAGGGGCGTTTGCTGTGTTAATGACACTGCCGCGTTCGGCAACACGGCCTACCAGCCCTTCACCCAATTTCATACGGGTCTTGTGAACAGCCTCGGCGTTAAGACCTTCGGTGGCGCAGAGTTCGAGTGTCTTATCGTCACGAAATAAATAAATGGAGCATACTTCTGTCGACATAGCATCTGCGATAAGCTGCGTTATTTTATCCAGCCGCGCCTGACCTTCCGAATCCTCGGCCAAAGTATCCCTTAACCTTATAAGAAGTTTACGGCTTTCGCTGTCCGATCTCTCTGACATCTAAATTCGACCCTAGCTATGAGGTTTTTCCAACTCAAACGCATCATGCAATGCTTGGACAGCAAGTTCCATATATTTTCGATCAATCAGCACAGAAATCTTAATTTCGGATGTGGCAATTACTTTGATATTTATGCCTTCATCTGAGAGGGTCTTAAACATTTTAGCGGCAACACCGGATTGACTGCGCATGCCAATGCCGACGGCTGATATTTTCGCAACACTGGTGTCCGCAATCAATTGCTGAAAATTCACATGATTTTCAGGGCCACCAGCTTGCAGCGCTTTCTCTGCCCGACTAACTTGTTCCGTAGGACATGAAAAGGTCATATCTGTCCTGCCATCTTCGGCAATATTTTGAATAATCATGTCGACATTCACTCCGGCATCTGACAGATGGCCAAATATTGCAGCTGCAATCCCTGGACGGTCAGCAACTGAGACAAGCGTTATTTTTGCTTCATCTCGTGAAAAAGCAATTCCAGAAACGACATTGGATTCCATGATTTCCTCCTCGTGGCACACCAAAGTACCAGCGTTCTCTGAAGGTTCGTCAAAGCTACTCAGAACCCTTAATTTCACTTTAAACCGCATTGCGAGCTCGACAGAACGAGTTTGTAGGACCTTGGCCCCTAAAGACGCCAATTCCAACATTTCTTCAAAAGATATCTTGTCCAGTTTACGTGCATTTTCGGCGACGCGAGGGTCAGTTGTATAAACCCCGTCCACATCTGTGTAGATATCGCATCGATCAGCCAAAAATGCTGCTGCGAATGCAACTGCGGTGGTGTCAGAGCCACCGCGGCCCAAAGTCGTTATGCGTCCCTCAGGACTAATTCCCTGGAAACCCGCAACAACCGCCACGCGCATACCTTGTGCAAATTTTGCCAAGATATTTTCAGTTGGAATTTGTTGAATTCTTGCTGCGGAGTGGATTGGGCTGGTCAATAATGGAACCTGCCAGCCTTGCCAACTGCGTGCTGGGATACTCATTTCCTGTAGTGTCATCGCCATTAATCCTGCAGTCACATTCTCTCCGGAAGACACGACCGCATCGTATTCTCGTGCGTCATAAATTGGGGACGTTTCGTTGACCCACCCTACCAATTCATTGGTTTTACCTGACATCGCTGATACAATAGCGATTACATCATATCCGTTTGCAACTTCAAGGCCTACGCGTTTAGCTGCGCGTTTAATACGGTCAAGTGTAGCAACTGACGTACCTCCAAATTTCATCACAAGAGTAGGCATTTTTTTCCCTTAGACAGTATTTTTTTGTTTAGGCTCTTATGAAATTTTTGACAAGACGCATTCAGTTTGCAGCAGTGCCTTTAAACGCTGTTTTTGAATTAAAAGGCAGAAAGGCTAACTGGCAAAATTGCAAAAATCAAAAGGCTTATTCTAACTCAAATTTTATAATAATAGTGCAACTGCCTACTTTCTTATGGTATCATTGGGAACCGTACCAAGAACCTAGGCGCATTTGTTAAACAAGAAAGTTTAGTTTGATTTACGAGCCAATGTGAAAGGAAGAGGGGTCACCGGAATACCGTCTTCTATGAGCTTTTTTGCGTCTTCTGGTCTAGCTTCTCCGTAGATTGATCGTTCTGGAGTAATACCTTCATGCATATCTCGCGCCTGAGTTGCGAAATCCTTACCGACATAGTCCGAGTTATTTTCCACAAAGGTTTTTAGCTCTTTTATAGCCTGTTCTTCTGGATGTGAGAGCGTTTTTAAAGACGGTGCCTTTGTTTGGCCTTTTTCAGACTTCTTCACACGCGGTGCCATTACCGCTTTGTCTATCTGCTCTGACCCGCACGTAGGGCAAGTTAACATATCGGCTTTGGATAGTTTTTCAAAAGCTTCGGCTGACTGGAACCAGCTATCAAAGCTATGCTCATTGTCACATTTAAGGGCATATTGTATCATATTAGGTCTCGGCTTTCTAGGGTGTTCAGATAACAACCACACAACGGTCTAGATAAAGACTGACTTGTTAAAATCAAGGTCAAATTGATTTTGCGGACCGCAAAGCAGACGCGACTTCTTTTACAAGACAGCCCAAATTAGAGCCTTGTGCCAAGGCGTCTTTGCCCGAAATGGCCAGACTTTTTTGATTGGCTGGGTTTTTAAGGCTTAGAAGGTGCTCAAACACCTCCTGCGCTGACTTTGCAGTCAAGGAAGCTTTTTTGCTTGTTAAAGTTTCATATTCGGCTTTGAAGTTATTTGTAAATGGACCGTGAATCAAGGCACATTCATAAGCTGCGGGTTCATAAGGTGTGTGTCCTCCTGAATGTTTGAAACTGCCACCGATGATGCAAATACCAGACTGCTTGTACCAAAGATCCATTTCGCCCAAAGTATCCGCAAGCAGTACTTCGTAATCGCCCGGGCTATCTGCTTTAGTCTGGCTCCTGCAAATAAAGGTCAGGCGATACTTTGACAGAACATTTTTTATTTTCTTGGCGCGATGTGGATGCCTTGGCGCGAGGATGAGTTTGAGAAGTGGCCATTGGCTGCGTATGCGACTAAACGCATCAATGATGATTTCATCCTCTCCGGGGTGAGTTGACGCCGCGAGACACGTATTGGCGCGCATGCTGCGCGCGGGAATATATTGTGGATGCACTGTAAATGACTTGAAGTTCAAAACTGACCCTATCGCACTGTCCGTTAAACCAAGTTTCTTAAACCGTTGTAATGACTGCGAATTTTGCGCAGAAAGGAAATCAATTTTCGCAATAGTTGATGAGGCAAGGTGAGGGAATTTTGACCAAGTTTTCGATGTCTGCACGCCTAAACGTGCGCCCAACACGGCAATTGCAATCCTCTTTTTGTACAGAATTTCAAACCGGTTGGGCCAAATTTCAGACTCCATAGTGATATGTTCTGATATGTTCTCAGTACTGAGAAACATTTGCACAGACCACCGGTAATCCAATGGTGCAAGGCGCGCGCGGTAACCCAAAGATTTTGCTAATGTTATGCCTGACAAAGTGTTGCATGTAATAACAATTGAGTTGTCTTTTTTGGTTTGGCGCATCTCTTCTAGAAACGCCTTAACTGAATTTAGCTCTCCATTCGACGCCGCGTGTAGCCAGAGGCTTGGAGCCAGTTGTTTAGCGGTTGTATAGCCCAGACCAAAGCGAGCAATTATTTCGCGAAAGCTCTCTTTCGCTATCAAAAGGCGCACCAAAAGCATGATCACAATCGGAATAAATAACAGAGAAAGGAACAATCTGTAAATTGGCATATTGCCCTTTCGCCGCGATTAGTGAACCGCTTTTTCTAATAGAATTGGAAACCAGTCATTGCGCAAACGATCGCCCTCTTGCATCCCATGCCCATCAAAAGGTGGAGAAGTCCGTCCTGGGCGTTCTGTAAAACGTGCGT
>CAJWEI010000069.1 GCA_913031285.1 uncultured Alphaproteobacteria bacterium | reverse complement strand
TATTATAAAAACAACTGAATTGGATCAAATTTCCAAAGGTACTTTAAGTGGTTTTTGTGTTGAAGCCAATGATACATACAGTTTTGATAGTGCATCACAACAAATTAAGATTAATTTATAAGCAGAAGTAAATTTGTATCACGCTGTTTGAAAGTATCTGTGCAATTTTTATGCTTTAAAAATACTATTGCTTAGATCTCTGAAATAAAAACCCTGTAACGGAAAATACCACGTATTTCAGGGCGATGGGACACTCGCTCGCCCCATGGCCAAATTGAATGTTGCTGCATTTGTTCTTGATGCGGTGGTGTCTGATCAGTGGATTGGCAATAGCGAGTTTCAATCGGCTGGGTGTAAGTAGCCAATTCCTTTCAAACAGCCTATGATTGCAACGGCTTCTACCTTGGTAACTATTCAAAATGCCCATTGGAGAAGCTGATGTTGTAGCTCGTAGGTCTGACAACACCGCCAATAAATCACGTTTAATATAATATAAACAATAGGTTGGAAGATTTAAATAAATCTCGCCCCCATATTCGCCCCCACAAAATTGACTTAATACAGCTTTTATGGCTCGTCCGCGCGCATCGTGTCGCTTCTGTGTGTGTATTAAGTAGTTGTAAATGTATTAAGTAATAGAGAAAGCTAAAGCAACTTCATTTGCTGGTAAGGCTACGATTTACAATAGGTTGGATTGCAATTTTTACCTTATAAAAGCCGCATAGTAGATTATTTTAGCGTATAAAAGCCGCATAGTAGATTATTTTAGCGTATAAAAGAAGCATTGCAGATTAATACTATCGAAAGGTACGTTGCAAAATTCGATGTATCGATTAATTTAGATGTAAAGATAATGGATAACGTATTGCCTAGCAGACCATTCGGCTCTCACATGTTTAGGATAAACAGGGGCTAAAGGGCTCTGTGTTGGTATAGATAAGGAGAAAATTATGCATTTGAGAACGAAAATAAAAAATTGGTTGAAAGTTTTACCTTCACTCGGTGCCTTAGCTGCAGCGACAGCGTTTAGCGCTGTACCTGCTAACGCAGGCGATAAAATAAACTGTATTTTCCCATTCTGGTTTGGCTTTGCACCGGTGTTTGTCGCACAAGAAGAAGGTTATTTTTCTAGTGAAGATTTAGAGGTGACTACTGCGTTTGATAATGATCGAGCCAATGTTCTGCCGGCAATGGCGACAGGGGCAATTGAATGTACCATGCGCACGATAGGCGAGTCGATGTCGCGGCCTCGGCAGGCTGATACAACCGGCACAATCATTGGCACAATCGATATTTCTGTAGGCGCAGACGGCGTTGTTGCGTCGGGAGACATCCAATCGGTTGAGGATCTTATTGGCAAGACGATGGCCGGTGAAATCAACCACCCCGGAACCACCCTTGTGCAGCACGCGCTGGCGCAGATGGGTAAAAGCATTGACGATATAAACATCCAGTTGATAGCCACAGACGATTCAGCCGCAGTGTTCGAAGACCCCAGTGTATCAGCAGTGGCCACATGGGAGCCGATGATGGGGTCCATCGTAAAGAATTCTTCGCGCGAGGGCACGCATGTACTTCTGTCATCCGCCGACTACGAAGGGCTGATCACCGATGTCATCATCGTGCGAACGGATGACTACCAGGAAAACCCAGAGAAATATGCCAAATTTCTGCGTGGTATCTATCGAGCGATCGACCTTTACAATGCAGACCCAGACAAGTTTATTGCGATCTCAGCCCCATTCTTTGATACACCTGCTGACGAAATGAAAGAAGCGTTGGCTGGCGTGAAATACACGTCATACGAGGAAAGCGTATCCTATCTGCCATCGACATCCGGTGATGGGCAGCTCAAGAAGGTGTTCGATGCCTTTAATGAAATCAATGTGGTATTAGACCTGCAGGATGGACCGCTGGAATACCAGCCCTACGTTGATGGTGCGGCACTAGATGGGCTGTTTGACGGCCAAACTCGCTGATACCAATTGCTCTGGCGGCAATCGCCAGAGCATCAACCGCCAAGGTATAAATTGCTAAGCAGAAAGGTCCGCTAAGTGTTAAAACCCCTCTTTGTATTTCGCCATGCGCTTCCCCGCAAAACCGAAATAATACTGGGCATATTCGGATTTTTTCTTTTCCTCACAATCTGGCATATGACTGCATCATCGGGTGTAATTCGGCCAGAATTTCTGCCCACACCTTTTGCCGTGGCTAAGGCTTTTATTCGCCTGTTTACAGAGCGTGATTTTGCATCTGATATTATTGTTAGCGTCGGCCGCGTTTGGTTTGCATTTCTTCTGTCGGTGGTGATCGCGGTCCCCTTAGGTTTGATGATGAGCACCTACCGGGCAGTTGGCGCCATCCTCGAGCCTTTCATCGACTTTGTGCGATACCTGCCCGTACCGGCCCTGGTACCGTTGTTGGTGATTTGGTTTGGCGTCGGCGAGACTTCCAAGATTGCGGTGCTTTGGATGGGCACCTTCTTTCAACTAATACTCCTGATCGCGGATGACACTAAACGTGTACCGACTGAATACATTGAATCTGGTCATACGCTGGGCGCATCAAATGGGCAGATCATGCGCCATATCATAATTCCGGCAGCACTGCCTAATATGATTGATAATCTGCGCATAACACTTGGGTGGTGCTGGACATATCTTATAATCGCCGAAATTGTAGCTGCTAATTCGGGCATTGGTCACATGATCTGGTCACTGCGCCGCTTTGTAAAGACGCCTGAGGTCATGGCTGGTATTATTGCCATCGGCATCATCGGTCTTTTGACAGATCAGGCTTTTCGGTTCGCCCATGCACGGCTTTTCTCGTATCAGCGTAGGTGAGACATGGATAAGTTTATCAAAGTAACTGACGTCACCAAAACCTACTGGTCGGAGGATGGCAAAACAGAAACTAAGGTTGTGCTACCTTTATCGTTGACTATCGCTGAGGGTGAAATGGTTATGTTTCTAGGGCCTTCAGGCTGCGGCAAGACAACATTGATGCGCATTATTGGTGGGCTTGAAAAACAAGATCAGGGCAGCATTACACTCGCAGGTGATCTGCTGGCAGGCCCAGACCGACGTCGCGGCATGGTGTTTCAGTCCTACTCCTCTTTCCCCTGGCTTTGCGTGCGCGACAATATCAAGTTTGGCACAAGGTATCGCAAAGATATCTCAGCCGCTGAAAAAGAAGAGATTACGGACCATTATATGGGCATGGTTGGCCTTTCTGCTTACAGTGATTTTTATACTAATAGGATATCTGGTGGGATGCGGCAGCGGGTAGCGATTGCCCGCACATTGGCATCTTCGCCTGATATTTTATTGATGGATGAGCCTTTTGGAGCGCTTGATGCGCAAACGCGTGAGCACCTTCAATTTCAATTGATGGACATTAACAAAACCGAAAAGAAAACCACCATCTTTGTAACCCATGACGTCGAAGAGGCAATTTTGTTGGCGGATCGTGTCGTGATCTTCTCTGCCCGACCTGCGCGCGTCGTCAAAGAGATCGACGTGAATGCAGTAATTCCAGTCCAAGATCGGCGCAACAACAAAGCGGACATGCAAAAATTCTTTTCCCTCAGGAATGAGATCCTGGAGATCATCCGTGCCGAATACCGACAAACTATGGAGGCGACCTGACATGGGCGTAGATTTTGTAGACAAAAAAGTTCTGATAACGGGCGCTAATCGCGGCATCGGGTATGGTTTGGCCGAGGGGTTTCTCAAGGCTGGGGCAACGGTTACAATCGTTGCATTAGAAGAGGACGTGACTGAGATCGCGGAACAATTTAGCGAAAGCTACAAGCGGCAGGTGCAAGGTATATCTTGTGATATTGCTGAACTGGATCAGGTTGATCTGATGGCGGATCAGGTGGGCCAAGTGGATGTACTGGTCAACAACGCTGGCTTTGAGTACATCACTCCAATCACAGATCCGTCCAAGCGGACTGATGAGGTTTTTCGCAGGATCATCGAGATCAATGTTATAGGCACGTTTTCTGTGACCCGTCGGTTACTGGATAAAATCCCAGATGGTGGGCGCATAGTGAACACGGCTTCGATGTGGGGCAAAACTGCGGTGGCAGAATTCAGCGCCTACTGTGCATCAAAGCACGCTGTCATTGGCCTGACGCGGTCGCTGTCACAGGAATTGGCATCACGTCGAATTTCGGTAAATGCTGTGTGTCCTGGATGGGTACGCACCGTGGCCTCGATGCGATCCCTTTCGTTCATGGCGGCACAACAGCAACGTCCCGAATCAGACATGCTGGATGATATTGTTGGTGCACAGGCGCTGGACGGTCTGATGGAGCCACATGATATGGTGGAAATGTACTTGTTTCTGGCCGGTCCTGCGGCTGACAACATCACAGGGCAATCCTTTACTGTTGACCGTGGGGAGTTGATGCAATGACTGCAGAACTTACCGGCAAAATAGCTTTGGTTACTGGGGCTGCGCAAGGCATTGGGGCTGCTGCCGCAAAATCTTTAGCCGAGGCGGGAGCACGTGTCATTCTCTCGGATCGCAGAGACACCATTGCCACACAAAAAACTATAGAAACTGCGGGAGGGGCCGTGCGCGCGGAAGCTACAGATGTCGCCGATCCTTTAAGTGTGGATAAGTTGTTTCAAAGTATCCTTGAGAATGAAGGAAATCTTGATTTTGTCGTAAACGCCGCTGGAATCTTGTCGGAAGGGACAATCATCAACATGCCGGTTTCTGAATTTGACCGCATCATATCGGTTAATCTGCGCGGGTCTTTCCTGATCGCTCAGGGAGCGGCGAAGATGATGGCGCCTGCCAAATCTGGGAGGATTATTTTAATCTCGTCAGAGCTTGCCTATCTGGGTCGCGCTGAGTTTTCGGCCTACTGCGCATCAAAGGCTGGAGTTGTCGGAATGACCCGCGCGTTGGCGCGTGAACTGGCGCCCGACGTTCAGGTGAACTCGGTCGCACCCGGACCGGTTGATACCCCTATGCTGGCACTGGAGAACATGTCCCAGGAATGGATTGACCGTGAAATTGATAATCCGCTTGAACGGGTTGGCAAGCCGCGTGAAATTGCGGCGTTGGTCCGCTTTCTTTGTGGTCCTGATGCTGGGTTCTTTACGGGCCAGACGCTCAGCCCCAACGGCGGCGCGGTGATGATTTAGGAGAGGAAATTTAAAATGCTACAACGACCTGTACCTTGGCCGAACGGTGCCAAAGTTGCGTGCGCGATCACTCTGGACATGGACGCGGATAGCCTTGTACATATCCATCACGGATCAAACGCTGCGAACAAACTGTCTGCGATATCTTCACTGCGTTATGGTCCCGAAGTTGCCATTCCACGGATTCTGGATACCTATCGAAGACTTGGACTGAAGCAGAGCTTTTTCATCCCAGCCTGGTGCATTGAAAATCATCCCAAAGCGGTTGATGCCATTGTAAAAGATGGGCATGAGATTGGGTATCACGGCTATATACACGAAGCTCCCAACAGTCTGAGTCACGATCAGGAACATGACTGGATGTGCCGGTCGATCGAGATCATAGAACGTCATACGGGCAAACGACCGCGTGGCAACCGGGCGCCACTCTACCACATGTCGGCCAAGACGCCTGAATTACTGGCGATGGAGGGGTTCCTTTACGACAGCTCGCTTATGGGTGATGAGGTGCCATATGTGCTAGAAACCGAAAAGGGGAAAGTGATGGAACTGCCCGTCAGTTGGGCTACAGACGACTGGCCACCCTACGTGCATGCGCCCGATCTAGATTACATGTTTCAAATTCTCCCTCCAGACCGTGCCATGGAAGTTTTTATGGCTGAATTCGAAGCCCTGCGGGCCTGTCCTGGCGGCCTTTGGATTGGTGTATGGCATCCGTTTGTCAGCGGGCGTTTGTCTCGTTGGCAAAGGGTTGAAAAGGCAATTGAAAACATGATGTCAACAGGTGACGTTTGGTTTGCCACAATGGAAGAGATTGCAGCCCATGTGAACACCGTCACTGCCGAGGGCAGATATTCTCCCCGTGTTGATAAGTTGCCTTATCACAGTAAGCTGCAGGTACCGCAGGACCTTATTGGTAAGGCCGAGGCCTAGAGGTGCACCGTTTCTAGAGCGCCTTTCAGTTCCGTCAGGAATCGATCAGCGTTCTGGGCGCTGAAGGTCAGGGGCGGGCGTACTTTAAGGACATTGGCATTGGCTGCCGTCGCGGAGACAAGAACCCTTCGACGGCGCAGTTCATTTACCAATGCTAAGGCTAGCGGGCTGTCCGGCTCTCGTGTTTCGCGATCTTTAACAATCTCAATACCCATATACAGCCCCGAGCCACGCACGTCACCTATACGTTCGTCCCCTTGCATAATGTCGTTCAGGCTTGAAAGCATCATTTTTCCAACCACCCTCGAATTGGCGATCAGGTTTTCGTCCTGCAAAACCTCAAGCGTCGAATTGGCTGCGGCCATAGCCACAGTGTTGCCGCCGGACGTATTAAAATATCGCATGTCATGGCCAAACTTGGATGCTACTTCGGGTCGTACCGCAATGCCCGCCACCGGGTATCCATTGCCCATAGGCTTTCCCATTGAAACAATGTCGGGCACCACGTCATGGCGCTGATAACCCCACATGTGCGAACCTGTGCGTGCGAAACCGCACTGCACTTCGTCCGCAACAAATATCCCACCTGCGTCGTGGACGACTTTCAGGACAGGCTCCAGAATACCGGGAGTGTGCGCAAAAATACCGTCAGATGAAAATAGGCTGTCCGCAATAAAGGCAGCGAGTCCTTGCCCACGCCGTTCTAGATCGCGGATTTGCTCGGTCACCTGTGCGGCTAGCCAACCGCCCATATCGTCAGTGTCCACACGGTATGTGTCAGGGGCTGAAACTCGCCGGACATATGTGCCCAAGCGCGTGTTTTCACCCATGGAGGGAGAGAAGCCCGAGGTCAGCTCCGAATTGCCATGATAAGCCTCGGAGGTGACGATGATGCCCTCATGCCCAGTGTGATATTTGGCCATGCGAAGCGCCAGGTCATTCGCCTCGGATCCGGTGCAGGTGAACATCACATGCCCGATTTCGTCTTCAAACGTAGCCAGCAGTTTTTCGGAAAATTCCAGAATACCATCCTGCATATAGCGGGTATGAGTGCACAGGGTACCCATCTGAGCCATGACGGCGGCATTCACATGTGGGTGGCAATGGCCGACCGAAACCACGTTGTTATAAGCATCCAGATACTCATTACCATCGGTGTCGTACATGAACACTCCGCTTGCCCGGCTGAATTCGACTGGATTAGCATAGAACAACCGGTATGCCGGACCTAGCAGACGCGCTCGGCGATCGACAAATTCCCGAGTCTTCGCATCCAGCTGATCGACCATGGTGGGATCAAATCCATTCACCATCTTGCCGCGTTTTGTGTTGATATTCATCTAAGGGGTCCTTTTACTATCAAAAAAGGGTGTAAGAATGTCTGAAACCTGTTCAGTCGAGCGCGCCAAAAACCAGTCGAGTTGATGCCAGCCCTGTTCTGTATTGCGCATTATATAGCGTTTGTTCTCTGGGAATAACTTGACCCGCCAAAGGGTTAGAAGCGCTCGTGTTATAACTCGTCCCATCACCAAGTGGGGAATTAGGGCCAACTCTTCATTGGTCAAGTTTGCAATGCTTAGATAACCCTTCAGGATATCTCGCCCGCGATAGAAAAGGTCCTCATTTGGTGTCTCTGGTAATTGGTTTAGGAGGGCCGTTGCTACATCCACGGCAATCGCAGTCTTGACTGCATCACCGAAGTCAATGATACCTGTTACGTAGGCTGGGTTGTTATGGTCCACAATTATATTCGATTTGCTGAAATCGTTGTGCAACACCTGCTTGCGACATTGGCGCAATTTTACTTCGATCTGGCGGAACCTTTCTAACCCCTGTGTCAGGGCGTGCCGATGTGTATCGTCGTCCACCTCGTCCAAAAGATGCTCAAGTGTCAAAAGGTGTTGAACATCCCATCCATAGTAACGATCTTCCACCTCGTGCGTAAACCCTTCGGTAGCATAGCGCAATCGCGCCAGCATTTTTCCAATCTGAACCCGCCCCTGACTATCGGATTGGGTTTCATCCAGCGGCGTACCCTTAAGAAAGGTTAGCAATCGCACACAACGTTGCGATCCGTCCACGTCCGTGATCTGGAAAATATCTTCTCCGTCATCAGAATGGATGATACGTGGAGTAGGCAAAGTAGGATCACGGGTTTCGACATACCTTAGTAGGCTGTTTTGAAAGTCAATTTCCTTGAAAGATTCATCCGGATTGGCAACTTTCAATATAAACCCTCGGTCGTCCTCGGTTGTCACGCGGAAGGTGTCATCCTTTTCGGTGTCAAACCGTTTTAGAGCACCGGTCATCCCATATCGGTCATCCAGAAGCCGCATTGCACCTTCTTCTGTCATCGGAACATAGGCACCGGACAGCCCGTCTGTTTTAGCTTCCGAGTTGGATTGATCTGTCACTGCTATTGTCCTGATCTCATCCTAGCGCGCGCTGACGGACTCGGCCAGAAGACAGAGCAATTCGTACATTACTGTAGCGCCGGTCAGCGATGTCACTCCGCCAACATCAAAAGGCGGCGAAACTTCCACCATATCTGCGCCTATATAGTTCAGATTTCGAAAACCGCGGATCAAAGCCATTGCCTCCGGTGTCGTCAGGCCAGCAATCTCGGGTGTGCCGGTTCCTGGGGCAAAGGCTGGATCAATACTGTCAATATCAAAACTCAAATAAACAGGCGTATCGCCAACAATGTTGCGAGTTTCTTCAATTATCGCATCAACCCCGTGCTTTTGAACCTCTTCGACAAACATGACACGCATACCAGCTGCTTCAGAATAGTCCCAGCCCTCCGAGATATTTTGCGCCCCGCGAATACCGATTTGCACAGTTTTTGTCGCATCGATCAACCCTTCCTCGTGAGCACGGCGGAAGGGGGCACCGTGGTTAAATTTTGACCCCTGAAAACTGTCCCAAGTATCTGTATGGGCATCGATGTGAATAAACGCCATAGGTTGCGTTGTAACCGCGCGCATTATGGGCAAGCTGATTGAGTGATCGCCGCCGCAAGATAATGGCATAACTCCTGCGGCCACCATGACCTCTATGAAGTCACTGATATCTTTGTGCGTCTCTTCTATATCGAATACTGAATGAAACTGGACGTCACCAACATCTGCAATCCGGCACAGTTCATAGGGATTGATGCGTGTTGCATGGTTGATGGCACGCATCAGGCTGGACTGATTTCTAACCTCGCGAGGACCGTGTCGAGCACCTGGCCGGTTCGTCAAAGCTCCGTCATAGGGAATGCCGACCATTCCTATGTCAATATTTTCAAGGGTTTGTGCGATCGGCGCACGCATGAATGTCGCCAATCCCGAGTACCTCGGGGCGGCCATATCTGGATTAATTGGAGAGATATAATTTGACACGAATTGAAGCCTTTCTATACACCATTGCTTAGATATATCTCCTTGTTTACTGCGAAACAATCCAGTATATGGCATAAAAACATCGACGTATATAGTAGGGATTGATCATGCTTACGTCTGTCTCCAACGCTGACCTGCACTTGCTGCGCGTATTCTTGTCTGTTGTGGAATCTGGTGGGTTCTCGAAGGCACAGATCGCGCTGAATGTTAGTCAATCTACCATAAGCACGCAGATGATTGATCTGGAAACGCGTCTGGGCATGCGATTATGTCGCCGCGGGCGGTCTGGATTTGCACTGACAGAAGAAGGGCATGAGGTTTTCAAATATGCCAAAGATCTCGTTCTGGATTGTGATGAGTTTGTACGTAAGGTGAACGGGATACGCGGTGATCTGAGTGGGGAACTCAGAATTGCAATCGCGGATTCGTTATTGGGAAATAAAGTCTTTCCATTTGAGGTCATTCTGGCAGAACTCCGAGAAACCATGCCTGCGGTCGTTTTACATTTGAGTGTTATGGACCCGTTGGAGATCGAAAGGCTTGTTCTCGAGCAAAAGTTACATATGGGACTTCACACCTTCCCTAATCATGTGCCTGGCCTTCGCTATATGAAGATGTTCGATGAAGTGCAGACCTTGTATTGTGGACAGGGTCATCCACTTTTTGGCGACGATCTGACCCGTGAAAGTGGCGAACTTGAGGAGTATGATTATGCTGCTCGATCATACTATGGTGGAGCCCTGAAAACTGGTAATTTCAAACCAAAGAAAAGCCGTATTTATGCTGGTAGCATGGAAGGTATTGCAGCGGCGATTTTGTCCGGTTGTTTTCTTGGCCATTTGCCTGTTCAATGTGCACAGGCTTGGGTCGAGCAGGGGAAGATGAAACCACTGTTCACCGAAGTTCACTCTTACAAGGTGCCCTTTGAGTGTGTGTTTCCAATTGGCACTCGGATGGCCAACACAGAAAGGATGCTGGAAGAAGTCATGTTAAAGTATTCGGCTTGAACCTCGACCGCACCAAATAATTTAAATTACATATTAAAAGCAATTACTTGCTCTGTAAAGGTGTTTATCATCGACCTTTCTATCCACCTTTTTTTTCAGCCTAACGCTTCGCGACATTATAACACCCTTTAAAGGGTGTGTTTGTCGTGTCTCCTATATAAGCAGTGCGTTCCGACAACAAATCAACGTTTGTCGCCTCCGTTTCTGTATCAAGAAGTTCGGTAAATGCTGACAGTTTTATAGATCAGGGGAGCGCTGTTGCAATCTCGAATTGAAGCACTCATTGAGGCACACTGAAAAACGGTTAAACGAACTTAAATCAAATCTCAGGTAACCTTTAGTTATTTAATCTGATAAGAGCTCTTATTTGTCTAGTGACACCGCCACCATATCCTCACTATCTTTGTTACCGGTATTTCTGTCGATATTCCTGCGCAATTTCAGGGGTTTACAACAGTGTTGTGCGACTGATGCCTGACATTACCTCTCATTTCAGCGATAATTACCGCTAAACCTCAGGCGGTCATTTGCCGAGGGTTGGTTTTGAAGATAGCAGATATTAAAAATGAAAGATGTCTATGCCTTATCTCACATGTCTGGCAAGACCGCCATTACCTCCATTTTAATACAATAAAAACAATAATTTAATGGTTCGGCAGATCTTTTGTCCCTATATATAGTCCCTATATAGATTGACAGTTAATCGCGTTTTAAGTCGACGCGCGCCCGCGCGGATCGGTTCCCGACGATGTGTAATTTCCTATATGAATTAGATTGTTGTGTAGCAGCTATCTAAATCGTCCACCAAAAGATGAATATTATTTAGCTGCTGTAGGCTAACTTAAATCACGTGGCATTGAACCCAAAGACTGAATGGCTATGGATAATTAAGTTTGAAATGTTTTACCTGGATAGATTTTGTCTCGATGAAAACTCATGTAAACAGACTGCTTACGCGAAAGTGGTCTTTGGTCGGCAGGTTTAGTCAGACCCCATGCATCAATCACATCAGAAGGAACCAAATGGCTAATCATCAGTCGTCGGCTATCTTCAAAAGATATATACCCACGGTCAAAAAGGCGGTCTACGTGGGGTGACAAAAGTAGTCCATTATTCCCGTTAAGCTTCTCAAAGTCAGTACTTTTTGCCCAGGGTTTTATGTGGCTTGCCGTTAAAAATCTACCATCGGTTATACTGCTAAATAATAACTACTAAATCACAGTTACTTCTAGATGCCCAAGTGGATCAAGCGAAACGCGCATAACATCTCCTTTGTTAACAGGTCCTACACCTGAAGGGGTGCCCGATAGGATGACATCGCCGGGAGCCAGTTCATAAAATGAGCTAAGGTATGCAATCATGTCTGGAATTTTCCAAATCATTTGATTTAAGTCGCCTCTCTGACGAACTTCACCATTTACCGTCAAGGTAATTTCGCCTTCTGCCGGATGCCCGATATTTGCAGCTCGATGAATCGGACCACAAGGAGCAGAGTGCTCAAAGGCTTTGCCAATTTCCCATGGACGTCCTGCCTTTTTCATTTCTCCCTGCCTGTCACGGCGCGTCATATCAAGGCATAAAGCATAACCGTAAACGTGAGACATCGCATCTGAATATTGGATGTCTGTGCCACCTGATTTAAGGGCTACTAGCACTTCCGCTTCATGATGCACGTCCGAGCTCTTGGGAGGATATGGGAAATTTCCTGTTAGGTTTAGGTTGTTCGGATTTTTCTGAAAGAAGAATGGATCCTCTTTGGTAGGATCATGACCCATCTCAACAGCGTGTGCTGCATAGTTTCGTCCAATACAATAAACGCGGCGAACTGGAAAAACTTCTTCGCTGCCCACTATTGGTAATGTTTGAATTTGAGGTTCTGGGATTGCGTAATGCGCCATTTGCGTCTCCATTCTTTACTTAAACATTTCACTTAAATTGCAACCAATTGCAACCAAATTATTATTTTTTACTTTTTGTTTGCATTATACAACCAATTTTGGTGTTATGTATAAATAATTACAAATTGGTCGACCAAATGAACAATATTTATCATGATCAGGGCGAGAAATCTAGCGGGATAAAACCGGGGTATAACACTGTTGAAAAGTTGAAGTCTTTAATTGCCAGCGAGGAATTTACGCCTGGAAGCCGTTTGCCATCTGAACGTGAATTAATTTCTCGCTTTAAGATCACTAGAGCCAATTTACGTAAAGCTTTTGATATATTGGAACGTGAGGGTTTGATTTGGAGGCACGTTGGTAAAGGGACATTCATTGCTGAGCCTGACTCCGAAAAGTCGATTTTGAGTATATCGGAACTGGTTAATGAACTGACACCAGTTCAATTGTTGCGAGCGCGTTTATCGATAGAACCGGCGATTGCACGTGAAGCCGCAATACACGCCTCAGAAGCGGACGTATCACGTATTGGTGCTGCGCGTAGTGCTGGGTCTCGAGCAACCTCTTGGGCTGAGTACGAGCGTGCTGATGACTTATTGCACCATGAAATTGCAACAGCAGCGCAAAATCCACTTTTAATGTCAATGTTTGAATATTTAAATGCGGTTCGGCGCGCGGTGTCTTGGAATAAAGTGGTGCGTAGTAGCGACGGCCCAGCTTCTGACCATGACAGCTTTGCTGAGCATACAAGAATTTTTGCTGCAATTGAGGAGCGAAACGCCAATGAAGCACAAGCAGCTATGCGCATGCATCTAATTTCAGTTTCAAAACGTCTTTTTGGGGATGATTGAGCACTAAACTCAGCAAGAGAAAAAGCAAAAGCAACCTTGCCATCACACGTAACACTTCCTGGGAGGAGTAACATGATAAATTTTTTTAAAAAGACCGTACAATTAGCGGCTGCTATCCCAATTGCTCTGTCGTTTGCAATTGGCTCTGCTCAAGCTGAAAAAATTAAAATTGCACTGGCTGAGGCACCATCAGATGAGCTTGCTGCTTTCTTTGTCGCACTAGATCGCGCTCGGGCGAATGGTTTGGATTACGAATGGACAGCGTTTTCAGACGAGGAACTTGCTATCCAAGCTGTGCTCAGTGGGCAAATGGATATTGGATTTGGAACCCCATATGCAGCGATGCAAAGATCAAAAGCGCCGCTTCGTATTATTTTTCAGCTCTCAAAACTGAAATTTTTTCCAGTGACCACAACCAAATATACAACACTGAAAGATCTGGATGGTGAACCAATCTTATTGCACTCAAGAGGTGGTGGAACTGACTCGATTGCAAATGTTATTGAAGACCGGCTAAGCATGAATTTTGGTGATCGCTCCTATGTGCCTGGCTCATCTAATCGTGTTGCTGCACTGCTCGGTGGACGCGCTGACGCTACAATTATTGATCTTTCAAATAAGAACAAGCTGATGCGTAGTGAAGCAGCTGACAACTTTAACGTTCTAGAGATGTTTGAGGTCGAGGCCAGCGATGAAGCCCTTTTTGGAAATCTTGATTGGATTAAAAATAACGAAAAGGATGTTGATATTTTTGTGACTGCGCTTTTATCTGTTTGGCAAGATCTTCACGAAGACCCAACGATAATCCGTCGTGAGACCAATCCAGATGGACCAATCGGTCAGTTACCACCTGAAATCTTAGCAGAGCTGGACGGTTTTTACACCGATGCAGTCGCCGGCGGACTATATGATCCTAATGGAGGTGGCAGAAAAGCTGCGAATGCCGACATGGAATGGTACTCAGCAGCAGGTCAACTTAAAGGCAGCGCTAGTGATCTGAATATTGAAGATTTTTGGTATTTGGCACCATTGGACAAAGCCTCGAAATGATTTGTGAAAAGTTTGGTTGCGTCGAAGGTTTTGGCGCAACTAATTCCTTTTACGGGATCAAATAAATGCAAAACCGTGCTTTAATATTAAAAGTTTTTTCAGCTTTTGCACTTTGTCTCACTTGGGAGATTGCAGGGCGAGTTCCTGTAAGCTATGCATTTCCTACATTTTTTGAGTCAATGTCCGCTCTTGCTGAAATGACTGCAGATGGACGATTATTTGACGCATATTCTGAGACTCTACGCCCTTTGATTATTGGTATATGCATTTCCGCTGTTGTAGGAATTATAGTCGGATTATGGGTCGGATTAAGCCAATTCTTTGATTGGTTGTTTTCGCCAATCTTTATAGTCATGCAGGCAGCTCCTTTAGCTGCCTTAATTCCCCTCCTAGTGTTAGCCTATGGAATAGGCCTTACATCAAAAGTGATCGTTGTATGCATCATGGCCATGCCCGTAATCGTGCTTAATACAAGTGGCGCAGTAAAAAATACTCCAGAATCTTTAAAAGAAATGGGCACATCGTTTCTTGCTTCAAGACTGTCTGTTATATCCCGTATAATTTTACCAGCAGCATCTCCAGTTATTTTCGCAGGGCTTCGCCTTGGGATATCAGCTGGTTTTATTGGAGCAATTTTGGCCGAACTTAAAATCACGCCCACTGGTGTCGGTGATATTATCACCTACAGCCGCTCGATTGCGGATTACCCATCAATGTATGCTGCTATTTTTTCAATTATTGTACTTTCAGTTCTGTTTTTAAATTTACTAGATAAAATAGAAATAATTCTCTTTAAAGGAAACCAGCGTGGTTATGTCTCAGATTAAGAATATTGATGAGGATGTTCAAAACATGGAGAAACCAATAGCCGTTTCTGTGCAGAATATCTCAAAAAACTATGGAAATGTTGAAGCATTAAAGAATATGTCCTTAAACTTTCCAAAAGGTGAATTGACCTCACTTTTGGGTCCCTCAGGTTGCGGCAAAACGACTTTATTAAAAATTATTGCGGGATTACTTGAGCCAAGCTCGGGATCTGTAGCAGTTAACGGCAGGCAAGTAACCGGTCCCGGAGCAGATCGCGCATTTGTCTTTCAAGATTTTGCCCTGATGCCATGGGCTTCAGTTTTGAAAAACGTTTCGTTCGGACTTGAAATGAGAGGTATGAACAAAAATGAACGTGAAAGCATCGCCCAAAATTATATCGAAGAAGTAGGTTTGCAGGGCTTCGAAAATAGCTTCCCGCATGAACTATCAGGCGGTATGCGCCAGAGGGTTGGTTTAGCCCGTGCGCTTGCTGTTGATGCAGATGTACTTTTGATGGATGAGCCTTTTTCTGCGGTTGATGAACAAACCCGCCGAAAATTTCAAGAGGATTTGCTACAACTTGTTGCAAACAAAAACAAAACATTCATTTTCGTCACCCACTCGATTGAAGAAGCTGTTTATGTTTCTGACCAAATCGCTATTTTATTGCCTCGCCCAAGCCGGGTATCAGAGATTATAAGACCGTCAAATTTCCGTGCAAAAGGTGTCGACGCAATACGACGAGACTCTGAATATCTCGATATCGTTGATAATATTTGGAACTCTTTACGTAGTTATGTAGAATAGGAAACCA
>CAJWEI010000068.1 GCA_913031285.1 uncultured Alphaproteobacteria bacterium | reverse complement strand
AGGCCACGCCTGTTCCTTGCTGTATTGTAAAAGGACGTCTCGGTGGCAGCGCAATCACTGTCGCCGCGGTCAATGCATTGGCGAGCCGCAAGGAATGAACAAATCCAAAATGAATAAAGGTACAATCTTTGGCGTCGGCTTGGGACCGGGAGACCCCGAATTAATGAGCGTAAAAGCAGATCGCCTCATTCGCTCGGCCAGTCATATTGCATTTTTTCGAAAATATGGACGCAAGGGTCATGCACGCTCAATTGTAGAGGGATTACTTCCGAAAGACACTATTGAATTTGCAATGGAATATCCAGTTACAACAGAAATATCACTGTCAGATCCACGCTACAATGAAATCTTATCCAAATTTTACGAAAACTGTGCAACGCATGTGCGCAATCTGTCTGATCAAGGACAAAACGTATATGTTTTATGTGAGGGTGATCCATTTTTTTATGGGTCCTTCATGCATCTTTACACGCGGGTCAAGGAAACGCAGCCTGTCAGTGTTATTCCCGCCATTACCGGCATGTCAGCCGCTTGGACACAGACCGGCATTCCTATGACATGGGGCGACGATGTTTTGACCGTCTTGCTAGGCACACTGCCCAAAGAAGAACTAACGCGTCGCATGGCTGAAACAAATGCATTGGTCATCATGAAAATTGGCCATAATTTTGAAAAAATTTGCGAGGCGCTAAAGACGACCAATCTTTATCAAAAGGCCTGGCTCATCCAATATGCCGCCATGGAAAACAGCTCGGTCCAAAAATTGACCGATGTTTATGAGAGTGTAACACCTTATTTCTCGATAATTGTTGTCCATGGTCAGGGGCGGCGGCCATGATGGGTTGGCTAAAAATTGTTGGTATGGGTCCTGGAGATGAGACTTTAGTCACGCCGCAAGTACAGGACGCACTTGCCAAAGCAAGCGATGTCATCGGGTACTTTCCCTATGTTGAGCGAGTTTCTGAACGCCCCGGCCTTAGGCTGCATGGCTCTGATAATCGGTTTGAACTAGACCGAGCTAAACATGCCCTGCAATTGGCATTAGAGGGCAACAAAGTAATTGTTGTTTCCTCTGGCGATCCCGGCGTATTTGCTATGGCAGCAGCCGTATTTGAAGCCGTTGAAGTCGGACCAGAAACTTGGCGGACAATTGAAATAGATGTTCTTCCTGGCATCACTGCGATGCTCGCAGCCGCCGCGCGCGTTGGCGCCCCTTTGGGCCATGATTTTTGTACCATTAACTTAAGTGATAATTTAAAGCCCTGGAAAATTATAGAACAACGATTGCGATTGGCAGTGGAAGCCGACTTTGCTATGGCATTTTACAATCCCCGCTCGAAATCTAGGCCACAAAGCTTTGATAAAGCTTTGCGTATTTTGAATTCCATATGTAAAGACACCAGGCCCGTCATATTTGCACGGGCCGTGTCAAGCCCACAAGAAACTATAAGCATCGTACCCTTGACGGAAGCAACACCGCACATGGCCGACATGCGCACGATGGTCATCGTGGGATCTTCTCAGACGCGGATAATCCATCGCCCTGAAAAAAGTGCAATTGTTTATACACCGAGGTCTTTGGCACCATGAGACAACCAATGCAGCACCTCAGAAACATCTTTAACTTCTTGACGTTCCCGATTCAGTTCTGGCCGATTGATCATTATGACTGGAAGTCCAAGGGAGCGGGCGGCGTCAATTTTACTACGCGCTCCCGTTCCTCCAGAATTTTTAGAAACAAGCAATTCTATTTTATAGTTTTGCAAAAGGGCGATGTCATCCTCTTTCGTAAAAGGTCCCCGGGAAATAATGCTTTCAAAATCGAGCAGAGGAATGTCATACGCCGGTGGGTCGACGAGGCGCAAAAGGTAAAAATGCTGGGGCTGCAGTGCAAATTCATGAATATGCATGCGCCCCACGGCCAGCATGACGCGGCGCGCAGGAATTTTAAGCCAATCAACAGCTGCAGCAATACTGTCCATATGGGTCCAAAAATCGCCACGTTGTGCGATCCACGGCGGCCTAGTAAGAGCAAGCAATGGAACTTTCAAATGCGTGCAAGCATCAACGGCATTGCGGCTCATTTGATTGGCAAACGGATGCGTAGCATCAATTACATGCGTAATCGCAGAGGCTTCTATATAGTTACAAAGCCCCGCTACCCCGCCAAATCCGCCTATGCGTTTTGGCAAGGGTTGGGGTTTGAGCCGCTCAACGCGCCCCGCATAGGACAAAACAGCGTTTATACCCACATCACTGATTTTTTTAGCGAGGCGTGTAGCCTCTATCGTGCCGGCCAGTATAAGAAGATTAATTGGCATGTCTGATGCTGCTTGGTTAACAATCGTTGGTATTGGAGAAGATGGACCAGAAGGCTTGCCACCTGCAAGCCTAAAGACGCTCCAAAACGCTAAGATGATATTTGGCGCGAAACGTCATTTGAGTTTACTGCCTGCCGAATTAGTAATGAAAAGCTCTGAATGGCCGGTCCCTTTCAAGGATGGAATCGCCGCACTTTTGGCCCAGAGAGGAAACCCAACAGTCATGTTGGCATCTGGAGATCCGTTTTGGTTTGGAGCAGGATCCGTTATTATACGCCATCTGAATTCGGGCGAGTGGCGCACCCTTGCAGCGCCATCTTCTTTTAACTTGGCAGCTGCGCATTTGGGTTGGCCAATGGAGCAAGTCATTTGTCACGGGCTTCATGCTGCCCCATACCAAAGGATGCGACGAGATCTGCAACCTGGGCAAAGACTATTGGTCACCTTACGAAACGGGGCCTCGGTCGGCGAAGTTGCCACATATCTTGTGAGCTTGGGCCTTGGTGGGTCAATGCTTCATATCTTGGAAGCCCTAGGTGGGCGGTGCATGCGCCACCGTAGTATTTTGGCCAATGAATATAACTTTAATGATGTTGTGCATCCCGTTATGTTGGCTGTCCACGTCCATGGACACAGAACTATGTCGATGGCAAGCGGTCAAGACGATGCAATTTTTCAGAACGACGGACAGATCACCAAACGTCCAGTACGCGCTCTGACCCTGTCTGCATTGGCACCAAGGGCCGGTGAGATGTTGTGGGATATAGGATCAGGATCAGGTTCTATCGCGATTGAATGGCTGTTATGCCACCCCGCTTGCGACGCCTATTCAATTGAACAAAACCAAGCCCGAAGTCAGCGTATTTCAAGCAATGCGAAAGACCTTGGCGCGGATCGCTTGAAAGTTGTGACAGGAGTAGCGCCCGGCTGTCTAGAGGCTCTCCCCATACCCGATGCGGTCTTTATCGGCGGAGGGCTTTCTCAAGACTTACTTCAAACCTTAGACCTCCATCTACCCAAGGGCACGCGTTTGGTGGCCAATGCCGTGACGCTTGAAAGCGAGGCTCTTTTAACCAGCTGGCGTGAACGCCTAGGTGGCGAACTTATGCGAATTAACCTCTCTCAAGCTGAACCACTTGGCTCAAAGCGTGGCTGGAAAGCCGCCTACCCGATTGTGCAGTGGAGCGTCATCCTATGATTACCGCGGGATTTGGATTTCGCCATGAGGCTAGGATTGAAAGCCTATTGGAGCTTTACATCCGGCTTTGCAAAACTCATCTTGGCGAGGGTGATGTCAACGCCTTGACCACGCACACCAAAAAATCCCAAGAGGATGTATTTATTGAATTATCACAGCGCACCGGAATTGCGATTATCGCCATCAATGAGGCTGAAATCGCCTCTCAAGATACTATCAATCATTCAGATTTATCGATGCAATTATACAAGACAGGCAGCCTCGCAGAGGCTACAGCTTTGGCCGCAGCTGGAGCAAATAGTCGGCTTTTGGGGGGACGAATAGTCTCGCAAGACCGGCTAGCGACCTGCGCCTTTGCAAAAGGAGACAACTAATGACTGTTCATTTTATTGGGGCTGGTCCGGGTGCGGCGGACCTGCTGACGCTTAGAGGCAGGGATATTATTGCAGCCTGTCCAGTCTGTCTTTATGCAGGCTCGCTTGTGCCCAAAGAAGTTTTGTCTCATTGTCCGCCAAATGCACAGATCATCAACACAGCATCGATGGACCTGAATACGATCATTAAAGAAATAAAGAAAGCCGATGCTATCGGTAACGACGTAGCACGGCTGCATTCTGGTGACCTTTCCATCTGGTCCGCAATGGGGGAACAATTGCGCAGGTTGCGCGCCGAGGGGATCGCCGTTTCAATGACACCAGGTGTGCCCTCTTTCGCAGCAGCAGCAGCAGCTTTGGGGACAGAGCTTACGTTACCTGGGATTGCGCAGTCGCTCATTCTTACCAGAACGCCGGGACGTGCCTCCTCAATGCCAGAAGGTGAAACTCTTAAGAACTTTGCAGCGACAGGAGCCACTTTGGCAATACATCTCTCAATTCACAACCTTGACCAAGTGATTTCTGATCTCACACCATATTACGGTGCCGACTGTGCAGTTGCTGTCGCATTTCGGGCCAGTTGGCCAGATCAGAAAATTATCCGTTCAACGCTGCAGAATCTATGCGATGACATGCCTCAGGGCATCGAACGTACCGCTTTGATTTTGGTTGGTCATGCACTCGCTGGAGAGGGCTTTGAAGAAAGCTGCCTATACGCCACAGATTACGACCGTCGTTTCCGGCCACAATCAACACATTCACCATTTAGATCAGGACAAAACGAATGATACCGAATGGGCTTATGATCTCAGCTCCAAGTTCAGGAACTGGAAAAACCACGGTTATGTTGGGCCTTTTGCGGGCACTTGCCGATACTGGATTAGTCGTCCAGCCCTTTAAAAGTGGTCCTGACTACATCGACCCGGCGTTCCACCACGCGGCGGCTCGACGATCTTCTTACAATTTGGACAGCTGGGCAATGGATGACGGTCTATTGAACGCGATTTCAGCACAGGCTGATGGGGCAGATATAGCTATTTCAGAGGGCTCTATGGGCCTCTATGACGGCGTAGCAACAAAAGGAGCCAGCGGATACGGTAGTAGTGCTGAGACTGCCATACGAATGGAATGGCCCGTCGTTTTGGTGATCGACGTTAGCGGTCAAGCGCAATCAGCAGCAGCAACAGCGCTTGGTTTCATGCGCTATTCGCCCAAGTTGCCGTTTGCAGGTGTAATCCTTAACCGCATAGCAAGCTTGCGTCATGAACGCCTTGCCCGGCGAGGAATGGAAAAAGCAGGCATTCCTATTTTGGGCATCCTTCCGCGTCATGGTGATCTGTCCCTGCCCGAGCGTCACTTGGGGCTGATTCAGGCTATAGAGCACCCCGATCTTGAACAAGCAATTTCGAATTATGCAGAATTTTTGCGCTCTCATGTCGATATAGAGGCGCTCAAAAATGCGTCAAAAGGCGCTCGACCCATTGTGCAAGGCGCGCTTGCGCAGCCACCTGCACAGAGGATTGCCCTTGCTAGAGACGCTGCGTTTTCGTTTACCTATCCACACTTGGTTAAAGGCTGGAGATCAGCAGGTGCCGAAATACTACCATTTTCTCCTTTGGCAAATGAATCTGTTCCTGACGCAGATTTAGTCTGGCTTCCCGGGGGATACCCAGAACTGCACGCAGGCGTTATCGCTAGTGCCGACAGGTTCCTGAAATCGCTTCGAAACCATGGCAAAGATAAACCAGTTCATGGAGAGTGCGGTGGTTACATGGCTCTTGGAGAAATTTTAATAGACAAAGACGGCAAGCGTCATAAAATGGCAGGGTTGCTTGGTCTAATCACTAGTTATGAAAAACGGAAATTTCATCTCGGCTACCGAGAAGCAGTCTTAAAATCATCGGCCCTTGGGTTTATAGCTGGAAGCCGGCTACGGGGACATGAATTTCACTATTCCACTATCGTTGACGAACCCGATCAACCCTTGGCAGATGTGTTTGACGCAGATGGTAATCCCGTGATTGAAACGGGATCGGTGCGAGGACATGTAACTGGCACGTTTTTCCATATGATTGCCGAGACCAAAAGATGACTGGCTTTGTCAGCTTTGTAGGATCAGGTCCAGGTGATCCTGAACTTTTGACGCTGAAGGCGGTACGCCGTCTTAAAGACGCAAAGGTTGTTTTATTTGATGACCTATCTTCCGGGCCAATCCTTAACTATGTGAGCAGCCAGGCAGATTTAGTCGGCGTAGGAAAGCGCGCTGGACGCCAGTCTCCCAAACAACATCACGTCAGTCGTCTTTTGGTTGATTATGCATCACAGGGTGTAAAAGTCGTGCGGCTCAAATCTGGTGATCCGGGCATATTTGGGCGGCTAGAGGAAGAAATCACAGCACTGCAAAACGCCAATATTTCATTTGAAATAATTCCTGGAGTAACTACTGCAAGCGCAGCCGCAGCCGCAGCCGCAATTCCACTGACACGCCGCCTTTCAGCGCGTAGGTTACAATTCGTTACAGGCCACGATATTGCCGGCACACTGCCGGATGATCTCAACATTAAGGCGTTAGCAGATCCACTCTGCATAAGCGTCATCTACATGCCTAAACGGACCTTTCCCGATCTTGCAAGACGGCTTATTGAAAATGGTATGTCTAGAGATACAAAGGCACTTTTGGCTGAAAGTGTCTCGCTTCCAGATCAACAACTGACACATTCAACTCTAGGGCAATTGTCCAAGCAACTCAATCATGAGACGGGATCGGCTCCTGGAATTATTTTGCTTGGCCCATTGGCCTAAAAGACAAAGCGATATGTCGGTGATTCAATAGTTAGGTCGTAATTTATATTGACCATTTAAAGTAGCATGCTTAACTGCAGTTATTGATGGCGCCCGAGAAAAGATACAAAGGTGAAACCGAAAGCTGGTAAGGAAATTCCAAATCTAGCGCTGCCCCCGCAACAGTAGGCAAAGAGGGTGTCCAAAGGCCATTGTGCCCAACGGTGTGATAAAGCGGAGCACCCGATCCACTTTGCAAACCCGGAGACAGGCCAAAAACACACTTGAGGTCCTAAATTTGGCCCATTATATAATTTCAAACAACTCACGGAGTAGTGAGTGGAGGAGTAAAAACTGCACGTAGAAACTGGTATAATAAATGGTGTAAAAATTGGACTCCGCTGCGCAGCTGGAGCTGGAGCTTATTCAATGAAACTAGCTTTTGAAACGTTAAAAGCCGCAGGTGCTGCATCTTTTGTCTTGCGCACACTTCTAGCCCTTTTAAGCACGTTTACGTTTTTTCAAGTATTGCCGCATTTTCCGGGAGGAGTGCCAGAGGTTAATTTCATCCTCGGTTCAACACTATTCTTAATCTCTGGTGCAGATCCCGCGGCCTTCGGTTTAGCCTTTGGATTATTGTTGCAGGGCGTCTTGTTTGCGACTTCAGACCTTCCTCAATACTTTATCAACGTAACTAATCTATTGGTGCCGTTGTTTGCCGTCGCAGCTATTGCCGAACGCATCATTGCACCCAATACCGCTTATATAGAACTGACCTATGCTCAGGCGCTTAAGCTTTCGACCACCTATCAGGCCGGTGTTGTGGCTTGGGTTGCTTTCTGGGCGTTTTATGGCCAAGGATTTGGTGCGGAAACCATTGCTGCAGTCACATCATTTGGCGCCATATACATACTGCTCATCATCATTGAACCAATTGCAGACATAGCAGTCTCAGCAGGCGCAAAATCGCTGGTAGCTCTAGAGAAAGCTGCTTTGGTACAAGGTATTGTTTATCGCACATAAAGCTTATCACTTAACAATCACGGCCTTGATTTCAATAAAGGGGCAGTATTATTTCAGGCGGCCATTATATGATTGAGCTCTTTCTCGTTGGTATTGGAATGGGCAACCCGGCTCATGTCACGACAGCTGCAGTTGAGGCGTTACAATCGGCAGATCTTATCTTGATCCCAAAGAAAGGGGCCAATAAGGCCGATCTGGTTGATCTCAGAACAGAGATTTGTGAAAAGCTACTATCACCCATTCCGCCCATAGGCTATTTCAATCTTCCATCCCGCGATCTAGCAGAACCTGACTATCTAAAACGCATTAACGATTGGCACGATGCAATTGCGAGCATATGGCAAGATACCATACAGACGAAGCGTCCAAATGGCGGCAAAATCGCGTTAATGATATGGGGAGACCCATCCCTGTATGACAGCAGCATTCGTATAGCTGAGCGCTTAAAAGCAGAAAATACAGCCGTTAAAACTCATGTAATTCCTGGAATAACGGCCGTACAGCTTTTAACAGCAGCACATGGAATAACTCTGAATGAAATTGGAGGACCCGTCACGTTCAGTACAGGTCGCCAGCTTTACGAGACCGGTTGGCCAGAAGGATGTGAAACATTAGTCGTAATGCTGGATGGTCAAACCGCATTCCACACACTTGATCCTGACCAGTTTCATATCTGGTGGGGCGCTTACCTTGGCATGGAACAAGAAATTCTTATTTCTGGCCCGTTAAGTACATGCTCAGATGCGATCAAAACACAGCGTTCCAAGGCACGAAAAAATCATGGTTGGATAATGGATACATATCTATTACGCAAAAACAAAACGTCCTATTGATGAATAGATATCCATAAAAGCTTATGCTGAGAAACTATAACGCGTGTGATGTGAATACGTCTCTCCGACATCCAAAAATGCATTTGGGAAATCCTTGTGGTTTGGTGCATCTGGCCAAATTTGCGCCTCCAAAGCTATGCCTGCGTGTGCAGTGATTGGCCGTAGCTCATCTTGTTTTACACCAGTCGTCGGTAATTTTGAGCCCGTATAAACCTGAAGACCAGGTTCGGTTGTTTCAATTTTCATTGATATTTTTTCACCAAATAGAGTTCCAACCTCTGTTATCTCTCGCCTTTCGTTCCAAAGACAGAAGTTATGGTCAATCGATTGAATAGTCCCTTCAGTCCAGATCGGTTTTCTAGAACGAAAATCAAATTCCGTACCCGTCACATCAGAGGGCCCAGCAATTGGAATACCTGCGGCATCAACATTCAGATAACTATCTGCGTTGAGACACAAAGAGTGACCCTGCAATTGATCATGAGCGTTCAAGTTAAAATAACTATGGTTAGTGAAGTTACATAGCGTCAAAGCATCTGTCTTAGCCGTTATAATGATATCAAAAGCCATATCAGAAATCTGATAGTGCACCTTGACATTTAAATTACCCGGAAACCCCATGTGATTCGCCGGGATTACATCCGACAGAACCACAAAGTCTTGCCCTAGATCCATAATCTTCCAAAGTCGCGTTCCCGAATGGGCTTTACCGCCATGCAGTGTATGAACACCATCTTGATTTTTGTCAAAGTCATGCGTAACGCCATCGATAACGGCACTGCCATCGGCAATGCGGTTTGCATAGCGTCCAACAATTGCGCCGATCATACCGGGGTTGCGAACATAGGGTGCAAAATGGTGATACCCGAGGACTAAGGAATGGGCAAAATTTGGCAGTTTTAAATCCTGTATAATTGCACCATAAGTTATTATGTTTGCTCGAACCGTATCATGTCCTATGCTTACACGTTTAACTTCTTGACCATTGGGCATCACTGCCCATCTCTCAGGTTGAACCATCCTCTACAATCTAAGCACATCAGCGGGCGCAATAGTGCCGACGCTTGTATCTACTGCATCCGCCGTGTAATTGAACCAAAACTCTTCGTCCCCCGCGCGCCTGCGCCTTACCCCATACGGCATTTGAACAATCCCAATTTTTGCCTTTTCGCACATGATTTTCAGAAGACGTTCAAATCCTGCATCATCCAACCAACCTGCCAGATAGATCATATTATGCGCGATTTTTGCCACGCTTACCCCCTTAGCCGTTGTTAAAACATCTTCGTCATCTCCCTCAATAAGTTCAAAGTAGCCTTTTACCGCCCCACCACCGGCGAGTGGTATCAAAATTTCAGGTCGCAATGTTTGAACCTGCGCAACTGCGATATCAAAGTCTTTCAAATCAGGAGGTAAGGGCACAGGGATAGCCATGTGTGCGTCGCGCGCAGCACTGCGTGGACCAAGTAGAACCTGCGCGCTACAATGCGCAAGAGCCGCCTTCAAGTCATCCGGCATATGCATCATTCCGGCGGCAATAACCAGCCCATACTCTGCAAAGTCGCGCGTGTCAGGGGACAGAAAATCAATCGAAAGTCCGAGTCGACGCAAAGCGCAATATATATCAAAATTTAAACCAAAATAACTTAGGCTCTGGCCTTGGGGTTGTATGCTCCACATGGCGTCAGAATTGTAGTCAAATATAAGAGCAATACGGGCTTTAGCTTTTATAATATCGCTTGCGTCACTAAGTTCGCTTGTGACCTGTTGCACCTCCGTCATAGCAGGTGCTGGTGCGTTATCGGGACGTAAAAGACCTGCATGCATCTGCTCTTGAGCAAAAGGAGCTTGGCGCCAACGAAAATAACATACTACCTCTGCTCCGTGGGCAAAAGCCTCCCATGTCCAAAGCCGAACCATACCCGGCAAAGGAGCCGGATTATAAGGTGCCCAATTTACTGGACCGGGTTGCTGCTCCATGACCCACCAGCGCCCCTTGCCAACTGCGCGATATAGATCATGGTGAAATGCCTGAAAATCAGGATGGCCCTGAAGGGAGAAATCTATCTGCTCTTGTTTACTCGCCCCAACACGATCTTCTAGAAACCCCAAAGGGTAACTATCCCAACTAGCAATATCCAGATCTTTGCCAACTTCAAAATGATCAAAATCTGTAATGCGTCCCATATAATTATGTGCGATTGGCGTATCACAATATTGCCGAATAATATCTACCTGAGCCCGATTAAATTCAACAACTTTTTTTGATGAATATCGCCGAAAGGCAAGTACATGGGCAGGATTGGCTTCCGTTACAGTCAAGTTTGGAAGATCAATATCTTCAAAACTGTCATATTCCATCGACCAGAATACGTTGCCCCAAGCCCTGTTCAGCGCAGCAATATCTCCATCATTATTCTTGCCCCGGAAAACGGTGCGCAACCACGCGCAAAAGCCATCGCGCGCAACCGCGGAATAGGAGATTGAGGTATTGTGACATCCGTATTCATTGTCCGTCTGCCAGGCGGCTACATAAGGATTGTTGCCATACCGCTTTGCCAATCTAGTGACGATATCGCGGCACTGCTCCAGATATCCCATATGACTAAAGCAATAATGACGCCGTGACCCAAATTTACGCAAGCTTCCGTTTTCATCGCGCGCCAACATATCAGGGTATTTGTCCACCACCCATTTAGGGGGTGTCGCTGTAGGAGTGCCCAGCACAACTTTTAGACCGGCCTGCCCCAAAATATCGATGGCTTTATCAAGCCACTCAAATTCAAATTTTCCCTCGTCAGGTTCCATCCTTTTCCATGCAAATTCGCCAATACGTACCCAACTAAGACCCGCCTCCACCATCTGCCTGGCATCCTGATGCCAAAGGTCTTCATCCCAATGCTCAGGATAATAACAGGTTCCTAAACTTCTTTGCATCCCTGCCTCACAAAAGCACAC
The DNA here is from genome assembly GCA_913031285.1 of uncultured Alphaproteobacteria bacterium. Classification (GTDB taxonomy): domain Bacteria; phylum Pseudomonadota; class Alphaproteobacteria; order Rhodobacterales; family Rhodobacteraceae; genus LFER01. Next base: position 4,452 of record CAJWEI010000068.1, on the reverse strand, counting down.
GATTCTCTTTTTGACCTTTAAAATCTGTAGGAGTTCTAAAGGTTTGCCCACCCATCTCTTCGTTGAGGTTAATAGCAGCCGATGTAACGAACAGGGTCTTTAAGTCTGATCCTCCAAAAGCAGGGCAGGTAATTTGGCTTGCTGGAAAGACTATATGCTCCATATAAACACCTTGGGGTGAATAACGCGTAACACGATTTGCCCCCCATTGGGCGTTCCACAAATTTCCCTCAGAATCCACAACTGCACCATCGGGAAATAAGTTGTCCTTACGAAGATCAATAAATACCTCCCAAGATCCGACTGGCCATCCCTCTTTATCGCCTAGAGACCAAGTCTTGATTGTCTGTTCTGTGGTGTCAGAAAAGAAGGCACGGGTACCGTCTGGAGAAAAACAAATAGAATTAGAAACACTTATATTGTCCACAAGTTTGCGCAATTCACCTTTGTAAAAACGATAGATCGCACCGGCATCCTGCTCAGCCCCTTTACCCATGGTCCCTATCCAAAACCCACCAAAAGGATCGGCGCGGCCATCATTTGAGCGTGTCCCAGGATTACTCTCTTCAAGGGTAACCAAGGGTTCCCTTTTACCATTGCGTATATCAAACAAACTCAGTGCCGTTTCAGAGGCAATAAGCAAATGATCCTCATCCACCCAACCAGCAGCAGAAACATTTTCGTCAAAAACCCAACTTACAAGGCCATCATCCGTTGACTGAAATAGACGTTTTTGCAGAATATCGAACCAAAAGAGACACTCCTTGATGGGGTGCCAAAGCGGACCTTCACCTAAGACACACGCGGTTTTATCAAAAACTTTTACCATGGATCTAAGTTATCATATGATTTGACAATTTCATTCGCATTTTTTTTTATGTCGCTCAATTTGTTCCCTGGGGCATAAAGTGCGGTTCCAATACCAAAACCCAGAACGCCAGTCTTGCGCCAAGCTGCAAAATTGGAAGTATCCACGCCACCCACCGCAAAGACGGGCATCTGATCAGGTAAAACAGCACGTAAAGCACTAAACCCTTTAGTTCCAAGAAGAAAGGAAGGAAATAGTTTTAACCCATCGGCGCCAGCGCGAATTGCGCTAAAGCACTCAGTTGCCGTAAAACAGCCTGGATAGGACGCCATTCCAAAGTCTTTAGTCGTTGATATGACATCTGTATTACAATCCGGAGACACCACCATTGCTGCCCCTAATTTAGACAGCTGTCGAACCTGATCAACGTGTAAAACAGTACCGGCACCGATTGTGGCATCCTGCCCATAAGATTTCACCATTTTAAAAATGCTTTCAAATGGATCAGGCGAATTCAAAGGCACTTCAATTTTATCTATTCCACAAGAAATCAGAACATCGCACACATCCAAACACTCCGCAGGAGTAATACCACGTAAAATAGCAATGATGTTCCTGCTCATCGCGCGGCTTCCTTGCTCATGCTTTTATAGACGGATTTTAGCCCTTCAAGCGTCATACGTTCGGCATCTGCAAGCAGCACAGGAACACCCTGCCCTTGTAAAGCTTCTGTGTAGGCTTTCGCTATTTTTACATCTCCCAAAACAGCGATCGCTTGACCGAGCCAATAGGGACGCGCGGCGACTAATTCCATCCCTATCAGTAAGCCGGATAACCGGGATAGATTTTGATCGAATTGATCTGCACTTTTTGATACCAGCGATTGCGCACGCATAGAAAACAAAGCCAAAGAAAACGCCGCCGGTTTGCTCATAGCGTCGGAAACGGAAGATAGAAAGACTTCACTATCCCAACTATCGTGATCCATATTATGTTTTAATACCGACTGTTTAGAAATCAGAGAAAATATTTCTCCTGTCATAAACGTCCGAAAACTGACCATTTCATCAGCACTGACATGGACCCATTTGGTATGGGTCCCAGGCAGACAGATGATGCCATCAAAATCTTTGTTGAGGGTAAGAAATCCTTTGATTTGCGTTTCTTCTCCCCGCATGACATCCGCTGGAGAAGTTTGCTTTACGCCGGGCACTATATACACATGTATGCGCGGATCTGCAGTTTGAACCCGCCTGACATGCTCAGCGGAAGGAGGATTGCATGGCACTTCCAAATAAGGAGCTTCAAACCAACCTTGTTGGGATCCTGCCATACCACAGCAAATAACTTTTGTCGGCGCGTCATCTGATAAATACGACTGAACAAGCCTTAAAAACTCACTTTCAAATTGGTCGGAAGATATACGCGCCATACCACAGTCAGATTTGAAACGCTCAATGACTTTTCCTTCCCCGTCTAAAACCCATACCCGAAGGTAAGATGTTCCCCAATCAGCCGCGAGCCAAAGTGATGTTTTTATTGCCTGATCTTTCATCACCCAGTGACCACCACACCGCCATCGACAACCATCGCCTGCCCCGTCATCATACGGCTTGCTTTTGAGGCCAAAAATAGAGTTGCATCTACAATATCAGAGGGCACAAGTTCTTCTTTAAGGCATTGTCGATCAATATGCCCCTTTACAGCTTCGGGTGTGACCCAAAGCTCCTTTTGTCGATCTGTCATGACCCATCCGGGCACCAATGCATTCACCCTGATATTGTCACTCCCCAACTCACGCGCAAGTGATCGTGTCAGCCCAGTGATGGCCGCTTTGGTGGTCGCATAAACTGGATAACCAGAGTTCCCCATCATGTAGGAAACGGACGAAAAATTTATAATTGCTCCGCCACCCATATTCCTCATTCCTTCAGCAACAGCTTGCGCGGTAAAAAAATGAGGTCGTAAGTTGACTGCTATATTATGATCAAAATCGGCAACAGAGTAACCAGCCAGAGAATGGCGCGTGTCATTTGCAGCATTGTTTACGAGCACCGAGACAGGACCATGTGCATTAGCCACCTGTTCTAGTGCTGCCTTTAATGCATCCACATCAGTAATATCACAGGGAATAAAAAGTGGCTTATTATCATATTTTTTTAACATATCTTCAACAAATGCATGGGCATCCGAGCGTTGCACAAAGGCGACTTTGGCACCTTGTGCAATGAAGCCCTCGCTTAGCGCGGCTCCAATCCCAGACCCTCCACCAGTGATGAAAACTGAGACGCCTAAAAGGTCGTGAAATGTAACTGTCTTACTCATGCTGCTTCCTCAATTGCTAGCCACTTGGGCATCCAACTGCCGTGGGCGGATATTAGTTCGTCTACAAGCGCACGTATTTGATCAAGGTCCAATTCGGCAGCTGTCCGAGGATCCAACATTGCAGCATGATAGATATGTTCACGGTTTTCCTGCAACAACGCTTCAACGGTCAATTCTTGAACATTTAAGTTGGTCCGCATCATGGCAATAAATTGCAGTGGGATTTCATCAACAACTGTAGGATGTATACCGTTTCCATCAATGAGACAGGGCACCTCTACGGCAGCCCCGCTTGGTAATTGCGGAATGTAACCATGGTTCGGCACGTTGCCATAGACCACCACTGGTGAACCAGTCACGACTGCATTCATAATTTCAGCCGCATATTCATTGCTTTGCTTAACTTCTATATTAGCCGACCCTTTAAAAGCAATAATTTGATCCTCCCACTCTTCGATCTGTTCCACACAGCGTTTGGGGTATTCATCAAGGGGTATTTGAAACTTATCAATTAAATCCGTTCGATGTGATTTTAAAAACCATGGAACATATTCAGCAAAATGTTCTGAACTTTCTGTTACAAATAATCCAAAGTGTTTCATCACTTCATATCGCACATAATTTGGGCAGCGGGCATTGGCGCCTGTAGTTTTTGGGAACCGCCCTTCGCGATAGCCACGACGCAGAGCTGGATAAAGATCTCGCCAAGTTCCATCTGAGCAGCGCTCCTCGAACGAAAGAAAAAACGCCATATGATTAATTCCACCAGCGCGATAACGAATATTCTCGAGCGAGAGGCCAAGATCGTGAGCTAATTCTTCTGAGGTGCCTTGTACAGAATGGCATAATCCTAATTGCCGTATATTAGGATAACGCTGAGCAATCGCCCAAGTATTGATTGCCATTGGGTTTACGTATTGCAGCAAGATTGCTTGCGGGCAAACAACCATCATATCGTCACAAATAGCCCAAAGATGAGGAACGGTGCGAAGACCGCGCATTATACCTCCAATACCCAAAGTGTCTGCTATTGTCTGTTCAAGACCGTATAATTTTGGGATTTCAAAATCGATCATAGTGCACGGCTTAAATCCCCCAATTTGAAAACATACAACAACAAAATCAGCACCCTCGAGCGCCTCCCTTTGAGTGGAATAAGTATGCACTCGAGCCTGTACATTCATACTTTTGACCATTTTTTGTGCGACCAATTCACTTTCGCTCAATCGGTCTTCATTTATATCCATCAAAGCTATAATCGCATCTTTAAAGGCGGGGTAATGTAAAACGTCACCAAGAATGTTTCGCATAAAGATCGT
>CAJWEI010000067.1 GCA_913031285.1 uncultured Alphaproteobacteria bacterium | reverse complement strand
CTAAGCGATCCTCAGAGATTTGCTTTGCCATAAGGCGTGCAGCAGCGTCTAAACTGCTGCGCTCTTCCTTTTGAATGCGCCGAATATGGTCTATTACGGTATCAAGGTAGGAAGCGCAAAACTCATCGGCAGTGGTCACTTCTTCAAACATTTGGATCAGCCTCTGCATCAAGGAACAAGGTACAATTTTTATGGGTTCTTAGGATACTAGCAGGGCAGTCTGTCGAAATTGGGCCTGCAATTGTAGCCTTTACTGCTGCTCGCTTTTGAGCCCCGGGAACAGTACAGAAGAGCGCATTGGCGGCTAGTAGTTGTGGTATTGTAAGCGTAACAGCCATTGCTGGAACCAACTTTATTGATTCAAAACAAGCGTCGTCGACCTGCTGTTGGCGGCAGATTTCATCCAGTTCAACCACCTTAACCGAAAGAGGATCGTCAAAATCCGCAACCGGTGGATCGTTGAAGGCAATATGCCCATTAACGCCAATACCCAGACAAATAATATCGATTGGCTCTTCGGCTAGCTTGTCTGCATATGCGCGGCAAATCTCATCTGGCACACCAGAGGCGGGGATTCGATGAACCTCGGCCAGCGGAACCTTCGAGAACAGATGACCTTCCAACCAATTTGCAAAACGCTGTGGCGCTGCGGCGGGCAGGCCAAGATAATCGTCCATGTGAAATGCAATTACTTGGTCCCAGGGCAGGTTTGGTATAGCGGTAAGAGCGTCCAGTACCTCTGACTGACTGGGTGCAGCGGCGAAAATCATACGAAAAGTAGGTTTCACGGTCGCTACATGTCGCATTGTAGATGCAATAGCATTTGCAGCAGTAAACGCCATAATCGCCCGACTTCGGAATACCACGGCATCGGCTTGTCCAAACGTTATCCGTCTTACTACATCAACTGATTTAATGTTTTTGATAGACTCAATCATAAGCGAACCCAAGCAAAGATCATTTGGATCGTTGCATGCAATCGATTGCAAGTCAAATAAAGACTAATCAGTATTTAGACACAATCTTTTTATCAATTAATTTTAGGTGGCCCTGCCGTGCTGCGCGGTAGCAGTGCAGTGTCAAGAACTAAACGCGTATCAGGAGAAAAGCCTGACGACAGCGAAGAAATCAACATTTCAACTGCCTTCTGCCCTGCATTTGCTGAAGGGCTCGACACCGTCGTCAACCGAGGAAAGCCCATTACATCATCACATCCTATAACGCTAAAATCACGAGGAATAGTAACGTTTCTTTCTTCTAACGCTTGGCATATCCCCTGTGCTAGCACGTCGTCGAAAGCGATGCAGGCACTTGCCCCAAATGCCAATAGCTCATCAACGATGCGGATACCCGATAAAAAAGATGCCGTCTCCGCGTACACCACGTTTAGCTTAATAGCCAGCGCTTCTGCAGCCTTATAAACAGACAACTGTCTTTGTTCATTGGACCAAGAATGAGATGGCCCGCTTACATAGACAATATGTTTATGTCCAAAATCTGCCAAATGTTTAACAGCTTCCGCCATTCCTAGGCCTGCGTCAATCAAGACACGTGGTATCCCTCGGATATCCCGGTTGATTAGTACGAGGGGAATAATTCTAGCCAAGCTCTCAATCGTTGCTTGATCGGAACGTGGTGAGGCCAGAACCGCCCCAGAAACCTGATCCGAAAACCGTAATAGCAGATCTTCCTCGTGGCTTGGGTCTTCATCAGCATTGCCAATAAAAACGCAGTACCCTAGCTTGCCTGCTTCTTTCTGAACCGCAAGGGCAATAGGTGGCATGAAAGGATTAGTTAGATCCGGTACAACAAGCGCAATGTTTTCATTTCGGCCGGTGCGTAAGGCTCGTGCAGCCGAGTTTGGAGAATAGCCAAGCCTCTGCGCGACCGATCTTACCCTTAGGACGGTTTTCTCGCGAAGTAACCTTGGCTGGTTGAAGACACGCGAAACGGTCGAGCGATCTACCCCGGCCTCACGCGCAACCTCTTGAATTGTCACACGTGGCGATTTTGTTTTAAGTGACTTCATAGGTTTACTTGTCAAGCATCTCTCCAAATAGCAAGGCTCATTTTAACTAAGGTTTCAGATGCGGAAATACTGAATTAGATGATTTTTTCATAGCACTCTTAACCTGATCAGCATATTGCGCCTGCGCAATGAAACTATCGTGGATAGGGATGCACGCAATTCCCTGGCTCAATAAGTGCCTTAATACCGGCAGAGCTATAATGCTGTCGAGCTACTGCAACTTTTTCCAACTACCGCCTTGGAAAAGAAGGTCGTACACACTGGCATGAAGCCTCCAGAAGCGATCAAATGTACTCTCACCTTCCTCCATCAAAGTAGGAGCTGCGTCTTTCGTATTTTTTCGTAGGGCGGTTATTGATTGTTTTTTGGACCGAGCGCACGCTGACTTTGTCAGAACCGATTTCATCCAATAACTTCAAAGTCATATAAGTCAAACCTCGGTGGCGTTAAGTTAGCGAGACCATAAAGAAGGGATAATAGTAAGTGAACGCCTCGGTCATTCAAATATTGGAATAACACTGGACACACATAGCTATGTGTTGGCTAGGATTCGGGAAGATGCGGTGTTGAGGTTCGACGCTTCCCTACGTGTAGCAATGCGGAAGCAAAGAAAGATAAAGAATAGTGATAAATAGCTGTCGTTAGCAAATGGTCAGCAGAATTCAGTTTTTTGGCTTAAATTTAATATTAGACTTTTGGCTAAGTCACTGATTTCGGGCGGAAAGACAGGAATTCGAAACCTAGAAGCCCGTGAAGGCTAAACGGTTTTCGAGACCGCCCCGTTCGACCACTCCGGCACCTCTGCTGTTGCAATTTATATATTTTGTCGAGGTTATTTTGCAATCCGGAAAATGAAACAAACCTATTTAAGCGTAGTTTTATTCAAGACTTAGGTTGAGCCAGTTGCCCTCGAATTGTATCAAGGGTGAGAGTGTGTACTAAAGCGCGGTCCCCTCCGCATCTTCCGCCGCACTGTTTTCTCGTTGTTTGCGAATGAAAATAAAAGATTTTATGCATACTGTTAGATAAACAGCACCAGTGATACTCATGAATAACCTTGAAAAATCGGCCCAGAAATTTGCTGCGAAGAGAGTTCCCGAGAACAAGCTGCCCACCACACTTAATCCTCCCAAAAAGATGAATAAGCCGATCAAGACATTTAAATGCATGAAGAGTTTTTGTTTGGCTGGTAAACGGAGTGACAACAGCCCGAAAATGAAAATCGGTGATCCCATCATAGCGGGGATATATGATGTAAGCGACTTACTTTCGCTTATGGATGAAACCAAAACTGCAAAAACGATCAATACTGCTCCATACAGAACGGAAATTTTGTCCGGATTTAGTCTAAAGACCTGATATTCTTTTTCTGACATTTCTTATTTTCCTTTGTTCGCTCGAGTGGAAGTCATTGATTTGGAGAAGTTTAGTTCTCATTAAAGCTATCTTTGGCAGTCAGCGAAGATGCGCGAGAAGTTTACTTAATTTTTTACTGCTCTGGGCTTTCTTTTTTATTACGCGATATTGTCTAAATTGCTCGTGTCATTAACAACAATAATAAGGCCAAGCATGCCCATACCTTTGTGCGGTGTGCACCAATAAAAGTAAATACCTGGGGTCTTAAAAGTCATTGAGTTTTTTTTGATGTTTTGGATTTCTTTGGCAGTCTTACGCCATCTGGTCCTTTTGATATGGATATTGTGACCTTTGGCTGATGGTAGCTAGGTCACCGTATCGCCCATTGCGATCCGCGCGATCTCAATATTGTATATTTGGCTCAGTTTTATCAGCATTTCGATTGTAAGAGTTTCTGCTTGCGCCGTGATAGACCCAAAGATTGATAAAAGAGCGGCAAGTGCTGTCATCTGTGTTGGCTTAAGCGGTTCACTTACTTTATTGTGCTTATCAGGATTCTGATAAGGCACACTTATCAGGGATCATTATATTTGCCCCTTGGACAGTAAGTTCATCAATTTTCGCTGCGTTGAGGGCATTGGATCGATCTTGCTCTTTAAAGGGCATATTCTATCATGATCGAATTAGAATTTATTTCTGTAAGTTATTTTGGATTTAAGAGCCAACGCAATTTACATGCGTGTTATAATCTCTGCGACAAAGACGAAGCCGACTATTGCAATCAGAGTTGCAAAGACGATTCCTAAAAACGAGGGGAAAGATATTATTTTCTCTTTTTCTGTTTTGTCTTGCGCCGTCATTTTACGCGCAGCAAAAAAAATTATGCTTAGTGCTAAAATGACAGCCAGAAGTCTTAAAACTAAAACCATAAATATCTCCAATTTGCATCTGATAATTTTTAAATATGTTGATGAACCCAGTTGTAGCCTTAGATATAGAGTCACTAAGATAAATTCTACCCCACGCAGTATCCGCGCCTATCCCGATCCCGGCTAGCTGTGTGATGCAGAAGGAGCAGTTTTGACGAGATTAAGTTTATTTACCTCAGTAAAATTAACTTTTAGTTTGGACAAAAGTGCAAGTTTGGGGAACTATGAACAAATACCGCTTTGCGGTTGGAAAGTGGGAAAAATTTTATGCGCTTATTGATTGTTTGTGTGTGCTTGTGGTGTGGTGTCGCCTTTGCCGCTCGGGCGCAAACGGAAGTTTATAATCAGCTTTACGAGGCATTACGTCTCAATGAGATTGTCGATATTATTAGAGCCGAGGGCATCGAGGAAGCGAATACAACAGCCGGAATTTATTTGAAGTCTCGGGGACAAACAGGAACTTTCAGTACTGATATTGACAACCTATACGACTCCACAAACCTCTCAACTCTAATTCTTGACGGAATATCTAGCCGTTTGACAGAAAAAGACGCAGAAGTGGCACTTGTTTTTTACAGCGGAGTTCTGGGAAAAAATATAGCTCAACTAGAGGCTTCTGCCCGATTGGCAATATCTGACAAGGCTGTGGAAGTTATGGCCATTGAAACAGCCAAATCTGCAAGCTCCAAGGATTCCAAGCGAATTGAAATGCTCAAAAAAAATATGGAGGAACTCGAACTGGTAGAGCATAATATGAAAGGGGCTTTTGCCAGCCAATATGGATTTCTGACCAGGCTATCTAAGGCTGGTGACATCAAACTCTCGCAGGACCAGATACTTTCGATGCTCTCTGGCAGTGAAGAAGACTTGCGCAAAGACGTTAGCGACTGGATCATGGGCTATAGTTACATGGCTTATCAACCGTTGATTGACGATGAGCTCGAATTATATTTTGATTTTTTGATGTCCTCCTCAGGTAAAGCTCTCAATAGCGTGCTTTTTGCTGTTTTCAACGACCTGTCAGTCCAAACCGCCAGTGCACTTGGTGAGCTCATTGCGCTGTCGCGCGAAGCGCGAGATTTGTAAAATTTGACACTCTGATAAACGTATTGACTTTACCATCAACCTAAAGGATAAACCTAATCTCGAAGCGCTTATGGGCGCTGATTAATGACTTGCGCTTTAAGTGCGCGCTGTCCGAGGCGGCTAATGCCAAAACACCCAATTCGGGGGCCATAGGGCGCGGAACAAAAGGAAATTGAAATGTTTGCGGTTCTGAAAACCGGTGGAAAGCAATATAAAGTTAGAGCCGGAGATATGTTGCGTGTGGAAAAAATTGCGGCGAACGCTGGTGAGAAAGTCCAATTTAATGAAATTCTAATGCTCGGTGGTGACGCAGCAGTTGTCGGGACGCCTATGATCGCTGGTGCAGCTGTCCAAGGTGAGGTAGTTGACCAAATTAAAAGTGATAAGACAATTAACTTTGTCAAGCGGCGCCGCAAACACGGTTCGCAGCGGACTAAAGGGCACCGCCAGAAATTAACTTTGATACGTGTGACAGACATCCTGAGCAAAGGTGGCGATAAATCAGGGGTTAAGGCGGCTCTCGGAGGTTTTGTCGCAACGGGTGTGTCTGAGGACGCAACCCCAGCCAAAAAGGCTAAACCTGCGAAGAAAGCAGCTGAAGCCAACAACGCTTCTGCAGCAAAGGCGGTTGAAGCTGTTGCATCGGTAAAGGCCAAAACAAGCGGTGATGATTTGAAAAAATTGTCTGGAGTTGGACCTGCTATGTTGAAAAAGTTGAATACAGTCAACATCTCAACACTTGAGCAGATTGCCGCATGGACATCAGAGGATGTTGCAGCGATTGACGAAAAACTGTCGTTAAAAGGTCGGATCGAGCGTGAAGGCTGGATCCAACAAGCAAAAGAACTTGCAAGCAAAGCTTAATAGGAGACGCATAGATGGCACATAAAAAAGCAGGTGGTTCATCCCGCAACGGCCGCGATTCTGCAGGTCGCCGCCTCGGTGTAAAATTGTATGGTGGCCAAGCTGCTATTCCGGGTAACATCATTGCTCGCCAGCGTGGCAACAAATGGTGGCCGGGCGAGGGTGTTGGTCAAGGTAAAGATCACACGATTTTTGCGACGTCCGAAGGCCATGTGACTTTTCATAAAGGTCTAAAGGGTCGGACGTTCATTTCCGTACTCCCGGAGTTAGAGGCTGCCGAATAGTCGAAACCCTATTTCAAAGTTTTAAGGGATCGGCGGAGACGCCGATCCCTTTTTCGTTTTGGGCGATGTCCTTTTGAAAGGTAATTAAAATGAGCGTTGCAGTACTAAGCTTTGCAGCTTTCGCGGTGTCCCAAGTTGCGACTCCGGGACCGGCCAACATGGCTATGCTCGCTACTGGCGCGCGGTTTGGTCTGCGCTCGGCTCTTCCCTTTGTAGGTGGTGTTATCTTAGGGAAACAACTTATTATCTGGCCAATTGGGTTTGGATTGATCAACTTGGCTGATCAAATCCCTTGGTTGTTTATTCTGCTGAAGTATCTTTCTGCTTTTTATATCATTTGGCTTGCGTGGCGCGTCGGGAATATGCGCTTGTCTGTCAATAAAGACAATGCTGCGGCGCCCAGCTTTGTTGCTGGCTTGTGGGTTCATCCGTTGAACCCAAAGGCTTGGGCGATGATCATTACTGGTTTTACCAATTTTGTAGAACCGGGCGCGTCGACTTTGACGACAACTGCGATTATTGCAGCTTGTTTGATAGGTGTACAAATAATTTGCCACCCTGTTTGGGCTTTCTTTGGGGACCGTATGGCAAAGGTTCTCATCGGAAAACCGGCTGAAAGGTATCTGATGTGGACTCTAGCGAGTGTTACAATCGTATTTGTTTTTTACGCACTTTTTAATGGAGAACTTTAATGAAACTGGAAAAAATCATAAAGCAGCCATTCGTTGAAACTGATCGCTTTGATTTGCGCCCCCTACGGCGTTCAGACACTGGTTTAATGGAGTTTTATACCAAAGACGAGCGTGTCGCGCGTATGACCCCTTCAATCCCGCATCCGCTTCCTGCTGGGGCAACTGAGGCTAAGGTTAGTAGAGCTTTGGCAAGGGACCGTGATGAGGATATTTGGGCCATTGACGGTACAAGATCAGGCCTGTCTGAGGTGCTAGGCCTTGTTAGCCTCCATCGTATGGGGAACAATCAAAGCGAACTCAGCTATTGGGTTGCCCCGGCCTTTTGGAACAAAGGCGTGGCTTCCGAAGTTACCAAGGCTATTGTCCAGCATAACCCGATGCTCAATAAAACTATTTTCGCAGCGGTTTTTCAGGATAACCCTGCATCAGCGCGCGTATTGACTAATTGTGGATTTGGTTACGTTGGCGATGCTGAGGCCTTCTGCGTCGCGCGTCAGGCCAATGTTGCTACATGGACGTATTTAAAGACATTTGACGATAGATAAAATTAATTGAAAATATAATTACAACCCTCAGGCTGGTGATCCACCAGCCTGAGGAGAGAGACACATTGCAATTATTGCCGAATTCAATGAGTCTGGACCCTCCTTATGGCTTACTGTCGTCCTATAACACTATAGCTTGGCTGGCGCTTAGATTTTGTGAAGTTTCAGCTCAGCCTAAATTGAGAATATTGGGCTATATCCGTCATGGTAAATATATTGGTTCAATTAGAATAGATCCTAGCTTGAGATACTGGCTAGGTTCGACCCATTGGGAGCAAAGCATTATAGAGGAGGCGGTGCAGACTGTCCTGGTGGTCTATTTCGAAAGCCCCAAGGCCAGCTCGTCTGAAACGAATTGTTTCCAAAGAAATACCTGCTCTGCTTCATAAACTTGTGTAGGATTATGAAAATACCGCCGACGTTGTTGGTGTGATATGAACGCCAAGGTTCAGGTCCCGCCGGTCCACATTTTGAATTGTGTTTTTAGCCAGTAGAAATAATGATGTTACTAATTCCAAAACAGGCATAGCAAACCTGTGATATTGCTCTTTGGATTGATAGAGGTTGGAAAGATTATGAACTTTATGATGATAGGTGCGTATTATTTCTGGCAGATGGACTATGCAGAACAATCCTCAACCGGTGATCAGCGCCCTTAGTTCAGCGAGCTTTTCAGCCACCATATCAGGCTTGCCACGAGCTTCAATGTTCAGCCGCAAAAGCTGCTCGGTGTTTGAGGCTCGCAGATTAAAACGCCAATGCTTAAAAGACAAAGACAGCCCATCGGTCTCGTCTCGGCTCTCAGCTTGAGATCCATAGGTTTCTTCTATGGCTGCAATCACGGATGCCTGATCTGTGACGCAGAAATTTATTTCACCCGATGAGGGGTAGGCGGCTTTACGCTCCTCTAACAAATCCCTAAGGCTTTGGCCCCGGCGGCTTACGATTTCAATCATGAGCAGCATTGGTATCATGCCTGAATCGCACGCCATGAAATCGCGAAAGTAGTGATGTGCACTCATTTCGCCACCGTATACGGCACCGGTTTTGCGCATTACTTTTTTGATGAAAGAATGGCCACACTGCGACTGGACGGCTTGGCCACCCATCTGGGTAACGACGTCCTGTGTGGCCCAAATAACTCGTGGATCATGAACAATTTTTTGGCCAGGTTCTCTGGTTAAGAGCGCTTCAGCCAGAAGCCCTACTACATATTCGCCTGCAACGAAGTCGCCCTCGTGATCAAAAAAGAAACAACGATCAAAATCTCCGTCCCACGCCACGCCCATATCAGCGCCATGTGAGATCACTGGAATAGCTGTCAGGTGCCAGTTTTCGTTAAGTAACGGATTGGGAATACCGACAGGAAAGCTCCCGTCGGGCGTGTGATGTATACGGATAAACTCGATTGGTGCACCTGCTTTTGCGAGCGCTGTGGCCAGAGTGTCAAAGCTTGGTCCTGCTGCGCCATTGCCGGCATTGACGAGGACTTTCAAGGGTCGTATGGCTGTGATATCAATGAATTCCATAAGTTTATCTACATAGGCCTCGCGCGTTGCCCTAGCATCTATCAACTTCCCACCCACTTTTTTGGGAGAAAACTTGCCGCTTTCCGCCAGCGCCTTAATTGCTGACATGCCTTCTGAGTTGTTAATTGGAGCTGAGCCAGTCTTGACCATCTTCATCCCATTGTAATCCATCGGGTTATGGCTTGCGGTGATGCAGATGCCGCCATCCGCGGCGAGATGTGTCGTTGCAAAGTAAGTCTCTTCCGTGCCGGATAGGCCCAGATCATGGACTTCCGCCCCAGCAGCCATTAGCCCACGTGCCACTTGGCCTGCCAGTGACACGGATGTGGGACGCACATCGCGGCCCAAGACCACGCGCCCTACGCCAATTACCTCTGCATAGGCACGGCCGATCCGGTAGGCGATGTCTTCATTCAACTCATCGCCCAATCGGCCGCGAATGTCATAGGCCTTAAAGCAACTGAGAGGGGGAATGCGCTTCATTTAAAAATCCTGTAATGATTTGTTGGCAATAGAAAACCCAAAATGGCCTGCTCTGTTCCGTCATTATTCCTTGAACTTGAGGCAGGTTCAAGTGCTTGGTGCCACACGAGCTTCTAAGGGGAGATTATCGCCTCTTACATTGATAAGGCTTTTGCCAGCTTTTTAAAAACAACCGTTTGGCGCAAAATTAGCACAATGTATTTCTCGAATTTCATAAATAACTTTCTGAAAAACATATACATGGTTAGTATTTCACTTGCTTATAAGATGTCAGACTAACGTGGCTATATAATTATAAAATATGATGAGTTTCTTGCTGTTTTAGAAGTTAATTGACAGGACGTGGTGTTGGCATCGTTTGATGTACTTCAACTAAATTGTATTGAATACAGAAAGTTACGTAAGGCGTGGTTTTGTCCTCTTTCCTATTCAAAAAAAATTCTTTAAAATAGTCTTAAGATAAATTGTTTTTGAGAAATGGCATTTTTATTCTACTCAAAGTTTTTTTCGCCAATGCTTGAAAGCTTTAGATTGGCCGGTCCGCACCTCTTTTAGGTAGTGCTTTTAGAGCCTACGGCGGCTCGTCCGCGTTATTTTCATCGATTTCTGCCCGTGTGAGGTGGTTCAATAAGCTCTTCGAAAGCGAGTATTGATCAGGCGTTTTGTGGTCACAAGATACATCATAAAAGGAAATATCGGCATAAGTGGTTTCTGTCAGTAGCCTAACTTCCGCAGCCTAATTTGATAAGTCTTCAGCGCCAGTGTTTCCATAGTAGATCCTTTTGCTTCTTGCCTATTCGCATAAAACTTTTCTTATCAAATAATGTCATTCTCACACATTTACCTGCTGGTTTGCAATTCGTTCCAGGTCAGTGGCACCTTTCTTGGACGCTCCACATGATGGGTAGCGCCAAGTAAGATGCAGACAGATTGATTCTCAGTAATGAGTGAAATTTTGTTATTGACGATCACCTTTGCGGAACCTTCTGGACCTCCTCCTTTGAAGTGGTCCGCTCCGATAGCTAGCAAAGCGGAGTAAAAAAGATGGCCTTTAGATGGCCATTAACAGGCGCAAGCCTAAAGAGCTTGCCTGCATCGGTGGATTCTTAGAGGTGGCACCAATGATGATGGTAATGATGATGCTTTGGTCGCCGCAGTATACTGCTGAGATTGTCACGATGTCTGAATCTTCTGATCGTCTTGGACATCGTCTGGCTATCTTTCAACCGTATGTTAGATTAATTGGATTGTTTGGCTATGGTCTAATGAAAGTGGCGTCTCTTTTCTCAATCCAACTTTTTGGGGGCAGAGAAATTTGACGATGCTGTGTTTGCATTCATAAAAGAGGGTTTTATCAGATTTGATATAGAGGAAATGACAGCTGATTAATTTCATGATAATCCAGCCTCTACACATGCATGCAAAAAAAATGGGTTTGAGTTTAAAGATAAAGAACTTGAGCGCTCTGCTGACCGCCTTAAAGAAGAAGTTTGCGAGTGCATGTTGGATTGAAGCAGTTTTCTCGCGTTTTAATTTCAGACTAAGACTTGAGGCTTTGGGCAAGTTTATCTATTGCCTTAAAAAGCATGAACTTTAGAGGCGCATATGAAATTTCTTGATCTGGCCAAAGTTTATATACGATCTGGTTCTGGAGGTTCTGGTGCAGTTAGTTTTCGCCGGGAAAAATATATTGAGTACGGAGGCCCGGATGGTGGTGACGGGGGAAACGGTGGATCTGTAACCGTCGAAGTTGTCGACGGATTGAATACGCTCATTGATTTCCGCTACCAGCAACATTTTTTTGCCAACAATGGTGGCAGTGGCATGGGTCAGCAACGCACCGGTGCGAGTGGAAAAGATATAATTTTACGCGTGCCTGCTGGAACTGAAATTCTCGATGAAGATCAAGAAACTGTTCTGGGGGAGCTTGAAGAAGTTGGCCAGCGACTTGTTCTTGCCAAAGGCGGCAATGGCGGCTTTGGGAACCTATATTTTAAATCGTCAACCAATCAAGCCCCGCGCCGAGCCAATCCTGGGCAGGCGGGGGTTGAGCGTACGATTTGGCTGCGGCTGAAACTTATCGCGGATGCAGGCCTTCTTGGGATGCCAAACGCTGGTAAGTCGACCTTTCTGGCGGCAACCTCTAATGCGCGGCCCAAAATAGCGGATTATCCCTTTACCACCTTGCATCCAAATCTTGGAGTTGTTGGGATAGACAATACCGAATTTGTCATGGCAGATATTCCGGGTCTTATTGATGGGGCGCATGAGGGGCGCGGTCTTGGTGACCTATTTCTTGGACATGTCGAAAAATGTTCCGTCCTATTGCACTTGGTGGATGCAACCGTGGGTGACTTTATACAAAATTACCGCATCATAATGCATGAAGTGAACGCCTATGGTGGCAACCTGAATGACAAACCGATAATTGTTGGGCTGAACAAAATCGATTCTCTGGATGAGGAAGAACGCGTCTTTTTTAAAGAAGAACTTGAAGCGGTTTGTGGACAAAACGTGCTGCTTCTTTCTTCTGTGAGTGGGGAAGGGGTTCCCGAGGCGCTTCGGGCCTTAAGACGTGTCATTGACGACACCATTAGTAAAGCTGATCAGAGCGATGAGGATTTAGGAGAATGGAAACCCTAAGCGGTGCCAAGCGCATTGTTGTTAAAATTGGCTCTGCGCTGCTTGTATCGGGTGAGGATGGAAAGCTACGCGGGGCGTGGCTTTCGTCGCTTGCTAAGGATGTTGCCACAATAAAAAACCGTGGATGCGATGTTGTACTTGTGTCCTCAGGATCTATCGCACTTGGACGGAGGGTTCTTAATCTTGATTTGAATGATTTGGCGCTGGAGCAATCTCAGGCGGCCGCCGCAGTCGGGCAGATTCGTCTTGCCAGGGCCTATGAGGAAGTTCTTGCGCCTTTTGGTATTAAGACAGCTCAGATTTTGGTCACTTTGGAAGATAGTTCCAATCGTCGCAGGTATTTAAATTCTAGGGCAACTATGGAAACGCTTTTAGCACTTGGTGTTGTGCCGATCGTGAATGAAAACGATACGGTTGCAACAGATGAAATCAGATATGGCGATAATGACCGACTTGCGGCTCAGGTTGCGGTGACGGTTGGGGCGGACAAATTAATACTTCTTTCGGATGTCGATGGATTTTATTCGGCCAATCCAAAGTGCGACCCTGATGCAAAACGCTACCAGACGATATCTGAGATAACGCCCGAGTTAGAGGCGATGGCAGGGGACGCGGAATCTGGTCTGTCCAAAGGTGGAATGAAAACGAAACTATTAGCCGCAAAAACTGCGACTGTCGCAGGCTGCGCTATGGCAATTGCAAAAGGCTCTGTTTTGCATCCGTTACGCTCGATTGAAAACGGAGCCCCTGTCACGTGGTTTGAGCCACAACTTGATCTGCATACAGCGCGAAAACGTTGGATTTCTTCGATAAAGCCAATGGGAGAGATTTACGTTGATGAAGGTGCTGTTGCTGCGCTTGAGGCGGGCAAGAGCCTTTTGCCGGCTGGAGTGACAAATATATCTGGTAAGTTTGTACGTGGAGATGCCGTTGTTATTCGCGCGTTCTCTGGATATGAAATTGGCCATGGTTTGATTGCATACACCTCTGAGGAGGCTCAATCAATTAAAGGCTTGCGCAGTTCACAAGTTGAACATGTGTTGGGGTATCCGGCGCGGGCAGCATTGATACATAGAAATGACATGGCGACGTAATGTGGGGCGCTCTGGAGATGGGATATGGAACATATTGATTTGATGATGCAAAAAATTGGGCAGCAGGCTAAAGACGCAGCGTCGCGTTTGGCGTATGCGTCTGCTGATGAGAAACGCCAAGTCCTGCGCGTGGCCGCTGACCATGTTTGGGCACGCCGCGATTATATTATATCGGAAAATGGCAAAGATCTTAAATATGGCCGGGACAAATGCATCTCTGAAGCGATGATGGATCGCCTTATGGTGAATGAAGAAAGGATTGCCACTATGCGTGATGGTCTTTTGTCTGTGGCTGAGCAAGATGACCCAGTTGGCAAGCTGTTGGATGAATGGGAGAGACCCAACGGCTTGACTATTAAAAAAGTGGCTACTCCATTGGGGGTTATTGGCGTCATTTATGAGAGCCGGCCCAATGTAACCGCGGATGCTGGCGCGCTAGCACTAAAATCGGGGAACGCTGTTATTTTACGTTGTGGATCAGAAAGCTATCACAGTTCGGTTGCTATTCACGCATGTTTGTTACCCGGACTGGCAGAGGTCGGGTTGCCACAAGCCTCTATTCAATTGATTCCAACCCGCGATCGCGCGGCTGTCAAACATCTTTTGCGGATGAATGAGTTTGTTGATGTGATCGTGCCCAGAGGTGGCAAAGGTCTGGTTGGCTTGGTGCAAAACGAAGCGCGGGTGCCGGTGTTTGCCCATCTTGAGGGGATTGTGCATATTTATGTTGATAAATCCGCAGACCCCGTGAAGACAGTTGAGGTCGTGTTAAACTCAAAAACCCGCAGGACTGGAATTTGTGGGGCAGTTGAATGCCTGCTGTTGCACAAAGATATCGTTGAAGATCTTGGAGAGAGCGTTATTTGCGCATTATTGCAGGCAGGGGTTGAAGTCCGCGTAGGAGAAGGCCTCAGCCACATTGGAAAAACGATAGGCGCTAATGAAGATGATTGGGGCGCAGAATTTCTAGGAAGTATTATCGCGGCACGCCAAGTTGCCGGTATTGAAGATGCGATTGAGTATATTCAAACGTATGGTTCACATCATACCGACTGCATTATGACTGAGGATCTGGCAGCTAAAGATTTGTTCTTTCAGAGGGTAGATAGCGCAATACTGATGCATAATGCGTCTACTCAATTTTCTGACGGCGGCGAATTTGGGATGGGGGCTGAAATTGGCATTGCAACCGGCAAGCTGCATGCCCGAGGACCGGTCGGCGCGGCTCAACTTACCAGCTTTAAATATCTGGTATCTGGAAACGGGACTATTCGGCAATAATATCAATCATTACTCTCATGGGATGCTTTATTTTTAGCATTGTAAATGTCCAGCTTTTGGTGTGGCTGTTGTGAGATAAAAAATGGATAACAATAAAGTTCGTGCCTTTACTGGGAACAGGTCAGTTTCAATTTGACGGCCCAATTTTTGCCCATACCATTCTGTTTCGACAGGTTGGACGTTTGAAAAAGCATTCTTAGACGAGATTTCATGAGTATTCAAAAGTATTCAAAGAATTGCCAAAAGCAACTCCAAAAAACTTAATTATATTCGCTTCATTGTGAGAGCTTTCAGCAAGTAGGTCAAATTCAGGCCCTAGATTATCTTTTGCACTCATGAATATAGGTTCAATGCCGTTGTGAATTGCACCAATAGAGCTTATCAAGTAACAATACACCTTGATCCAATCAGGAATGCAAGTTTTGGTATTGGCTTGGTCATTAAGTGGCCCTCTAAAAGGATGATTAAAGGTTGGAAGATCTTAACATATTTTTGGAACCTGGAATGTATGTCTGCAATCCATCGCAACCCGATTGGGGGACTGGACAGGTACAGTCCCGCATAAACGGTAAAATCACCGTCAACTTTCCCGAGATGGGTAAGGTTGTCGTTGATGGTTACCTAGTTGCGCTGAAGCAGGTGTTTGAAAATGATTAAAATCAGCCTGCCCATCAAACAACCCAAGGGTGTGTTCGCTTTCAAATCTATCTTGGGTATCTTTTGGGTGAATCTGCCTAATAATGTGACAAAATGTAATTAGAGTGCTATTGAATGTTACAGAGTGAACCTAAGTTCTTCGTAAAAATCGCTGAAACTGAAGAAGAATTTCATTCTGCGCATAGGCTACGCTATGAGGTTTTTGTAAAAGAGCTTGGAAGTTCGGGACCTTTGATAGACCATAAAAATTTACTTGAGAAGGATGAATTTGACCCATATTTCGATCATCTGATACTATATGATCTCGCCAAACACGAATGCAGTAATTCGGACGTTGTTGGGGTTTACCGGCTTTTACCCCATGACAAGGCTTTAGAGTTAGGAAGATTTTATTCCGAAGGTGAATATGATCTGGATGTTCTGAAAGCCTCAGGCCGCAGGATGCTTGAACTTGGGCGGTCATGTCTCCATCAAAATTATCGGGGCGGTAGTGCTATGTATTATTTATGGAAGGCACTTTCTGAGTATGTGCTGCAGCGCGATATCGAAATCCTCTTTGGTGTTGCCAGTTTCCATGGAACTGATATCGCCAAGCTGTCTGAGCCGCTTAGTCTTTTACATCACAATCATCTTGCACCAATAAATTTGAGAGTACGGGCCAAAGATCCCAACAGTCAACGCATGGACTTGGTCCACCTTAATGACTTAAATCGCCCAAAGGCAATGATCGCAGTGCCATCCTTGATCAAAGCATACTTGCGCCTTGGCGGTGTCGTGGGAGAGGGGGCTTACATAGACCGTGCTTTCAATACCACTGATGTGTGCCTCATTTTGGATACGAAAAAATTAAATAGCAGACAGAGGAGCATATATGTCAAACCGGAAAGCTATAAAATATGATGTGGGAGAGCCAACGAGAGCCGCCCAAGCCGTCTCTAAAC
>CAJWEI010000066.1 GCA_913031285.1 uncultured Alphaproteobacteria bacterium | reverse complement strand
CCCTGGCACGCGCAAAGGCGGAATCAGTGACGCGGCCATGTCCCGCCTTATGGAGAGGCGCGACATGTCTGAACGCCCACATGGCTTTAGATCCAGCCTGAGAACGTGGTTGGCAGAATGTACTAATGCCCCCGAAGCGGTCGCAGAGTCAGTCCTTGCACACGCGTCTGGAAACAAAGTGGTTAGGGCATACAAACGAACAGACTTTTTCGAACAGCGATTGCCACTGATGGAGCGGTGGGCCCAACATGTAGTTGGAGATAGCAATGTTGAAAGGATGCCACATGCAAGGAGCTCTTAGCAACTATAGCGAAGAACGCTTAAACCACTTTCTGAGCAAAATGAACCTGTCAACAACTGGCCCACGGGCGGAAAAAGAACTGCTGATAAGAGGCTTGATTTCTAGGCAAGATGAAGAATGCAAACAAATGGTGAAGTTAGGAAGACCTAAAGTTGAAATCTCAATAGATGAATTAAGAGCAAAAAAAGTACTCTCAGCATGTAAGTCACTTGTAAAGATGGGTTATCTAGACATTACTCAAAAGACCACAATTGAATATCTGCAGCAGATTGAAGCATTTTTGTTTGAACTAGGGTTGCAGGGTTCTGAAGATACGAAAAAATTGTTTACGGTCTCTATGCCAAGACTTCAGCAATCTGTTTCCACAGGGCTGAAAAGATTGGGGTTTGATTTTGGGGACTTTCGAAAAAGTCTCTGATAATTAATCGAAAATGCATTTAATATAAAATCTGATTACCTCAAAGCACATCTGCAATTAATGGAGTGTTTTGATGACCTATGTATCTTTCGAACAGTTGCAAGCCAAACTGGGTGGCAGATCAAGATCTGCTATTTATGTAGATTTAGAGCAAGGACGACTGCCCCAACCTTTGAAACTTGGACGTCGCCTATATTGGCGTGATGATCAATTGAACGATCATTTGCAAAAGCTACAGGAGGCTCAAAGTGTATGACTTCCTTTTTTACCCCCCCACCCCCGTAAACGTTATGCCGGGGGTAGGCTGTGACAAGGTGCCTGCACACAGAGAGATTGCTGATCACTACCACGGGGTTACTGTTCTTTTAGCACCACGCTGGCGCGTCTGCATCTGCAAAGACAATATCCAGTGGATCTTGCAGAAGCGGTCTTCAAAACACTTGAACAAAGGCAGGTGGATCGGAAAGAGCTACTGCACCACTAGAGATGCACTCATTCGCGTTTGTTCAGAGCTAGGATTGCTCTCAGACCCCAAAGCAAGGGCGGTGCTAGAAGCACTGCCTGCGTACATCCATCAAAGTAAAAAATAAACCCAAGGCGCGGCGTCCTCGGGTTCAGTTATCTTTCACAGGCATATACTACCCAAAATACGTCCGTGTCGCAAGTATAGGAGGCTCAAAATGAGCATCAATTGCGATATTAAACAAGTTGCAGAAGCCTTGGGCATGCAGCCCTCTTCCAAATCTCAATATGAACTACGCTACGGTAAAAAAGGCTCGTTATCTGTCAACTTAAAGACTGACGTTTGGTTCGATCATGAGCAGCACAACGGTGGCGGCATGTTAGACCTCGTTATCTACAAAGGCCAAGCGAACAGTAAACAAAAGGCAGCCGAATGGCTAAAGCAGCAAGGTCTGATTGCAGACGATACACCAGCGCCGAAATCCAAAAACATATTGCGAGCGCATGTCTATCGAGATGCCATGGGTGAGCCTGTCCGTAAGGCTGTAAAGTATAAAGACGGCACATGGCGCCAATCCAGATGGCATCAGGGTGATTGGATTTCTGGCGTTAAGGGAGTGGCTAACATTCCCTATCGGCTTCCAGAGATACTAGAGGATAACTTTGATTGTCCCTTATTTATCTTTGAAGGCGAAAAGGACGTTGATCGCGCGATAGACAAAGGTCTGCATGCCACTTGCAATGTGGGTGGTGCTGGAAAGTGGACGCGCGAGTTGAACCAGTACCTGATTGGCAAGAGCGTTTGCATTGTGCCAGACAATGATGCCGCGGGCCTTGATCACGCTAGCAAGGCTTTTGAGGTATTAGTGCTAGACGGCATCCCCTCCGCCATCATGACCTCGCATCTGGCTGATCTGCCTGACAAGGGTGATTTCTCAGATTGGATGGATAAGCATAACGATGACATCGATCTTTTCTATAAGCTAGAGCAGCAAAGCCGGGAAAACCAAAAGTCACCCGAACAGGCCTATCTGGATAAGTTTGGCATAAAGCCAGCCAGTGATTTACTAGGTATGCAGTTTGACCCCCTCACCTTTCTCTATCAGGGCCTCGTTCCATCCGTTGGCCTTACGCTGATTGCGGCACTGCCCAAAACTGGCAAGTCCTTCTTTGTTTTGAACCTTGCAGCTCATATGGATGCACAGGGAAAGTCAGCCCACTACCTGGCAGCAGAAGATAACGAGCGTCGGCTCAAGGATCGCATAGCCATGGTCTTCAAGGATGACCCAAGGCATTTGACATACCACGCTGTTATGTCGTCAGAGCAACGACTACCCAGAGGAAGTGATGCGATCCTGCAAATAAAGCAAGTTGCCAAGAGTACTGGCGCGCAATGCATTATCGTGGATACAATGCAAAGCATATTGAACCCCAGCACTACCAACAAGAACTATGACTAGGCCGTTGAGGAATATGACGCGCTGCGTAAGCTAGTCCATCGATTGGGCCTAGCAATTATTATTGTGCTTTATTACGAGAAAAGCTGTGACATCTCTTCAGCACCTTTAGAAAAGGTAATTGGGAGTATTGGCATTACTGACATTGTTGAAACAATTCTTGTTATCGCGCAGCCCCCTGGGAAGCAAAGACTGCAAGCTTCACGTCACAGGTAAGGATGTTGAGCAGTGTGACAAACACCTGAACTGGACTGGCCGTGGTTTTGAGATTGGTAATGACGTACGAGAGGCACAGCTGGTTCGACACAAAAGTTCGTGCTGGAATTGATGAGAGAAAGCCCACGCTGAACTCAGCTTTCGATTGTGAAAGCAACCGGCAAAGATCAGGGGCACGTCTCAAATGCAATAGATATGCTCTTTGAAGTTGGACTCGCGGTTAAAAAAGAGAAAACGCTTATGTTAATATGGCTATCATGCTTGTCATATCTATCATGTATTTCATCAGAAATATGAAACTTATGATAGGTAGAAAAGGGGTTGGGCCAAAAATAAGTTTGGACCACTGTGCGTTTCTTATTGCAATTACGATGCCGAAATCATGTGCTTTGGCAATCAATAAAAACTTGCGAAGTTCTAAACTTCGAAATAAATAATGTATAATAATTTTACATAATAAGTGAGGTTTCTAGTGTCAAAATCTGATGATATGTTCGATCTTTTTTGTTTTGCACAGGCCTCTTTCGAAAGCTCAAGGCATATTTACAGGCGTGAACATGGACCAGGCCAAGTACGCCGATTTTTTAACACTAGCTTTACTGCAT
Source organism: uncultured Alphaproteobacteria bacterium (assembly GCA_913031285.1). Lineage (GTDB taxonomy): Bacteria > Pseudomonadota > Alphaproteobacteria > Rhodobacterales > Rhodobacteraceae > LFER01. The sequence continues at coordinate 13,610 of CAJWEI010000066.1, read as the reverse complement.
TCGAGCTGCGCCGTTATATGATGGATTTTTATTTTTCCAAAGGTAGCTTTACAATATCAGAGCTTGTGAAAGTGTCCAATTTCAGCCGACCAACAGTAAAATCAATAGTATACGAGGCTATAGAGCTTGGTTATCTTCAAGAGGTAACAGGAGTAGCAGACGGGCGCAGAAATGACTATCGTCCAACGGAACCAATGTTAGAAGCTTGGCGAAACTATTGTAATGCTCTTCTTGCTAATCCTAAGTTTTCTCATGCAATTAAGCTTGCCCAAACACTTACTTTGATGCGTGAGTTTGAAGTAAATTCTTAAATAAAATTTATGTAAAAATATTTAATCTTTTTTGATCTGTTTCTCTATGCTGTAATTTAAAAAATACAGGTTTTTGAGAATGTAAACTCTTGCTATTTTGTTCTCTAAAACAACTTTAAAATTTAAGAAGTTTATCCGAATGTTAAGTTTGCCAGATCTAAAGTATCTTCCGTACAAAAACGGTCGTCTCGCATATCGTGAAACGGGCATTGGTCCAACATTATTTTTGCTTCATGGCATGAATGGAAGCAGCCAAAGTTGGGCTTATTTGTTTGAGTCCCTGGCTACCTCTTTCCATATTGTAGCATGGGATGCCCCCAGTTTTGGCGGGTCAGATATATTTGGCGATAACATCGAAGACTTTAAAAGTGCTGCTATCGCTCTCATGAATACTTTAGAGCTTCAAAAACCCATCGTAATCGGTCATTCAATGGGCGGTGTGATCGCTTTACCTTTAGCCGCGGATCCGGACACTTCCATTGTAGGTTTAGTGCTTTCTTCAACCCATCTTGGGTTTGGGCATACAAAGGGTGCAGAGCTTATGCCGCGTTATGCCGATCGCATTGAACATATGAATTCTAACGGAATTGATATTAACTACGGCAAGGAGCGCGCCAAGCGTAGCACACCTCCTGCTACATCTGAAACCGTTATTCAGTTTTTAGCAGAAATTGCTGCAGGTTCACGCACAGAAGGTATACGTGACGGAGGTCGAATGAGCCAAGAGGCTGATAATAGGGACGTTTGCTCACTCTTAAACGTCCCAGTCCTTATCTTGTCCGGAGGAAAAGATAGAGTGATCTCAAATGCCATGCATGCGGATCTCACTGCCGCTCTGCCCGAAGCGCAGCAATACAAATTCCCCAATGCAGGTCATGCCTCGTATGCAGAATACCCTCACCTTTTCAACAAACTGGTTAAAGACTTCGCTTTGAAGGCTCAAGGATAAAACTAAAATTGACAACCCAAATTAAATAACCCGTTCATAAGGAGGAAAATAATGAAAATATCAATATTAAAGCCAGCTGTCTTTGTGGCCACAATGGCTTCCAGTCTTAGTTTTTCAGTAAGTTTTACATCTGCCGAAAGTCTGACGGTTGCCCTTGCATCTGAACCCACATCTATGGATCCACATTATCAAAACCTTACAATTAACAACTCATTTGCTACGCAGGTCTATAATGCCCTAGTACTGCAGGACGTAAACCAGAATTTACTTCCTGGTCTTGCAATATCATGGAAACCAATTGATGATAATACCTGGGAATTCAAGCTACGTCCGGGTGTAAAGTTTCATAACGGATCAACATTTAGCGCTGAAGACGTGGTGGCGACAATGCAACGCGCTGCGAATGTGCCAAACAGCCCCTCCAGTTTTGCAACCTTCATAAAAGGAAAAACCTTCAAGGTCATTGATGAATTAACCTTGCAGGTTGCAACCGAGAAACCTTACCCTTTCACCCCAAACGACATGTCACGGATTTCTATTATCGATTCAGCTTTTGTCGATGCCACAACTGAAGACTTCAACACTGGAGCTTCGTCTTTTGGAACAGGACCCTTCACTTTTGCAAAATGGTTACCGGGAGACTTATTGGAGATTAGGCGTAATGATGACTACTGGGGCAGTGCAGTTGAATGGGACAATATAATTGTTCGTCCTATAAGCGATGGAACTACCCGGACAGCAGCACTTTTAGCCGGAGATGTGGATTTTATTGAGCGCGTTTCCCCCTCTGATCTCCCAACCCTTGAAAGTCGGGCAGGGATTTCAGTCTTTAAGTCGGTTTCTAATCGCCTCCTTTATCTGACGCTTCACATGACTGATACTCCTATTAAGCCATACGTTACAGATAGTAATGACGAGCCGATTAGCTCACCTTTCCAAGATATCCGCATGCGCAAAGCGGTATCGCTTGCTATAAATAGAAAGGCTATCGCGGATCGAGTGATGGATGGGCTTTCGGCGCCAGCAGGTCAATTTTCGCCAGTGGGCTACATTGGATATTCCAATGATCTGCAGCCCGACTCATATGATCCAGAGCAAGCAAAAGAATTGATATCAGCTGCAGGCTATGCTGATGGCTTTAAACTCACAATGCACGGACCAGCTGGCAGATATTCAAACGATACGCGTATTCTGGAGGCCATCGCTCAAATGCTATCACGCGTAGGTATAGACACAAGCGTAGAAACCATGCCCGCATCTGTGTTTTTTAAGCGCTTTGCACGTGGCGGACCAGATAAAAAACCAGAATTTACGGCTGCAATGTCAGGGTACGCAAATGGTTCGGGTGAGCCATCTCATCCACTGCGAATATTTATTCACACCAAACAAAAAGAACGCGGTTATGGGCCCGGAAATAGGAATGGATACAGCAATTCAAAAGTTGATAAGCTAATTGAAGATGGACGATCTTCGATGGACATTGCCATCGGTGAAAACGCCTTCATAGAAGCAACTAATATTGCCATGCAGGAGTATGCACTGGTTCCGATTCATCACGAAATCGCTACCTGGGCAGCCCGTGAAGGTATAGTTTATAAACATGGAGCTTTAGACAGCACATTTTTACACTATATCAGCGCACAAAAATAAAATAACGATGGCCTGTTGCATGACTGTTGCAGGCCAAAGCCCAAAGGGATCTACCGATGTTAGCGTTTGTCATTAAGCGTTGTATACAAAGTGTCGTAGTCCTTTTTGTGATGTCTTTGATCGTATTCTCTATGATCAATTTGGTTGGTGATCCCGTTGATATGCTTGTTAATCCGGAAAGCCTACCAGAAGAAATTGACCGGGTACGTAGAGATTTTGGCCTCGACCAGTCAGTTCAAGTGCAGTATTGGAAGTTTCTCACAGGTGCTGTTTCGGGAGACTTAGGAAATTCCTTTATCTTTGGAAGACCCGCGCTGGCGCTAATAGCTGAACGGTTCCCCGCAACTCTTGAACTTGCAACCTGCGCATTGATCCTTGCTGTAAGCGTAGGTCTTCCTTTGGGAATTTACGCAGGCCTAAACCCAGATGGATGGGGAGCACGCATCGTTATGGGTGGATCTGTACTAGGCATATCCATTCCAACTTTCTGGCTGGGTCTCATGATGATAATTATCTTTTCAGTGTTACTAGGGTGGCTTCCAGTATCTGGTCGAGGTGAGACAGAAAATTTTCTAGGTATCGAGAGCAGTATATTTACCGTCGATGGTTTGAGGCATCTTGTTTTGCCAGCCATCAATCTCGCACTTTTCAAAATTTCTATGGTTATCCGTTTGACACGTGCGGGAGTCGAGGAAGTGATGGCGCTAGATTTTATCAAATTCGCCCGCGCAAGAGGACTTTCGTCTCCACGCATAATTCGCTCCCATCTCCTACCTAATATCTTCATCCCAATAGTCACCGTCTTAGCAATTGAGTTTGGGACACTTATTGCTTTTGCAACAGTGACAGAGTCTGTCTTTGCCTGGCCGGGCGTAGGCAAACTTGTCATTGACGCGATCGTGAACCTCGACCGGCCTATTGTCGTTGCCTACTTACTTTTTGTGGTAACTCTGTTTTTAGTTTTGAATCTCATTGTTGATATCATTTATGCTGCAATCGATCCACGCGTGCGTTTACAGGGAGATAGGTAATTAAAAAATGCAAACTATTCCCATCAGAATGAGAACTAATAGAAAAACCAGAAGTGCAATGCGAGAAAAATTCTCCCAACCTTCAACTGTAGTGTCAGGAGTTTTGCTTTTTCTGGTTACGATATGCGCAACTTTTGCACCTCTAATTGCCCCAACTAATCCATACGATCTTTCCGTAGTAAGCATAATGGATGGTAGACTTGCACCTGGCGAAAAGATGTTCGACGGCACAGTTGCTTGGCTTGGTACGGATGGAGCAGGGCGGGATGTGTTAAGCGCCATTTTATTTGGCCTTCGCACTAGTCTTATCGTGGCAGTATGCAGCGCCGTTATTGCTTTGTTTATTGGACTATTGGTAGGACTAACTGCAGCTTTTTTTGGTGGAAGAATAGACTCATTTTTGATGAGAATTGTTGATATCCAACTTTCTTTTCCCGCTATTCTAGTCGCTCTTGTTCTGCTGGCTCTTTTAGGGAAAGGCATAGATAAAGTCATAATCGCGCTCATTATAGTGCAATGGGCGATCTACGCTCGTACAGTACGTGCTACCGCAATAGTTGAACGGCGTAAAGAATATATAGAGGCCGCCACTTGTCTACGGCTTAGTAGCTTTCGTATCATCTGGAAACATCTTTTGCCCAATAGCATCTCGCCACTAATAGTTTTGGCGACTCTGCAAACAGCACATTCTATTTCCATTGAAGCTACACTGAGTTTTTTAGGAGTCGGAGTGCCGATAACAGAACCTTCACTTGGCTCATTAATTTCAAATGGCTTCGATTATATTCTATCCGGCGCTTACTGGATAACGCTCTTTCCCGGTATAATGTTATTTGCAACGGTAGCTGCAATCAATATCTTTGGAGATCGTTTGAGGGTCCTTCTGAATCCGAGACTTTCGAAATGACTTCATCGCAAAATTTATTCATTCAGCTTCTACGTTTTCAGTGTTTTCCTAGTTTTATTTCTTTCCACTACTCCGGTTCTAAGAATACACTTTACCCCTAAATTTGGAGCATAGTTTGAGCACAAATATCGACGTGCTATTTTCCGATAAAAAGAATTGTGAAGGCTTTCCTTCATTGTCTCTATAAGTCTATATTAAAATTGGAAGCCCAATGCACGTTAATTTAAATTAAAATGGCCGAACTTTTAGAAATTAAGGGCCTTGATGTCAGCTTTTTCACCCGGCTAGGCAGCATTTGTGCCGTTCGCAACGCATCCATTACAGTGAAGCCTGGGGAAGTTTTAGGGATTGTTGGAGAAAGTGGTGCTGGAAAATCTACAATAGGAAACGCTATTATTAATCTTATAGAACCACCAGGAAAAATCACAAACGGCGAAATTTTGTTTCAAGACAAAAATTTAAGAACACTAAATGAAAATGAAATGCTGAATATTCGAGGTCAAAAGATTGGAATGATTTTTCAGGATCCTCAGACCTCACTTAATCCTGTGCGAACCATTGGCGCGCAGCTCCTTGAAACAATAAACTCAACGAAAGAACTTTTCGGAAAACTAGCGTATCAAAATGCAATTGACCTCCTAAAATCTGTCGGCATTGAGCAACCTGAGGCGCGAATGAAAGCCTATCCGCATCAGTTTTCCGGGGGAATGCGTCAGCGCGTTGTTATAGCTTTGGCACTTGCAGGAGATCCTGACCTCATAATTGCAGATGAACCGACCACTGCCCTTGATGTCTCGACTCAAGCTCAAATTCTCGATTTAATAAAAGCTCTCTGCGTCGAACGACAGCTTGGTGTAATCATAGTAACGCATGACATTGGTGTGGTTTCCAATATCGCAGACAGAGTTGCCGTTATGTATGGAGGCTCTATTGTAGAAACTGGTGGTGTAAAGAAAATTTTAAGTTCGCCTGATCATCATTACACAAAAAGTCTTTTAGCAGCAGTGCCACGCGGCGATGTGAAGATTAAACGGTTTGCGGCAATCGATTACATTGAGGGCGCCGCCCAGTTTCACAAGCGTATTGCTGTCGCGGAACATTGGTTGGGAGAGAGGCTTACTGACAAAAAGTCAGAAATAGCAATTGTCATTACAGATCTCAATAAAAGATTTGTTCTTAAAAAAGCTTTATTTAAGCAAAATCGCATATACAATCAGGCTGTTAAGGATGTTTCCTTTTCAATCAAGACTGGTGAAACATTCGGTTTAGTAGGAGAATCCGGTTCTGGTAAAAGTACAGTAGCAAGATTAGTTGCTGGCTTACTTAGTATAGACAGAGGTAGCGTTAAGATTTTTGATAAGGAAATCGCGAACAAACCACAAGATAAACAGGTTTTAGCTGTCCAGCGTGAGCTACAAATGATATTCCAAGACCCTTTTTCTTCTCTAAATGCAAAGATGTCAGTCGAAGACATTATTACAGAACCTATTCGATACTACAAAACTGCTAAATCAAAAGACGAATTGAACCAGATTGCAAATGATCTCTTAGATCATGTCGGTTTGGGTAAGAAGGCCTTATATAAGTACCCACATGAGTTTTCTGGTGGTCAAAGGCAACGTATTTCAATTGCGCGAGCCCTTGCCGCACGGCCAAAAATTCTGATTTGTGATGAACCAACATCTTCTCTTGATGTGTCAGTGCAAGCGCATATTCTAAACCTGCTGAAAGATCTGCAAGAAGAGTTGAAACTTACAATGCTCTTCATATCCCACGACCTGCCAGTAATTCGTCAAATGTGTGACCGTGTTGCTGTAATGCGCTATGGCTCAATATGTGAAATAGCGGAAACTAACGATTTATTTAACACGCCAAAAAACGCCTATTCTAAGCACCTACTTGGCCTTATGCCTAAAATACATACATTGCTAAGTAAAACTATTTAAATCCAAACCTGGAACCAGCATTCGTGCACACAAAGAGACAAGGTCGCGCATGCGCGCGCGGCAAAACAACAATAGGCTTGGCTGTGTTGGATTGCATTTAGTTAGCATAACTAATAGCATCTAATTTTAGCGCAAGAAATTCGCATGGCACAAACGACTTTTAAAAGCCCTTTTGAACCGTAAATAACAGCAATAAACACCAATTAATCTCATTGGAAAACACATGGTTAGCGCCATTTTTGCTAAGCCATTGTAATTATGATGCCAACAAACTGCATTGAATCGCGGATCGACTGATTACAAACTATTTTGCTCACTTGGTTTTAGAAAAATATATAACGTTAGGTCGTAAGTGTAGCTTTTAGTTCAAGTCTATTGCCTGCAGAGTTTTATTTTGATTTGCTATCCCTGATTTAAACACTTTTGGATTGTGGAAGAAAATTATGTCAGATTTTACCGAATTTAAAGCAAAAGCAAAGGCCGTCTGGTCTGATTTTGCATCAATGGAAAACTTCACAGGTGTGGCTGCTCCAAGGCTCGTGAAATTTGCAAATGTTTCAGCACAACAGAAAGTATTAGATGTCGCGGGCGGTACAGGTGTAGTGGCACTCACCGCAGCAAGGACAGGCGCAAAAGTAACTGGCTCAGATTTGACACCAGAATTGGTAAAAAGAGCAAAAGAAAATAACGAAACTGTCAATTCTGAAATCGAGTTTTATGAGGCTGATGTTGAAGATTTACCTTTTGACGATGAAAGCTTTGATGTTGTTTTGAGCCAATTTGGGCATATGTTTGCACCAAGACCTGACATTGCTGTGCAAGAAATGTTGAGAGTTTTGAGGCCTGGTGGCACTATTGCTTTTTCGACATGGCCACCTGAGTTGTTTATGGGTAGTTTCTTTAAAATTAATGGAAAGTATGGGCCACCTCCACCTGAAGGAGTGCAATCTCCTGTTCTATGGGGCAATGTGGATATAATCAGTGAAAGATTGGGTTCACATGTGAGTGAAATTACTTTTGACCGTGATAAATTAGTAATGCCAGGTTTAAGCGTTCAACATGTCAGATCAGTTTTCGAAACTACTGCTGGTCCTTTGAAAAAAATGGTTCAAGCTTTTGCGTCAGACCCTGAAAAACTAACTAATCTTAGAAACGAAATAGACGACGCAATATTCAACTACTTTGAGGATAATTTCTTAAGAATGGATTATTTAATGACAAGGGCCAAAAAAGTTTAACTTTGATAAAAAACTTAATTCAATAACTTTGAAAAACCCCATGCGCAAAACATGCTGGGAATATTGGCACTCGTCGCCACTCTAGGTACAGAGACGGCGGTTCAGTAAATGGAGAAACGCGGTGCGGCGATTGAAGAACAAGCGGGAAGCAAAATATAATGATTGATCTCTACACTTCTCCTACGCCAAATGGCTGGAAAGTCGCAATGGCTCTTGAAGAGTTGGAATTGCCATACAGCGTCAACTACATTGACCTCGCAGTTGGAGAACAACATACACCTGAATTTCTAACAATGAACCTTAATGGGCGTATTCCTGTGATCATTGACCACAATGCGGACGATCTGGTTGTCTTCGATTCAAACGCCATTCTATTCTATCTAGCCGAGAAGACTGGCAAGCTGCTCCCCAAGGATGGAGCCGCGCGGTACGACGTCATGCAATGGTTGATGTTTCAGGCAAGCGGGATTGGCCCAATGCAAGGCCAGGCCGTCGCCTTTGAACGCTACTTCCCTGAAGATGTACCCGCTGCACGGAAACGGTATCATAATGAAACACGTAGGCTTTATGCTGTGCTAGACACGCGCTTGGAAGATCGCAAATGGCTTGCTGGTGATTTCTCTATTGCCGATATCTCAAACTGGTCATGGATACGCAGTCACCGTTGGGCACGCGTACCAACGGAAGGCTTGCCAAATCTTGAACGCTGGATGGGTCAATTGCGTGCCCGACCAGCCTGCGAACGCGGGTTAAATATTCCACCCACCCCGGGTCGCGCCGACGCTGTCAAATCCCTTGGCAGCGCGATGACAACGACATGAGCAGTGAAATTCCAGAAATCGGTATCAACGGAATGGCGCATGTGATCCTTACTGTCAGTCAGTTTGACAAAGCCCGGACCTTTTATTCAGCCCTATTACCGCAATTCGGTATGGTGTGTGTCAACGACGGACCAGACTTTTTGTATCATGTTGGTGCCCGTACTGCGATCGGGGTGCGCAGATGTGACCCAGAATTTGAGGGAGAGAGTTTTCAACAATATCGAGTTGGCCTTCATCATCTTTGCCTGCGCGGGCGCTCTCGCGAAGACGTTGAAAAAACCGCAGTCTTGGCGGCTAAACTTGGGGCTACAATCATACGTGGCCCAGAAGAACGTGATTGGGCAGCTGGCTACTATTATGTCTTGTTCGAAGACCCTGATGGTATCCGCTTTGAAGTTAATTTCATACCCGGCGCAGGCTTACTCAAGCAGGGTGAGGGTTTCGGCTCTAGCGATGATTATGTCCGCGTCAATGGGCAAGACCTGACAAGAACACGCCAATAGCCAACGTTAGCCCTAAACGGCAGAAACTGAAAGGTAAGAATATGTCGAACGATTTACCAGTTCATGGAATATCACACATTATTGGCGATAACTCCGAGCCGCGGAACGAAGAGACCATACCCCAGCCAAGCACGTTAAGGCTCCAGATCTTAGTCAACCTAAGCAACACGATAAACTGCACATGGGTGCGTGTTCTATAGACGACAGCGCACTGGCTCTAGGTTCTCAGTCCACGGGCCAAGATTAGTTGGTTCGGTCCATCTAGGCTGAGTTCTTGTAGCAAACTGAGGGGTGTTTTGTCATTCGACAAAGCTACAAATTGGTGCTGCCCGTCTCAAGTAAGTTTCTTCTGACGATGACATAGATTATTAAAAGAAATCAGACTTTATGTCTGCCAGTGATTTCTGGGGTTATGTTTTTACCATCTTTAGGGCAACTGCGCTTAGTGGACAGGCTCATCCCTATCTCCGCCTTGATCTCGAAATAGGCAAGATCATCAGCAACATTGAAAAGTTCAAGAGGGTCCCTTTTTAAATCAAACAGTTCCCATTCTTTATCCTGCCCACCCGAGTTTGTGCCAAACAGATCAAAACCGTCGTTGTACCAGGAAATGAGTTTGTAGCGCTGATCACGAATTGCATAGTGAGAATAAGCGTTATGATCGGGATCACGATGTATCCAATATCGGTAATAAGCGTTTTGTGGCCAATTATTGGGCGGCTTTTCCTCCAGGACTGTACGAGCTGATAGCCCTTGCACATAGTTGGGGATAGACAATTGAGCATTATCCAAGAATGTTGGCGTAAATTCAACATTATATAACATCTCGTGGCAGACAGTTGCTGCAGTAATACCCTCAGGATAGCACATAAGAAAGTGCATATAAAACGACACCTCATACATGAACGGTTTATCAAACCAGCCATGCTCGCCCAGAAAGAGTCCTTGATCCGAAGTGTAGATGACAATCATATTGTCAGACTGTCGGTTTCATCCAACCAGTCCAGCAACCGTTCGACACTCCATCAATTGAGTGGATCGCAAGCAGATACCTTTTCAGATAACGCTGGTATTTAAAATAACTCAATTCATCTCGCGTCTGAAAGTTGAAAATCTCGCCATTATCCCGGTCTTTGAGGCGAAGATTTCTGACATCTTTAGGGTTTGGAATGCAACTATCCGTTGTCCTCGACTGTGTACGCTCTTCAACTTCGACGCTGCCTCCGGGTTAAACCAAACCCAAATCAGCGTATAATATCTTTCTTAATCCGCATTCGCGCCTCAGTTGCGGCCTTGGCGCGATTTTTGTAATCATCATCAAGCGTATCAGGCAAGGCGATACCGTCTTGATAGAGATCTCGATTATTTAGATATGGTTCCCATTCGCGATGGTGTACTTTATTGTGACATATCAGAATGAATGGTATGTCGCGATCACATTGGTTTAGCCATTCGAGGCTTTTGTTTGTGATAAAGTCGGTGGCATACCCCAGCGTTTCAATCTATTTGCTCATCTCGATCATGTAGGGATTGAAATACTCAACCTGAGCTGGCAACCCAGCCCAAGAAACGAATCCTGCCGGCTCATGGGCTTCACCTTCACCAAGATGCCATTTTCCAATAACTGCTATTTAATAACGACAGGTCCGCAAATGTTTTGTCACATTTGACCCATGACTATCAATCGGAGTGAAGAGTTTAGTTACTTTATTCACGTGATTGTAAGTGCCTGTCAGGATCACCGCACGGCTGAAAGTACAAATCGAATTGGTGACATAGCAATGGTTCAATCGCACGCCCTCATTTGCAATATGATCAAGATTGGGTGTATTGTTTATATTACCAACATAACAACTTATTGCCTTTGATGCATAGTCATCAGCCATGATAAAGAGAATATTGGAGCGATTTTTTAATTTGATTACCTATCTGAAGAATTATATTGCAAAGGCAAGATCGGCCAATTAATCACATTCGAAAACTCGAATTGGTTAAATAAGCACTCGTATTTTTAATCAGCACTTGAGCGCCTTTTTCAATTCTAAATATGACTTTTTTGGTGTTCGTTTTTGGGTTTCGAAATCCACATGGACCAAGCCAAAGCGCTTTTCATATCCTAAAGACCATTCATAATTATCAAGCAAGGACCAAACGTAATAGCCAGCCAGAGGTACACCTTGCTTAACCGCTTTTAAGACTGCCAACAAATGCGCAGAGATATACTCGAGCCGCGCATCATCATTTACTACGCCATTTTTTACAAAATCATCATTTGCCATTCCGTTTTCAGTCACGTAGATTGGCAGACCAAGCGTATATTCTTGATGAGTTCGCATGATGAAATCAAAAAGCCCATCCGAGTAGATTTCCCAGCCCATTTCAGTCTTATCAAGCGGGCCTTCATGCGTCTGTATGTTTGGCCATGCACCCTCTTTATGACCTAAATTTGAACGGGTATAGTAATTAATGCCACACCAATCAATGGGTACACCAATTAAATCGAAATCATCCTGCCATCTCTTTGGCAGAAAGGGCTCTATACCTTCAAGTACCAAATCCGGATAGGCTTTGTTAAAAATACCACCCATAAAGAAACGGTTGTAAATAGCATCATATCGAGCCGCGGCAGCGCAATTTTCAGGCTCATTATCTATTGGATTTGCATATTCAAAATTACATACCGCACCAAGGTTTTTTATGCCCAAAGCGCGCATACGTGCAATTGCAGTGCCATGCGCACAAAGCACATGATGCATTGCGCGCGAAGTTGCCCTAATATCGCGCAACCCCGGTGCATGCACACCTTCAAAATGTGATAACCAGCCGACGCACCACGGCTCATTGATCGGTGCCACCGAAAACATCCGGTCGCCAATACACGCCATGACGACCTCAGTGAAATCACCAAACAATTTAGCTATGTCCGAGTTTCGCCAGCCGCCGCGGTCTTCTAAGGCCGACGGCATTTCCCAATGATAAAGAGTTGCAGCAGGCTTTAGCCCTCGCTCCAACATGGCGTCAGTTAAACGATCGTAAAAATCCAATCCTTGTTGATTTACCGACCCAACCCCATCAGGGATGATCCGCGCCCAGCTAGTAGAAAACCGGTAGGTGTCAAACCCGGCAGCGGCAACAAGATCTAAATCCTCTTCAAACCTGTGATAGTGATCACAGGCCAATTGTCCATTTCCCAAGCCCATAACATTGCCTGGTGTTGCCGCAAAACTGTCCCAATGAGTGCTGCCGGCGCCACCGAATTTATGTCCTTCAATTTGGTAGGCTGATGTGGCGGTTCCAAAAAGGAAATCTGCAGGATAATCACTACGATTTATCAAAAAATATGCGCCTTACTTACATCAAAACTAAAGCTGGCATCCTGCCCAACAATCAGGTCGATTTGTTCAGAGCTGGCGTAGCGGAACAAAACATTTTCGGGAGACATCAGTTCAATTATCGTTTCTGTCCCGAGCTGCTCGAGCAATGTGACCTTACCCTTAAGTGTCCCTTTAGAATCAAGAACCAAATGCTGCGGACGAATACCTAAGCGCACAGCTGTGCCACTTATCTTTCCCGTCGACACCAAGCGTAAATCCCTCAACTTCATACCTTGACCATGGAACTCTGCAAGATTGACCTCATTTCGAACGGTGCCCAAAACACCGTTAAAAAAGTTCATCGTCGGAGAACCCAAAAAGCCAGCCACAAACTCATTTTCTGGCTTATTGAATAGGTCCATCGGATTCCCAGTCTGCATCACTTCGCCATCCTTCAGAACAACAATTTTATCGGCTAAGGTCATCGCCTCAACCTGATCATGCGTTACATATATGGTTGTTGCCTCAAGCTGCAAATGCAGACGGGCAATTTCAACCCGTGTGTCATGGCGCAAAGCCGCATCTAAATTTGACAAAGGCTCATCAAATAAAAATACATCAGGATTTCTTACGATCGCTCGGCCAATAGCAACACGTTGGCGCTGTCCACCAGACAATGCAGCTGGTCTTCGATCCAGAAGATGCTCCATTTGAAGAATTTTAGCTGCTGCCTCCACTCGTGTTTTAATCTCAGCTTTTGATAAGCTTTGGAGGCTTAACGAAAAAGCCATGTTCTGAAAAACAGACATATGTGGATAAAGAGCATAAGACTGGAATACCATTGCAATTCCGCGTTCTGATGGAGGTAAATCCGTAACAGGCTTGTCTGCTATTATAATTTCGCCATCCGTTAGGTTTTCCAAACCAGCAATTAGCCTCA
>CAJWEI010000065.1 GCA_913031285.1 uncultured Alphaproteobacteria bacterium | reverse complement strand
ATATAGTGGTCAATTTAGAAAATAAAAAGAACATTGTTCATAAATATAGCCATTTTATATTGCTACTAGTCATTTCTTTGTTAAAGCGGCTAAATAATTTTAAAGGATGAAACAGATGGCCACTAAATCTAATAATATAGAAACTCTAATGTTACACGCGGGAAATCATAGACGTGCTTTGACAACAAATTCTGTAGCGGTGCCAATACACCAAACTACTAGCTATGAATTTGATAATGTTGAGCACGCAGGAAAGCTGTTTGCACTGCAAGAACTAGGAAATATTTATACACGCATCACAAACCCAACCAGTAAAGTCTTGGAGGAAAGAGTTACTGCTCTTGAGGGTGGTGCAGCGTCCGTCGCGGTTGCGTCCGGTTCTTCAGCAGTAAGCTTAGCAATTCAAAATGTAGCGTCAGCTGGTGATAACATTATTTCTTCACCGCATCTTTATGGTGGCACATACAATTTATTCGTAAACACTTTATCAAAGATGGGCATTGAAGTTCGATTTGCTGACCCTCAGAATCCAGAAAGCTTTGCTGATTTAAGTGATGACAAAACAAGAGCCTACTTTGGAGAAACACTTCCTAATCCGAAGCTTGTTCCATTTCCCGTATCTGAAGTTTCGGCAATTGGTAGAAGAAACGGTATTCCTCTTATTGTTGACAACACTGCGGCTCCAATAACATGTCGACCATTTGATCATGGTGCTGCAGTAATTATTCATTCACTAACAAAGTTTATTGGTGGTCATGGTACATCCATTGGCGGCATAATCGTTGATGGTGGAAATTTTAATTGGTTGGAAAAACCAGAACAACAACCAAATCTTAATTTGCCGGATGGTAGCTACCATGGTGCGGTTTGGGCCTCATTAGTTCCCCAAGCGCTTGGTGCTCCCATTGCATTTGCCATAAGAGCTCGCGTAGTTCTATTACGTGACCTTGGACCTGCATTATCACCATTTAATGCATTTCAACTTATACAAGGCTTGGAGACATTGCATCTACGCTTTTGTAAGCATCAAGAAAATGCTACAAAATTAGCAAATTACCTTATTGAGCAGAAAGAAGTTGAATCAGTCATTCATCCGGGCCTTTTTACTGGTACAGGTAAAATATTGGTTGATAAATATTTGACCTCTGGGCATGGTGCGTTAGTCGGCATTGAGCTTAAGGGTGGTGTAGACGCTGGACGTCAGTTTATTGATCGCCTGAAGTTAATATATCATGTTGCAAATATTGGTGATGCACGAACTCTTGCAATTCATCCAGCATCAACGACGCATTCACAACTAACTGTAGTTGAGCAGTCAAAAGCAGGTGTTACTCCCGGTTACGTTAGGCTTTCAGTTGGTATTGAGCACATAGACGATATTATAGCTGACATTGATCAAGCTTTAAGTGGCTTATGAATGCAGTAGAACTTGGAGACACGAATGATGTTTGGGTCTCTTGACGTAAGAACGTACATGCGTTTTCTCAGATAACATGGCACATTTATTGGATCGGCTGCTTGTTTTTGCGGGTGGTTATAATTCGGAAGTATAGGCCCATAAGATTCATGCTCCAAGTGTTCTAATTAAAAGTTTAAATCCATAAAAAAAGAAACCCATGCCCACAATTCCATTAAGTGGCCGATAGAGAGATAGGTAAATCGTCGAAGCAACTTTTGAAGAGAACAAAGTAGCAAAGATCGCATGGCCAGAAAATGAAGCTAATGCCGAAAGTATTATGAAGCTTAGAATATTTTGTATTCCATCAGTAGTTATTGGAAAAAGAGCAATAACAGCCAGCCAAGTTGTCAGTACTTTTGGATTAGTCATCATAACTAATAAAGCTTTCCAGAACGCAGAAGTATAAGATTGATCTTGAATGCTTAATAATTCCTCATGCTGGTCAAGCGATCTTTTGATATATTTAAATGAAAAATAAAGGAGTAATAACCCACCAATAGTTAGCAGACTTTTGTTGGCCAATGGATACTGCTGGAATAACACTGCTGCCCCAAACAAAGCAGCAGTAGCCCATAATAATAATCCAAACCCACATGCTATAGCGCAAGCAAGGCCTGATCGATAACCAGACCCAATGGAAGTGGCTATAGTATTAAGAACGTTAGGGCCGGGAACAAAAACATTGATCATCAGAAACCCAAGGGCTGGAAGGAGATTCAGAAGATACATGGTGTTTATCAAAACCTATCTTTAGATATCCACAAGGTATTCGTGTCATACAATTGAGGGTATTCTTTATCGGGAGACTTGAAATAAGGGCTGCAGTTTTTCGAAATTTTTATTGACCATTTGCCGTCCTGTCATGTCTCAACCATATCGCGCAGAGCCCCCAAACCAATCGTCATGGCCAAGCTCAGTGCGTATAATCACTGACTTCTTGGTCATATAGGCTTTTAGCGCATCCCAGCCGTTTTCCTTACCAAAGCCACTGTCACGCACGCCGCCCCAAACGGAACGAGGGTCATTGCGGTGATGGTCGTTCAGCCAGATAACCCCGCCACGCACCCCCAGCGAAAGCCGATGCGCCCGCGCAATATCGCGCGACCAGATCGAAAGACCCAGACCAAAAGTTCCGGTATTGGCCAGATCCAGAGCTTCTGACTCTTTTTTGTAAGGTGTCACGGAAATTACTGGGCCAAATACCTCCTCCAGAAATAGCTCATGATCTGGCTTCACCTCTTTGAAAACGGTTGGGCGCACGTAAAACCCCTTATCAAAGGGCGTTTCTAGGTTTATTGGGCTTAAGCCTGACACCTGCACCGCTCCATCTGCTTTGGCCTGTGCTATCATGCGGGTACATCTGTCTTGGCTTGCTTTGGAAATCACTGGTCCCATTTGGGTGCTGTCTGCCATTGGATCGCCGATCTTGATGGCGTCTGCGCGCGCCGCAAGAGCATTGGTGAAACGGTTATAAATGGAGGCGTGCACGATGAACCGGGCACCAGAAACACAAGTCTGCCCTGACGCTACAAAAGCAGCAAAAAGTGTTCCTGCAAGCGCGCCCTCAAAATCTGCATCTTCGCAAATGATAATTGGTGTTTTGCCGCCTAGCTCCATCGTGGAGCGGATCAGGCGCTCACCGGCTTTCGCCGCTACTTTTCGGCCCGTAGAAGTGCCACCCGTCAGGTCGATATAGTGAATATCCTCCGCTGCACATAATGCCTCTCCAGTTCTTGGACCACCTGTCACCACATTTACCACACCATCAGGCAAGCCTGCCTCAGTAGCGAGCGCAGCGAGCACCAGAGGAGAGACTGGAGCAAGCTCAGAAGGTTTAATTATACACGTATTCCCAGCAGCTAGCGCTGCCGCCATTTTCTTTACTAGGATAAGAATCGGATGGTTCCAAGGCGTCAGCAAGGCTACTGGTCCAAGTGGCTCATAGTGGGTCATGGTGACATAGTCGCCTTTTATCACATTACTTTCTCCCTCAAGGCCCATTGCGATGCCTCCAAAATACTCAATCCACTCTGGGATTCGAGCCATTTGCGCACGCATCTCCTTGATAGAGCGTCCAGTCACTTCTGTTTCCAAGAGTGCTAGTTTTGCCATATTTTCCGAAATAATATCTGCAAATTTCCGCAAATGACGTGCCCGGTCGATGGGGTCTATCCTAGACCAAACCTCAAAACCTGCCCGTGCGGCGCTGACTGCCGCGGTCACATCGTCTTCACCTGAGTCAGGCACATGCGTGAATATTTCGGACGTTGCTGGGTTGCGCACCTCGATTGTTTCTTTACGCGCCGATTTCTGAAAGGTGCCGCCATAGAACACACCCTTATTCGTACCCTTCTTGAGAAATTTTTCGACGATAGCATTCATGGTGCATCTCCTTTTGGAATACCAAGTATGAAGTTAGGTCCCAAGGGTTACAATCGAAAAATCTGAATTTTAGTTGAGTATTAAGTGTCAGTCCGAAGGTGTTGACAATTTTGCAGCACTCCTTCTTGGTATCTCCAAAGACTTTAGAGGAAAGACCATGCTGATCCCAAAAACCATGAAAGCCGCCCTCTTGCAGGACTATTATGAGCCCCTCGAGCTTGTGGATGTCCCCGTACCAAAGCCTGCAGATGATGAAGTGTTGGTTAAAATTGAAGCCAGCGGATTATGTTTTACTGACGTTCATATCTGGAAAGGCGAACATGCCCCACCTGCTCTTCCCTTGATTATGGGTCACGAGGGAGTTGGCCGGGTTGTCGCCTTGGGGCCAAACGCCTCACGCCTTAAGATTGGAGACTGTGTCGGCATCGGCTATGTATATGGGGCTTGTGGTAATTGCCGCAATTGCTTGACTGGTGGCGAAAATTATTGCCCAGACTTTGATGCAACTGGCTATTCTACCCAAGGATGCTTCGCTGAATATACTTGTCTTCGCGATCAATGGGCCAACAAAATCCCGGATGGTATTACTCCAGTCGAAGCTGCTCCTTTAATGTGTGCCGGAGCTGCGTCTTATGCTTCTATCAAAAAAACTGGCGTCCAAGCGGGCGACACTATTGCAATCTTTGGTATGGGAGGGCTTGGCCAATACGCAGTTCAAATTGCTAAGCTAATGGGCATGCGGGTGATTGCAGTGGATATCTCGATCAAGAAGCTAGCCACTGCAAAAGAGCTTGGTGCGGATGAAACGGTAACTGCGGGGGATCAGGCAGGAGAGAAGATAATTGCGTTAGGCGGCGCACATGGTTGCGTGAACTTCGCCCCAGTCACTGCCACCTGGTCAATGATGCTGGAGGCTTGCAACCCGCGGGCGCGCATTGTACTTACGGGCGTTCCAGCGGAACAAATGGTGTTCTACACATATCAGGTTGTGGAACGCGGTCTGACCGTGGTGGGAAGTTCTGCTTCGAACCGCCAGGAAATGAACGAACTTTTGGTCCTTGCGGCGAATGGTAAGGTAAAGGGTACAATCAATGAGGTGCCCTTTGGTAACATAAATGCCGCGCTCACCGAATTGACTGAAGGCCGCGTCGACGGGCGCATCGTTCTAACTATGAAAGGCGCGGATGTCTAATGGACCTCAAACTTGATGGGAAGACCGCGCTGGTAACGGGTGCTTCGATGGGCATTGGCGAACATATTGCTGAAACACTTGCTGGCGAAGGGGTGCACCTGCACCTCACGGCGCGCAGTGAAGATAAGCTTCAAGAGGTAAAGGTGCGTATTTCTAAGACGGCTAATGTTTCCGTCACGCTTCACCCGCTCGATCTAGAAAGTGAGGGCGCTTCGGAAAAATTAGCTCAATCAATCGGCAATATTGACATTCTGGTTAACAACGCTGGTGCGATCCCGAGCGGTGATCTTTGGGACGTGGACGAGGTTGCATGGCGCAAAGGTTTTAACTTAAAGGTCTTTGGCTATATCAATATGTGTCGACAGTTTTACACTAAGATGAAAGACGGCGGTGGCGGAGTCATAATCAATATTATAGGGAATGGCGGTGAAGTGTTGGACCGTAACTATATCGCGGGTGCCTCGGGCAATATCAGCCTCATGGGGTTCACGCGTTCGCTTGGTGGTTTTGCCCTTGACGATAACATGCGCGTTGTTGGGATCAATCCCGGTCCAGTGAACACTGACCGTATTTACAATATGCTCAGAAAATGGGCTCAAAAGGATCTAGGCGACGTAGAGCGATATGAAGAACTAGCCGCAGGCTATCCGCTGGGTCGTCCTGCGCATTGTCGCGAAATCTCGGACTTGGTAGCGTTTCTGGCATCCTACCGAGCCGGTTATATCACTGGCACTGTTTTCACTGTGGATGGCGGAATTTCTGCTCGAACGTCTATCGTATGAAACGCTTTGGTCTACTGATTCCTTCCTCAAACGTAGTGCTTGAAGCTCTAATCCAAAAGGCCAAAGGCGATACTATAATACATGTGGCACGGCTAGGAGTTTTGGATGTCAAACTGGACGAAACTTCCCGCGCACAATTTGAATTGGAGTCGCAGTTGGGCGCAGCAAAGCTGTTGTGTGATGCCAAGGTTGATGCAGTTGTATGGGGGGGGACTTCGGCCAGTTGGCTGGGGATTATTCACGATCTACGGTTTATTGATCAGATGTACCAGAAAACTGGCGTTCCGACAGGAAGCTGTGTTTTGGAAATTAACAGACAGCTTGATGCGCTAGGGGCGAGGCGTCTTGGAATGGTTATGCCTTATACCGCTGATGTGGCCGATCAAATTAAACGCAACTATGAAAGCTTGGGGTATGAGATTGTAAACTTAGCCTATGAGGGCGGCGATCAAAGCAACGATTTTGCATCAATGCCCCAAGAAACCATTGCTCAAATGATCCGAAACGTTGCCGTTGCACAACCCGATGCTATCGTAATAATGTGTACCAACGTCGCTGGATCAGCCCTTGCCCTAGCCATGCAGGAAGAGGTCGGTTGCCCAATCATCGACAGCGCAGCCGCAGCCTTGGAGGCATTTGCCCAGTTCTAACCTTGGCTTTGTCACACTAAATGGTTTAATGCATCGCTAAAAAAATTAATAAACTTTCTATTCATGATAATCTTGGCATAAAGTAATGTATTTACTCTGAGTTGAAATTGACTAATTTATAAGGATCATTATACGCTTATTTTATGGAATTTCCTCAACCGTTTAGCTGCGCATAAAGTGCTTATGGGTTTATCGTCATTGATTGTTTTCTAGGAATACTGGTTTGCTTGCTTGAGTCCTAAATTGAGGCTTTTCAGCCTCAACCAGAGTCCTCTCTAGCTAGAGTCTCCACTTTTGGACTAGACAAAGAAAAGCTCGGCTATCTTTCGTTTTTCTTGCGTAATATTATCGATAGCTGTTGGTTTTGCCCTGTGAGCGTTCACGCCAGATAATTAACAAGCCAGCTGCTGCGATAAGTAATCCCCCGGGAAATAAAGTGTTCCAGGGAACCTCATTGAAGAAAAGCCAACCTAGCACAAATGAAAGGGGAATACCAAAATAGCTAAATGGTGCCAGATTAGAGTGTTCTGTCATTCGGTAGCTCATGACCAATAATAGCACTGCTGTGCCGCCGAGCCCTCCCATCAAAATGATCCCTAACATATCGGTTGCAGATGTTATTGTATTGAAACCATTCCAGAAGTAAGCAATTAAAACTGCTCCAACTATCGATGAAAAAGAAGAATACAAGTTTATCACAGCGCTTGAAATATCATCATCGAATAAGCGCGCTGTTACCCCGACGAGGGCATAGAATACCGCCGCAGCTAAAGGAAAGAATGCGTTTGAAGAGAAGCCTTCTGCACTTGGTTCAATAACCATTAAGACTCCAAGAAAGCCAATTAAAACTGCACTCCAGCGTACCCAGCCAACACGCTCTCCTAAAATTGGAATTGCAAACGCTGTGGTAAATAATGCAGTTGAGTAACTAATGGTAGATGCCGTGGCAAAAGCCATCAGTCCTAACGAAATGTAGAAGCTAAGCTGGGCAAACGTCACAATAACACCACGTAAAAGAGCTAGCTTCCATTGGCGTATTTTTAATGACTTGCCACTGGAGCGCCACGTTTTGGATGACCAAAGTGCTATTAGCGTTGGCAATAGCCCAAAAAGGTTCCGCCAGGCGGTAAGCTCTGTCGCTGAATAATTGTTCGAGAGATATTTGATTATCAGCCCCATTCCATCAAAGAGCGTCAATGCGATGAGGCTCAAAATGATAGCCAAGCCAGTTTGATCTTGATTATGCATAAGGCCCCAAGCAGAATTAACAATTTTGCAATATTGTAAGAAATTCCCAAATAAAGATGTCAAAAAACGACCAAGAAGCACCTTTTACTGCCCAGTTAATTTTTTCGAGGTCAGCCTCCATTTGTGTGCCAAAGCCCGCGATGACGCGAGTGTTGTCTAGACGGCAAAAATGGAGTTATTTATTCTATACTTTTTGCATCGCTTCCCCATAAAAAATGTTTCGTCTTCAAATATAAAGCCTAGCTTAACTAATATTTTTCAGAGGTTATATTTTCTGGTAATACTCCAGCGACAACCGAACCTAAACCCAATTCTGTTAGGCCATTTTTTTATTAATGTTTGCGCTGCCTCTTTTCAAATTCCTCACCCCCAATTCTCCTTAGAGTATCAGTAACCGAAATCTATTCTCAGGACGTCGTTTAAAAAGCCGCACATACCGACTAATTTTTATTTGGTTTATATCTGACCGCATATCGTCCGAATCCGTCAATTTTGTAGCTTTCAATATTTTCTAAAACATAAGACTTAGCCTCGCTGAAAGTTAATACCTTATTATCCACAAATTCTCAAACTTTTGAATCGTCCTCAATTAAAGCCCAAGCATCTATATCGTTTGTGCCAAACTTATTGATAATTAATCTCTTAGTTTCAATCTGTATAGAAAGCTCCTTACAAAAAGTGCTTTTAAACCTGACCAGGTCGACTGGTCTTTTGTCTCCGCCTATGTGCTGCGGGTCGCTATTATAGCCAGTATTATCAGGGTGGTTGACATGGGGTTCAAACACTAATTTTGTTTAACCTGCAGCAATAGTACTTCTCAAATCACGCCATCTTATAAGTGACAAAAGAGCAATGATACCCGTTCCAACTATTGGTGGTAATGATGAATCTTTTCCTAATGAGTGCAAAACCACAGTGGTCAGAAAAACTATCCTAAACGCAAGTGAATAGCCTTTCATAACATGAGATTGGAATGGTAGCTCTTCATTTTTATGAAGATTATAAGTGACAAGTACCAAAGCCAAAATCAAGCTAGCTATGACATCACTGAGTGTTACTAAGTCCTCAAACCCTTGTCCTTCGGCATTTGGAAACTGCTCACGTGTAACGAACTTTGGGGCGATAAACATCACGGACGAAAAAAATAGACTGACGAAGCAAGTAATTGTTAAAAATGTTTTAGGATGCATAAAGTCCTTCGATTACTTTTCCCATAAGTCTAGCTGAACACATCTGCATCCCTAAAGATACTGACCGGTTAGAATGGGTTACTAAGGTAATTAGTGGGTGGTTAGGTAAATAAAGCAATCAATACAATACTGTTATGACTAGCACTATGCTTTTATCCGGTTAACTATGTGTCTCCAAATCTTACCATCTTTCAGCAAATGAACATTGGTAATAACATACTCTTCGCCTTTAATTATGCGAACATGCTGAAAAGATGTGACGTCTCGATTATCAATAAGAATCCTGCGTTTGAACGTCATATCTGAGTTTCCATCCAAAAACTCTTTAAGAGCTTCAAACCAGTCTTCTCTTGCAAGCATATTAAAATCGTCAACGTAAATATATTCTTCGTGAACATTCTGCTCAAACCACTCTAAATCACGTTCATCAACAGCTTTTAATATTTTTTCAACTGATACCATTCCAGTGACCCTCAAACTATAAGGCTAGTTTGTCCAAGACTATTCTATTCGATCCAATTGCCATCTGACTTGCGAATTCTAGCCGAACAGGACTGCATTCGTAAAGATACCGATTAGTTACAATTTTTTTTGCCAAAGTTGTCTGGGTAGCTGTGGGGTAAGCGTAAGTGTATTAGACACCATGGATCAAGTTAGACTTTGGAAGCCAAGAGCGAGTGAGTAGCTTACTTGGCTCTTTCTTGCTTGCTACCAAAAGTATCTCGATACCAAACATAAAAGCCAGATAATGCGATAATTATGGCTCCAGCGATGGACCACTGATCAGGAAATTCATTGAAAAATAGCACTCCCCATAGTGTTGCGTAAATAAGACCGACATAGGCAAAGGGTGCAAGTAAACTAGCCTCCCCTATTGATAGTGCTCTTATAAGCATAAGCTGAGAGAATGTTCCACAAAGTCCTAAGAGAACCATCAGTCCAGCAGCAAACAAGCTAAGTGGTTGCCAGTAAAAAGGTACCAAACAACTAAAAACTGCAGCACCAAACAAGGCACTATAAAGCAAAGAAGTCCAAGGGCTTTCACGATCTCCAACGAACCGCGTTGTGAGGTTATAGGTTGTGTAACAAACAGCGGCTATAAGTGGAAACACTGCATACACTGTAAAAACTTCGGTTCCAGGTCGAATAATTATTAAAGCACCTACAAGTGAGGCCATGATGCCTAATATTCGTCGTGGACCAATTTTCTCTCCGAGAAAGAGAAATGCGCCCAAAGTAATGAGGACTGGGTTTATA
Organism: uncultured Alphaproteobacteria bacterium; assembly: GCA_913031285.1. Taxonomy (GTDB): domain Bacteria; phylum Pseudomonadota; class Alphaproteobacteria; order Rhodobacterales; family Rhodobacteraceae; genus LFER01. The sequence goes on along the minus strand of CAJWEI010000065.1, from coordinate 7,182 downwards.
TCCATAATTGCGGTTGCTTCTGCCAATCCGATTTTAGATATACTTAAAAAGAATAAACATGTGGCGGCCATTAAAACAACTGAACGTAGCACTTGCAGTTTTGGATACTCTGACTTAGCCACTGTAGAGATACGCGGTAGAACAATTAAAAAAACTAATAAAGCTTGACCAGCGTATCTAGCCCAGATCGTCGGGATTAGACCAATATCTGAAGATAGCTTTTTGGCAACTGCATCCATAACCGTAAAAAAGAATACGGCGCCTAGCATCAATAAGATGGATCTAGCGTTGGAAGACAAAACCGTAACCTAAATAAAAGCTGCGTGCGAGCCATGTACTAAATATAATGTTTACACAATCAAAATTTAATCGAATGACCTTTGGATATCACAAAACTACAAGAAAGCAGTAAACAATCAGAGCACCTCATGTTAGTTAGAGACCAGTCGATGATCCAGTGTGTTAACTTTAAAAGTCTTTACCTTATCCATGTTAAAGTGATTTGACGCTAATTTTTGAAATCGCTATTAACAGAGAAGAGAGTTGAGCTTGCCATGTCCCTGAACTTGGCGCTGGCTGAAATGGAACTGATCTGGAGAAACCGATGGCTGTTCTAAACCGCTTTGCCGAAATGTTGCCAGAAATATCTACGTGGCGTCGCAATATCCATGCTCATCCTGAACTGCGTTTCCAAGAATATCGTACGGCAGAGTTAGTGGCGTCTAAACTGAAAGAGTTTGGATGCGATGAGGTTGTTACAGGGTTTGGTGAAACTGGTGTGGTTGGGGTAATCCAAGGCAAATCTCACTCTTCAGGTAAGACAATTGCTTTTCGAGCTGATATGGACGCACTTCCGATCCAGGAGGCAACTGACCTGCCACACGCATCGATTATTCCTGGAAAAATGCATGCCTGTGGGCATGATGGGCATACTTCGATGCTGTTAGGTGCTGCAAAATATCTTGCAGAAACGCGAAATTTTGATGGTAAGCTTGTGTTGGCCTTCCAACCTGCAGAAGAAGGCGGAGGTGGCGCACGCGCAATGATCGACGCAGGTTTGATGGAGAGATGGAATGTGGCTGAAATATATGGGATGCACAATATGCCTGGGATTCCCGTTGGTGAATTTGCGGTGCGCACTGGAGCCCAGATGGCGTCACCAGACAAATTTGAAATCATCGTACACGGTAAAGGTGGTCACGGTGCAATGCCACATAAGGGGGTGGATACTACACTTGTTGCTGCACAGATCGTTATAGCTCTTCAATCAATTGCGTCTCGCAATATCAATCCAATGGAAAATGTAGTGGTATCCCTCTGCGGCTTTCGCACTGAGACAGACACTTACAATGTGATACCTGACTCTGTTCATATGCGTGGCACCGTAAGAACATTTGAGCCCGCAGTTCAACGCCAAGTGCGTTCCCGTATTGACGCGTTGGCAACAGCGACGGCTTCTGGTTATGGTGCTGTAGCGGAAGTAAGTCACATCTCTGGGCCACCGGCACTGGTAAACCACGAACGTGAGGCTGACCTTGCAGCTGAGGTGGCTTTAGAAGTCTGCGGTGTAGCTCATCGTGATCTTAAGCCAACAATGGGTGGAGAGGACTTTTCCGAAATGTTATTAGAACGTCCTGGTGCCTATTTGTTCGTCGGTAATGGCGAAAGCGCTGACCTTCACAACCCGTCTTATGAGTTCAACGACGAAGTGATCCCTGTTGGCTGTAGTTGGTTTGTCACGATGGCTGAACGGCGCATGCCGCTCGGTTAATTTTTGCACCGCATAAGTTTCTTATGACACAGATGTGTCTTCTTTTCGACGAACTGACTGCGAGGTACTCTTCCAACTATGAGAATGCGCCGAATGCTTAAATCCTACCAAAAGAGAAGGACTCTGAATTAATGTTGAATTTGGCAATTGTAGGTCTTGGGCGCTGGGGGCAAAATCTGGTTGAATCAATTGAAGGCTCCAAAATCGTTCGTTTCAGTGCCGCAGTCACAAGAACGCCGTCAAAAGTATCGGCTTTTTGTGTCCAAAAGAATATTTTTCTGACAGATGATTATCGCTCGATTCTGAACGATGACGATATTGATGCCGTTGTAATTGCGACACCGCATTCGCTTCATTTTGATCAGATCATGATGGCTGCCTCGGCCGGAAAACATGTTTTTTGTGAAAAGCCTTTCACTTTGATGGCTGAGCAAGCTCGCATTGCGCTAGCATCTTTAGCCCAACACAGCTTAAAAGTCGCAATCGGACACAATCGGCGATTTGCTCCAAATATCGTGGCACTTAAGAATGCTCTGAAGATCAATTCTTTAGGACAGCCAATCCATATCGATGGGTTCTTTAATGCCAATCTTGGAACGAGCGCTGGTAAATGGCGAGACAGTAGGACCGAGAGCCCCGCTGGCGGCATGACATCATTGGGCATTCACGTAATCGATGCATTCATTCATCTCTTTGGGAAAGTCGCGAGCGTCAGTACACAGAGCCGTAGGATCGCAATAGATATTGATATCGATGATAGTACCCTCGTGAGGTTTAACTTTGAAAATGGTTGCAGCGGTCATCTGACAACAATAGCAGCTACAAACATGTTCTGGCAGATACGTGCATTTGGGACAGGGGGATGGGCCGAATGCACAGACCTTGATCAGTATGCCTTCCGTCCAATTAAAGGGGATCCAGTTTTGTCTAATTACTCAGGTTTAAAAAACCCTGGATCAACAACAATAAAGTCTGCTCTGGAAGCTTTTGCTGCTGACATTAGCGGTGCAGCACCCTTTCCCATATCACCAGAAGAAATCCATCACGCAACAGCCGTTCTTGAGGCCGTTACGATTTCTGCCAGCACCGGTAAGGCAATTGAAATTGGAATGATCTGAGCATGAACTTAGTTACCCTGAACTAGGAACGTTGAGTTAGTTGCATCCTAAAGATAACGGCGCGTTTCTTTGCATTCTTGCCTCAGAGGGCTGTTCGGGAAAACTTACCAATCATCGCGGATTTTTATCAAATGGAAGCATCTGTGTATCGTTTGTTGTTAAATTGGCGATCTCTGAAAAGTAGTTTTCTACATTTCAGAGTACCTTTTCACCCTAACTGAGATGTTTGCCGCGCTTTTGATGTGACTCTGGCCAGTTCAAGAATCGAAGCTGAACCTTGGAATTTGGGCGTTAAGTGATGATTTGGAAGAGGAATTTACGGGGAGCCACTAGTTTGACACATGTATGTTTAATTAATACAAAAGCGTTACACTAAGTTTTTGCTTCGAACTGGAGAAAAGAAATAGCATGCCGAAAGGCTACATGATAAGTGCGCATCGCAGTCCAGCCGACCTGGAAAAAGCGAAGGCATATCGTGTATTAGCGGTTCCGGCGCTTAAAGCTATGGGCGGAAATTTTTTAGCCTCTGGTGGGCGTGTCGTTGCTAGAGAAAACGGCGTTTCTGAACGCATAATCTTAATCGAGTTTGAGAGCTTTGACGCCGCTGTAGCTGCCTATGAAAGTGACGATTATCAGAAAGCACTAGCCTTGCTTGATGGCGGTGCAGATAGAGATATTAGGTTGTTCGAAGGGCTGGAGTAGAACATTAATCCTAGCTGGCTGTGATCCTTCTTTCGCCCCACTCAGTTCAATTAATGGAGCTTTTAAAGTCGTTATGGCACAAGGTATAAACTGCCCCCTCCTTGGCCTGCTTCCAGCTGTTCGTGTGCTAAGGCTACGTTTTCAAGTGGAATGCCTTGCGGTTCTGGCAACATCAACGAGCCCTCCTAAAAAGACTTAAATGCCGAGGCTGCCATTGTCTTATATTCATGAAGATTACTAATGTAATGAAATAGAATTGGTCTTGTAATCGATAGAGACTTCTCAGCTAATTGTGACATATGAAGTGGCTCGACTGCCCCTGATGATTGTCCAAAATTTACCAGGTGTCCACGATATCCTAAGACAGATATGGAATCTTGGATGGTTTTGGCGCCAATCGAGTCAAAAACGATATCCACACCCTTCCCATGAGTTATCTCCATTACTTCATTTGTTAAATCAGTACGATCGTAAACCATAGAATGAGCACAGCCGTATCCTTTGGCGAGTTGAACTTTTCTAGGTGTGCTGACAGTTCCAATAACGCGCGCACCGACAGAAGCTGCTTTTTGACACAGCAGTCTTCCTACGCCACCGGCCGCAGCAGTAACAAGGATTGTATTTTTGTGATTTAAGGCTGTGACTTTGGTCAGTAACATTTCTACCGTGATGAGCCGGGAAAAATTAGTCGCAACTAATGTATCAGATAATGAATCTGGTAACTTTACGGCCAACTTATTTTTTAGAATTCTATGTGTCGCATAGGCGCCGTAGCCGCTGGTCACATATCCTATTCTGTCCCCTATCTTGAAATTAGAGCAGTTTTGTCCAATAGCCTCAACGACCCCTGCTGCTTCAAGCCCTGGTATTCCTGGGAGGCTAAGGGTTTTATATAAACCGGAACGCACGTAAATATCATGGAAATGGACACCAATCGCAGTTTGGCGGATTAGAATCTCCTGAGGCCCAGGGCATCCAACGTCAACCTCTTCAAGTTTTAAAACACCTGAACTGCCGTAATTTTTAAGTATTATTGCTTTAGCCATTATCCACTCATAAACTTAATTAGATTTACCTTCGCTCGTCACAGCTCTTTTTGTGCATTAATGGACCCTATATCAAAGCGCACCAAACGATTAATTAATCTGTTTCTATAGGCAGGGCGGCGTCCATAGCCCACTCGCTCATAGAGTTGTCATAAATAAATAATTGGGAATAGCCTAGTTGGTGTAAAACAAAGTAATTTAAGGTTGCTGCTATTCCACCGCCACAATAGCTTATAATTTTTTTATCAGAGGAGATTTTTTTGGCTTTAAATATATGTAAGGCCTCTATTGGCGTAATAAATTTACCGGTCTCAGAATTTACGAACTGATGAAATGGAATATTATGGCTGTTTGGGACTCTTCCAGGACGTCCGTACCGAGAATTTTTGCCTGAGTAGATATCTTCTGTCAGCGCGTTAATTAGCAAACAAGACTCGTCGTGGATGCACTTCAAAACACGTTTTTTGTTGACACAAACCTCTGGCTTTTCATCTACCGTGAAGTCAGCAATAGGAAAAAGTGTTGCTTTTTCTTCAGTTGGCAGGCCCAATCTAAGCCACTCCAAAAAGCCTCCATTTAAGATGCTGACCTTTGAATATCCCAGCAAATGAAGCATCCACCAAACTCTAGTAGCCCATTGCATACCATTTCGCGAATATAAAACAATGTGATAAGGATCGCCAATACCCTGTCGTTTGAAACAATCTGCGAGGGCCTCTAAACTGGGTAATGTGAAACTATAAGGGCTGTTTATATCAGAGAGTTGTTTTTGTAGGTCTAAATAGGCAGATTTCGGAATATGTGATTTTGCGTATTCAGTATCTCCACTCCAGACATCATATGGTTTTGATGGATGGTCGTCAGTATATTGAAGATATGTCGTGCAATCGTACAATCTGATTTCCCGGTCATCAATATGATCTTTTAACCAATTGCACTCAACAATTGCTTCAGGATATAGCCATTGGACACCATTTTTAAGATTTTCTTTTATGGCCACTTGATGTTTCTCGCTTTACCTTCGGGGAAAATTATCAGCATATATTTTTAAACTGATAGCGTTAATGATAATTATTATTTTATTTTGACCAGATTTTGTAGATGCAATCCACGGACTAAATCGCAAAGCATGGCGTTCCGCAGCCTTTTGGTGATTTAAGCACGCACTTTATTCCTGTGTAACGTAAACGTTGAGGCAAACTAGACTGGTTAACCTAATTCTGATTTTGGGTACAAAATAGTAATTAACTAAAAGCTGTATTTGAAGTAGAGAAAGCATGTCTAATTTTTACCTTAATAGGAGATAAATTGCTAGCGTTCATTAATATTTTTGTAGTACAAATTGTGATAAATCAATTGTGGTAAGTTAGAAAAATGTTGAAGAGATTTTTGATTAATGCCTGTTTATCATTTGCACTATTTTTAACATGTTTAATGCTTTCTTGGTTTGTTTGTTCACAAAATAATTTTTTATTTGGCCAGTTATATGAATATAACCAACTTGAAGAACATATAGAAAAATACGCACCGCAAAACCGTAACCGTGGTAATTTTGAAACGACCACAAAAGAGGAACGGGTAAGAGTATTTGGACAAATAGTTCATGCCATCAACAATAATGGTTTTGGCTTAGAAGATATCGTCTACAGGACGGACAGTGGAGACATAATCGACAAATTTCTTACAAAGGAGGAGGTTGATCATCTTAATGATGTGAGCGGATTGATTAAAATTCTAAATAAATTGAATATTTATTTAATAGTAATCCTCGCTGTATTAATATTATTTTGTTGGATATACAAAGTTAGGAAGGCTAAATATTTTTGGAAACCTGTTAGCTTATTGGCCGCATTTCTCAATATGGTTGTATTAGTAGCGATTGGCTGCTCTGCAGTATTTGCGGTTGGACCACAAAATGTTTTTTACATTTTGCATGAATGGTTTTTTGCTGACAAAGCTCAATGGCATTTTTATTTCCAGGACTCATTAATGACGACTTTGCTACCTGAACCAATTTTTGGGAGTATAGCTATCTTGTTGGTAACAGTTGCATTCCTGTTCTGGATTATTTTATCAAATGTCATCATTAAGGTCTTGCGGTAGACATTTCGCATTCGAGACTAACTTAGTCTTTAAACCCTTTGAGGGAGAGCTATTTCCGTGCAGCAGCAAATGTTTTTGTACTGGTAAAAAAATGAGGCTGTTTTTACTGATATGTTGTAGAAAATTTTTTAGATTGCAGTGAAAATTTGGTTATTGTGGCTTTGCGTAGAGGAAAATGTTTGGAATTGGCACTATGTTCAAGCTTCAGGGCTGATCTTGGTCGTTAAATGAATAAGGTTCTCGGAACTTTTTACACCCTCGGCCTCGCCGATATGGTCTAACGTTAAATCTAACTCCTCGGTAGTGGCTGCCGTGATCTTGGCCAGTAGGTCAAACCGTCCCGAGGTTGTATGGACAGACATGACATTACTTAGAGCTTTTAAACGCTGCAATGCTTAAACTGAACGCCAAGTTCCTAGTTTAAATTTGGATCATATGCCCT
>CAJWEI010000064.1 GCA_913031285.1 uncultured Alphaproteobacteria bacterium | reverse complement strand
AACATAAACAGCAGGATTAGAGACCATCGGAGATAGCCCTCTAATTGATAATAATCGACCATATAGGAGAAGACACTAAGTACAAATAACAGGGCCCAGACTTTGAAGTAAACTCCAAGCGGATGTTGTTGCCCGGTGGAATGTGCATCTGATTGTGACATAATTTTTAATCCTACCAGAGATAGAAAAAAGCAAAAATGAATACCCAGACTAGATCAACAAAGTGCCAATATAGTCCCATGGTTTCGACTATCCCGTAATTTCCCTTACGACTTGTGAAAAAACCACGTGTTCCATTATCATACTCTCCGCGCCATACCTTACGGGCAACTATTAAGAGAAATATGACCCCAATAGAAACGTGTACACCATGAAAGCCAGTAATCATAAAAAAAGTAGATCCGAACTGCGCAGCACCAAAGGGATTTGACCAAGGGCGAACACCTTCCTCCACAATCAATTTAGTCCACTCAAAAACCTGCATGCCGACGAACGATGCCCCCAATAGGGCTGTAATTAAGAGCAACAAGGCTGTTTTCTTACGGTCTTTACGATAGCCAAAATTTACCGCCATTACCATTGTACCGCTGCTTGTGATCAGTATGAATGTCATTATTGCAATCAACAGCAAAGGGACAGGTTGACCTCCTATAGAAAGTGCAAATATTTCACTAGAAAGAGGCCAAGGTTCTGTTGCCCCTAACCGTAGCGTCATATAACCAATCAGAAAACACGCAAAAATAAAGGTATCACTAAGTAAGAATATCCACATCATGGCCTTGCCCCAAGGGACATTCTTAAAGGCCGTTTGATCAGAGGCCCAGTCCGCAGTAGCCGATTGCAGGCCAGTTATGTTTTCTGTCGTTGTAGATGTTGTCATACCATCAGAACTCCCTCTATCACGTAGTCAATAGCAGTACGAAAATAATTAACCAAACCACCAATAAATAGTGCCAATAGATTGCACATAATTCGACACTTCGTGCTACCTTGCTTACATCTAATCCAAGTTGAGCCCTGTATTGGGTCCGAATCCAGACAAATAAACCACCAATTATTGCTAAAACTATTTCGTGTTTTGTGCATACTGAAATAGCACCCAGTGCTCCTCCCAAAGCCAATGATCCAGTATCCCCCATAAAAACTGCTGCTGGAGGAGCATTATACCATAAAAATCCCAATCCGCCACCAAAAAGAGCCGCACAGAATATCAGTATTTCTCCAGTGCCGGGAACATAGTGCACATCGAGATACTCAGTGAAATCGCTGCGCCCAACCGCATACGCAATAATCCCCAATGCACCAGCCGCAATCATTACAGGCATGATGGCCAGCCCATCTAACCCATCGGTCAGGTTTACAGCATTTGCAGATCCAACAATGACGACCATTGCGAATGGGATGAAAATATAGCCCAAATTCAGAAGAGTATCTTTAAACACTGGCAACGCTAATTGAAATTGCAACACCTCTGGATGGTTCGTGGTGACAATATAACCAGCGGCACCAGATATCAGAAATCCTAATGACAGCCTCACCCTTCCCGACACTCCAGCCGTCGTTTGCCTGCTGACTTTTGCACAATCATCGGCAAAACCGATCAAACCAAAACAAAATGTGACTAAGAGTACGATCCATATAAAGACATTGTCCAAGCGCGCCCAAAGCAAGGTAGCAGTCAAGAGAGCTGATAAAATAAGTAACCCACCCATCGTCGGCGTACCTGCCTTTGCAAAATGGGTTTCTGGCCCATCGTCACGAATTGGCTGTCCCTTACCCTGCCTTTGGATAAGTACATTTATCAAGGGTTTCCCAAAGAGAAATCCAAATATCAAAGCCGTGAAAAAAGCACCCCCTGCCCGAAATGTGATGTAGCGAAACAGATTAAAAAAGTCTCCACCATCAGAAAGCACAGTAAGCCAATACAACATTTAAATATCCCTTTCTACGGGCATGCCCTGACATTGCCCAAGTTGCAAGATCGCTTTCACAACAGCACCCAAACCAATACCCAGAGAGGCCTTGACGAGAACACAGTCTCCGGGTTTCAAAATGTCTGCCTGTCTTTCAATAATTTCTGCTGCAGTATTCACGTGGAACCCGCGGCGGTTAGGCGGTAATTTCGCATAAAGTGCGCCCATAAGGGGTCCTACAAGGTATAGCCTATCTATCTCGTTTAAAGCGTCTAAGCCGGCTAGGTCTGCATGAATCTCTTCGGCTGAAGTACCAAGTTCTTTCATATCACCGATTATTGCAATTCGCCGCTCGCCTTTACTCATCGCCAGAACCTGCAAGGCTGCCGCCATTGATGCGGGATTGGCGTTATAAGCGTCGTCAATTAACTCTATGCTCCCAGAGGATAAGTCAACCAGAGATCGTGAGCCTCGTCCCTGTACTGGTGTCCATAGCGACATATCTTGTGCGGCTCGATCTGTATCCACCCCCAGGACCTGCGAAGCAGCAATTGCACCCAATGCATTCAATGCAAAATGTGATCCTAGTGATTTAAGTTCATATGATAGAAATTTTCCTGCCAGATTTATTTCGGCATATGTGGTATCGTTACGCGTTTCACAAAGAGTTAGCTGAGCATCCACTTTACCACGACCGAACCAAACCTGCTCACAAGCGATTTGATCTGCCATCTCTCTAAGGACCACTTTTGTTAGGATATCTGCATTCAAAACAGCGGTCCCATTAGTATTCAGCCCGTCCATAATCGTAGCTTTTTCTGCAGCGATAGCCTCAATACTTCCAAAAGCCTCCAAATGTGCCTCAGAAACTGTCGTTATCAATACAACATCAGGTTTTACAAGCCGCGCAAGCGGTGCTATTTCACCAGGATGGTTCATTCCAATTTCAAAAATCCCATACTCAGTTTCTACCGGCATACGGGCCAAAGTCAAAGGAACACCCCAATGGTTGTTGTAGCTTGCCACTGAAGCATGGGTATGCCCCTGCTTTTCCAAAACGGTTCTAAGCATATCTTTAGTGGAGGTTTTACCAACTGAGCCGGTTATCGCCAGTATTTTTGCTTTGCTGCGCGTGCGGGACGCTTTAGCCAAGGCCTCCAGAGCTTTCTGAACATCTTCAACCAAGATTACTGGCGCATCAGCCCTTAGTCCGTCCGGCAACCGCGAAACCATTACTGCCCCAGCACCCTTTTCTAATGCATCAAGAACAAAATCGTGACCATCGCGTACTGCGTTCAAAGCGACAAACAAATCTCCTTTTTCAAGTGTCCGCGTGTCGATAGAAATCCCACTCACCGCCCTACTCTGCGTTACGCGGCCACCAGTCGCTGAGGAAATATCTTCGCTTGTCCACAAACTCATTATAAAAATCCATCTAGGGCAGCAACTGCCAAGCTAGCTTGTTCCACATCATTGAACGGCAAAATATCTTCACCAACAATTTGCCCGGTCTCATGGCCCTTACCCGTTATCAAAAGCCCGTCCCCAGGTTCCAACATATCAACTGCGCACAATATGGCTTCGGCACGATCACCAAATTCTGCAATATTTTCAGTACTCTCAATTCCCTCCAGCACCATTTCTCTAATCTCTTTGGCATTTTCCGATCGCGGATTATCATCGGTAACAATTACATAATCAGCATATTCAGCAGCAGCTGCTCCCATGAGAGGACGCTTCATCGGATCACGATCTCCACCAGCACCAATTATTGCAATCAATCGACCCATAACATGAGGTCGGAACGCACAAATTGCTGTTTCAATGGCGTCCGGCGTGTGCGCATAATCCACAAAAACCGTTGCCCCATTTTGCCGCGTTGCAGCTAATTCCATCCTCCCGCGCACAGTCTTTAGCTCGCAAAGAATTTCAAAAACTTTTTCACCAGATTGACCCGCGACAATAACTAGACCTGCTGCCAATAGAACGTTCTCTCCTTGAAAGCTTCCAATCAGTGGCAGAAAACTCTGATAGGCTTTGCCATTCCAAGAAAACCGGATCGTCTGCCCTGTGGGTTCATATCTTTGCGACAATAATAACAAATCAGCCTCATCGCTTCGCCCCACAGTGATAAGTGATTGACCACGCTCCAAAACAAGTTTTGCAAGCACCTTACCTTTCATATTATCAACATTAATAACTGCGGTGCCGTCCGGAGATAGTACGCGGTGGAAAAGACCTGCTTTTGCTGCAAAATAGGCATCAAAACTATCGTGATAGTCAAGATGATCTTGAGTAAAATTGGTGAACCCAGCCGCACAAAGCTTGACACCATCTAAGCGGCGCTGTTCAAGCCCATGGCTCGACGCCTCCATTGCTGCATGGGTAACATCACTCTCCCAACATTTTGCCAGAATTTTATGCAATGTAAGAGGATCTGGCGTGGTATGTGAAAGAGACCCGTTCCAAGCCCCTTCAACGCCTGTTGTACCAATGTTAACAGCACTTATCTCTAGCTCAGTCCAAATTTGGCGGCAAAAACTCGCAACAGAAGTTTTCCCATTGGTCCCCGTGATTGCCACTATTGAAGCAGGTTGTTTTTCAAACCAAAGCGACGCGGCGGCTGCGAGCGCCTCTCGGGGATCCTGAACGACAACAATGCCAAGAGTTTTATCGGTAAGCACTGTTTGAGCAAGCTTATAGCCTTCTATATCCGTGAGGATCGCTTTAGCGCCATTCTGCAAGGCTTGAGGAATGAAGTTAGCCCCATGGACCTCGATACCAGGCAGCGCTGCAAAAAGGGCTCCAGGCCGTACTGATCGACTGTCAGAAGAAATGCCGGATATGACCCCATAAAAAGGTTTTGTTGGGGTAAGGCCCAAATCTATCAAAGTCTTTTTTGTATTACGCATCGCAGGTTTTTCTGACTTTTTACGGTTTGTTCCACATCGTACTGCGGCTCTGACTCAGTTGTTCGATGCCTGAGTTATATCATTCCTAAAAGGCTTTTCAATCTGTGGCGCCAGGCCAAGCAATGGCGCGATCCTACTAATGATTTCTGCAGTAACAGGAACGGCCGTCCAGCCGGCTGTGCGTCGAGGCTCAGATCCCGTCCGATCTTCTGCCTCATCGAAAGATACCACTAGCACATATTTTGGATCGTATGCTGGAAAAATTGATGCAAATGTAGCAATAACCTTTTCTTTTTCGTAATTGCCCTCTGGGCCAGGCTTATCTGCAGTACCCGTTTTGCCAGCCACGCCGTAGCCATTTACTTCGCCCATAGAAGCAGTACCCTCTGTAACCACGCGGCGCAGCATATTTAAGGACGCAGCGGCCACATTTTCCGACAGAACACGGTTTGCTTCCTTTGGATCGCCTTTGTGAAGCAATGTAGGCATGACTTTTATACCGCCATTTGCGATCGTAGCATAGCCGGTAGCCAAATGCAGTGGAGTCGCAGAAAGTCCATGGCCATAGGATATCGTCATTGTAGATAATTCTGACCAATGTCTGGGAACAAGAGGCTTAGCTCCACTTGCCTCAACCATTTCGAGATAAATCGGCTCAAGAAATCCGAGAGAACCTAGGAAATTCTCCTGTCGTTCAGCGCCAATCATTGTGGCGATACGTGCAGTGCCTATATTGCTTGATTTAATAATTATGTCTTCGACGCTGAGCTCTTTGCCATAATTATGAAAGTCAGAAATTCTGTATTTTCCCCACCGGATAGGCCCTCTAATATCGACAACTGTTTCGGGAGCGACCAATCCAAGTTCCATTGCCTGCGCAACGGCAAAAATCTTAAAGGTAGATCCTAGCTCATATACACCCTGCACTGCGCGATTAAACAAAGGACTATCAGCGGCCTGTCCCTTGGTGGGAAGATTGGGCCGATTATTGGGGTCAAAGTCAGGCAACGAGACAAGCGAAACAAGCTCGCCAGTGTGCACTTCCATCAAAACAGCCGCTGCGCCTTTGGCATTTAGAAGTTTCATTCCGCCGTACAAGACTTGTTCAATAGCCGCTTGAACAGAAAGATCGAGGGAGAGCTCCAAAGGTTGCCCTGATTGACCTGGATCGCGCAGTCGCTTATCAAACGTTTTTTCTATACCCGCAACGCCAACAACCTCAGCGGCATGGACGCCTTCACGACCAAAGCTTGCTCCGCCCAAAACATGCGCTGCCAGTCTACCATTTGGATAAAGCCGCATCTCACGAGGCCCAAACCGCAGACCGGGATCACCAATGTCATGGGCTGCTTGCATTTGCTCTGGGCTCATTTTCCTTTTGATCCAAAGGAATTTTCGTTTGCCCGTGAAAGCTGAATAAAGGCGTTTTGCATCCAAATCCAGAAAAACCTTTGACAAGGCCTGTGCAGTCCCCTTGGGATCAACCAGATGTGTAGTCTCCACATAGAGCGAATGTGTGTCCATGTTCGTTGCAAGGATACGACCGCGGCGATCGACGATATCGGCACGCTGGGCCACAATTGATGCCCCAGCCTGTTGCGATCTTGGTTCAGTTGGCTCGGATGCAGACAATAGCGCTACTCGTAGAGCAATCGCAAAATACAAACAAATGAACACTACGCCCAGTACTAATAGGCGGCCCTGTGCACGAACCCGGGTCTGTTCTATTTCACCTTCTTGACGCTTATTAATATTTTCGCGTTCGATCCGATTGGTATCTTCACCTTTAGCACGCGCAGATAGAATTCGCCCCAATGGCCTTAGTGGAGTGCGAAGTGGAATATCAGTCATCAATCCCTCCCCTTTGAGCAACTTCTATGACTTCCAATCCGCCAAGATCAAATACTGGAAAAGAGTCTGGAGGGAATCCAACTTCATCAACACGACCAAAATGATCAGCCCTTAGAGGAAGCAATTGTAGATTTTCATAGTTCAAATCAGCAAGATCCTGAAGGCGACGAGGACGGTTTTGATAAGCCCATTCAGCGCGCAAAATTGCAAGTCTGTTTCTGGCCTTTCCTATAGACTCATGAAGGTCTTGAACATTGGCAAGCTCACGCTGCGTGTGCACATTCTCCTGATATGCCCAATAAGCGAGCCCCATCACAGCGTTAAACATGATAATATATAAAAAACTGCGCATTAACGTTTACTCTTAATGACTGGCATACCGAGCTCTTTATGACTTAACATCTCTACAGAAGTCGCCGCTGTTCTGCGGGCCACCCTTAACTTTGCTGAACGTGCACGCGGATTTACAGAAAGTTCTTTAGTATCTGCCCTAAGCGCTTTCTTGGTAATCAGTTTAAATTGGGGCGCCACTTCCCTAATTTCGGGCGCGAACCTATTCGCTTTTGCTGCCAGACCGGAGCGCATTTGTAAAAATCGCTTTACCATGCGATCTTCAATAGAGTGGAATGTCACCACCATCAAAAGACCACCTTCACCTAGCGCCTTTTCGGCAGCGTATAGTCCATCAAACAGTTCTTGATACTCATTGTTCACCGCGATCCGGATAGCTTGAAAACTTCTTGTTGCAGGATGCTTTTGGCCCAGTTGTTGGCGTGGCATTACGCTTTGAATTACTTGGGCGAGATCCAAGGTGCTGTTAAAACAGTTTTCTGTGCGCCTTCTAACAATAGCTCTTGCGATACGCCGACTAGCGCGCTCCTCACCATAAGAGAAAAGAATATTTGCAAGCTCGCTCTCTTCAGACTGGTTGACAAGATCCGCCGCCGTCCGAATGCTAGGGCCCATCCTCATGTCTAGAGGCCCGTCTCGCATAAATGAAAATCCTCGCTCGGCCTGATCCAGCTGCATCGAAGAGACGCCAAGATCAAGTACAATACCACTTAGATTGCTTGCGTATTGGTCAAGCTTGGAAAAAACACCTTCAACCAAATTTAAACGCTCATTATATTTTTGCTTAAGCTCTTTCACTAAGTGGAAAACTGAGGGATCTCGGTCCACAGCAGTCACACTCTTTGCACCAGATTCAAGCAAACCACGTGTATACCCGCCAGAGCCAAGCGTGCCATCTAGCCAGTCACCACGTACCGGCGCGGCAATACTTAAAATAGGGGCGAGCAAAACTGGCAAATGGGATGAGACCGACGTTAACATACTGTCTGTGTCAATCATGTCTGCGCTCCGGGCTCGTCCAAGAATGTCAAAGGATCAAAATCTTCGGGGAAGCTATCCAACCAAACTTCGGCCTTTGATTGATCAGTTTCATATGTTTCGGGGTCCCATATTTGGAAAGTATCACCTGCGGCTATGAAGTAAGCTTCTTTATCTATGTTTATTTTTGCGCGTAATTTCGCAGGTATGACCAATCGACCAGTTTCATCTATCGACGTTGGATAACTTAAACCATGAAATAAACGTTCAAGAACCTTGCGCTCTTGAGAGCCACGCGGCATCTCATCAATTTTGCGATCCACTTCTTCGATCGCCTCCATCGAATAACACTCAAGATGTTGTTTTCGTGGATCACCGTAAACAATCACTAACTCAGGCTGAACTCGGTCATTCCAATTAGGATCACATGCTTCGATTACACGGCGAAATAAGGCCGGAATTGAGACCCGCCCTTTGGAGTCTACTTTGTGTAGACCTTCACCTCTGAACCTTCGCCCCATAATCTTTGACAAACCTCATCAACCCCATTTCAAACTCCTTAAACAAAACAGCGGACTGGGAAACCACCTCAACCCAATCCGCCGCCATTGCCTCGCTCGATGCGATCGTCCGGGCGCGCATAAATCTAGGAGGATTATAATGACGTGCACTTGGACTTCAGCCTTGATGAAAGCGGGGCCTGTATGAAACCTAGCCTCGGTATCTTGGGTCTTAACGCCCTAAATTTCGTTTTCCCGATTTCAACATGTCTATTGATCTCACGAAACAATCGAAAAATCAAGAATAAATTGGGATTTTATGGTATTAATTGGGAATAAAATTGAATTCAAAATAAATTATTAATATTTGTTATTAGAATTATCTATATGTAGTATCAATTTTAAATATTAATCAATATATTGTATATTTAATAATATTAGAAATCCCAACATATTGCATTATTTCAATAAATATCTTGTACATTTATACTCATCAATTCTTTTTTGTAAAAATTTTGTAAGAATTTTGATTCGAAATCTGAATAAAATAAATTTTGTTGTACTAGTACCATCAATTCCCGTAAATGAAGATCAAAGAATAATAAGGGAGCTTTATCTCATCTGTATCTGCGATCTGCTACAAAAACGCACTCCACCCGACTTAAGTTTTGAAGGCACTCATAAATTGGGATAGTCATATTTTGCAGCGCCAGTGAAGCCCAAACCTCGTTTACCTCAACCTATGTCTCAGCGTTTATTTATTAAATGGCATCTCTGCCTCATCTTGCATCTGCAGCATAAAATTTATCTAACATGCAAACATTTTTGAGAAAAACATACCCGCCAAATATATCAAAAAAGTATTCTGGAAATAAGTTTCTGATCGAACTGTGATCTCGTAGACATCAGGATAAATAGATCAATGGTCAGATTTTTGCCTAATACCACTGCAGGGCTTCACGGAACTCCTGCAGAAACCTTATTACTAGCTATTTGAAGGCCGCTGTACAATTATTCACCTCTTTCATTTTTCAGCAGTCTTGTGGGAATAGGCCCAAATAATTTGAACTAGCACAATTCCTTCATAGGTAATTTAATTTCTAAAAGCTGCAGCTCAATAAATTACAACCGGCCAATTTATTTTCAAAATGGAATATTGTCGGGTGCGCTGACAAAACGCGCTAAGATTTTTTTAATCCCTGCTTTGTCAAATTCTATTTCCAATTTATCACCTTCAATTCCAGAAATTATACCATACCCAAATTTCTGGTGAAATACGCGCTCTCCCACAGTGTGGGATGACAAGACAGTGGCGTCTATCGTCATGCGTGCAGCATCTTTTGGCTGTGTCAACGGACGCTCCGCAGTGCGAGCCCGGAGACGCTTCCAACCTGGAGATTCATAGCCGTCCACCTCTGAAGCCGCAGCGTCTAATCCAGACGGCATTACGGCAGCACCATATGCACCACCATAAAGACCCGATGGCGTTAGAATTTCAATATTCACCTCTGGAATTTCATCAATGAATCGCGACGGCATCGAGGATTGCCACTGTCCAAAAACACGACGATTGCCAGCAAAAGAGATTATGCATATCTGCTCAGCCCGCGTAATGCCAACGTAAGCAAGGCGACGCTCTTCTTCGAGCCCTTTTAATCCAGTTTCGTCCATACTACGTTGCGAAGGGAAAAGCCCGTCCTCCCATCCTGGTAGGAACACAACCGGAAACTCAAGTCCTTTTGCCCCATGCAATGTCATGATGGAAACTTTTTCACCTGCTTCTTCATTTCCATTATCCATGACAAGGCTAACGTGCTCCAAAAACCCTTGTAAATTTTCAAATTCCTCGAGTGCTTTGACAAGTTCTTTCAGGTTTTCCAAACGTCCCGGTGCCTCTGGAGTTTTATCATTTTGCCATTTATGCGTGTAGCCGGATTCATCGAGGATTATCTCAGCAAGCTCCATATGACTTACAGCGCTATCCACTGCCATCCTGCCCCAACGAGAGATGCCCTCTGCCAGCCGCCCAAGTTCGACGGCGCCTTTGCCCGATATTTGCTTCGATTCAAGCAAAAGCCGCGCTCCTTCGAGAAGCGATACACCATTAGAGCGCGCTATAACTTGCATTTTTTGTTGCGCTTTATCTCCCAAACCCCGTTTGGGCGTATTTACAATACGCTCAAAGGCCAGATCATCATCTGGACTTATCACTACTCGGAAATACGCCATCGCATCGCGAATTTCCAAACGTTCATAAAATCTCGGGCCACCAATCACTCGGTAGGGCAAGCCAATGGTCAAAAACCGATCCTCAAACGCTCGCATTTGATGGCTCGCACGCACAAGAATGGCCATCTGATCAAGGACGAAGGTGCTCAAGCCACGCGTACCGCGCTGCAGCGCTTCGATTTCTTCCCCAATCCAGCGCGCCTCTTCTTCACCGTCCCAGTGGCCAATAAGCCGTACTTTTTCTCCTTCTGACATATCGGTCCAAAGCTCTTTACCCAATCGCCCTTCATTGCACAAAATCACGCCACTGGCCGCAGCAAGGATATGTGGGGTTGAACGATAGTTCTGTTCTAGACGAACCACTTTTGCACCCGGAAAATCTTTTTCAAACCTCAAAATATTGCCTACTTCGGCTCCACGCCAACCATAGATTGACTGGTCGTCATCCCCAACACAGCAGATATTCTTATGTGACCCCGCCAATAAGCGCAACCAAAGGTACTGTGCCACGTTGGTATCTTGATACTCGTCCACTAGGATATATTTAAACCAACGCTGGTATTGTTCTAAAACGCTCTGCTCTGTTTGAAATATTGTTACAGTGTGCAACAAAAGATCTCCGAAATCGACAGCGTTCAATTCCTTTAAACGCACCTGATATTGCGAATAAATTTCAGTCCCCATACAGTTAAAAGCATTAGCTTCCGAGCTTGGTACTTTCTCTGGTAACCATGCGCGGTTCTTCCATTGATCAATGATCCCAGCCAATTGGCGAGCAGGCCAGCGTCTGTCATCAATGTTATTTGCCCCAATAAGCTGTTTTAGCAATCGAATTTGATCATCCGTATCCAAAATAGTGAAATTGCTTTTAAGCCCTAAAAGCTCGGCATGGCGTCGCAGGAGTTTGACCGAAATGGAATGAAACGTCCCCAGCCAGGGCATGCCTTCGACCACTTGGCCCAAAAGCCCAGCAACACGCAACTTCATTTCACGCGCGGCTTTGTTGGTGAATGTCACCGATAGTATTTCGTTTGGACGCGCGCGCCTTGTGTTTAACAAATGGGCAATACGACAGGTCAAGGCCTTAGTCTTGCCAGTCCCTGCTCCAGAGAGCATTAGAACTGGCCCATCCAAAGTTTCGACTGCCTCGCGTTGTGCGAGATTTAATTCATTAAGATATGGCATCGGCCGCGCAGCCATCGCACGCGCAGACAATGAAGCGGCTTCAAAACCATCAATGTCGTCAAAACTGCTCATACACCCTATCTAACCGTTTGGTAAGAAAATGGAAAGAGATGTTCTCAAAATGTTCCTTTTGCAGCGTAAATTATTTTATATACCTGCAAAAGCAGGTTTGAGAACTCTTAATTACCAAAGGCACTAGATTATATGACAATCTCTGGACAATCCGAAAGATTTGCGAAAAATGATTATATGAGTTTAGATTCTAAATACCCTGCACTGAAATATCTGAAGCCTGCCGCAAAAAGACGTATACCACATTTTGTGTGGGAATATCTGGATAGTGCGACAGGCAACGAATTGGCTCAAGCCAACAACCGCGCTGCATTACAGTCTATTGAGATGATGCCAACGATTTTGCGGGGTGAAATATATCCACAAACAAGCCAGACATTTTTGGGAAAGACCTATGATTTGCCCTTCGGCGTTGCGCCCGTTGGCATGTCAGGCCTTATCTGGGCGGATGCAGAGCGGCATTTGGCAAGGAATGCAGCAGCAGCAAACCTTCCCTACACACTTTCTACAGTGGCCTGCCAAACGCCTGAAACAATTGGGCCACTAACCAATGGGAATGGATGGTTCCAACTCTATCCACCCAAAGACCTTGAAATCCGAAAAGATATGATTCACCGTATTTCTAACGCAGGATTCGAAACACTCGTGTTAACGCTCGATCTACCAGCCGCCAGTAGACGAGAGCGTCAAAACAGAGGTGGAATCACCCAGCCACCGGTACTGACGACGCGCATCATGGCACAAATTGCGCTTAAACCTCACTGGGCGATAGAAACTGCTCTTTTTGGGCGGCCTGAAATGCCGTTTGTGGCGTCATATGGTGAAAATATTCGAGGCTTACCGACAACAGAGCACATCGGTTATCTCCTGCGTACATCTCCAGATCTGGAGTATTTGTGCTGGCTACGTGACCACTGGAAGGGCCATCTTATTGTCAAAGGTGTCTTAAATTCGAATGATATAGCGCAGCTAGAGCAGGTCGGTACAGATGCAATTTGGGTGTCAAATCATGCAGGACGCCAATTTGATGCAGCTCCAGCTAGCATCCATGTACTTCCCACCATTCGTCAGGCAACAAAGCTCCCAATTATTTTTGACAGCGGTGTTGAAACTGGTTTGGATATTTTGCGGGCTATTGCATTAGGCGCTGATTTTGTAATGCTGGGACGAGCCTGGCATTATGCTTTAGGAGCACTTGGTTCAAAAGGCCCCGCACATCTTACTCATATATTGCAGCAGGATCTTTTAGCCAACATGGCACAGTTGGGTATCGAAGGGTTCAGCGAGTGCTCAAAAAAGATTTGGTCTTAAAATTTCTTAACTTTGTTTACTACAATATTTGGTTGAATACTCTGATAGAACGGGTAGTTTTCGTCCAAATGAACCATTTACCTTCACAGACCTTGACAAGTAGCATGCTGCATTGCAGCGTAAAACTTAACATTTTTGACGATAAATAAAATAGCTTCATAAGTAGGGAACGCTTGAATGCCAGAATTTCAGAAAATCCTAATCGCTAACCGCGGTGAGATTGCGATTCGAATCATGCGAGCAGCCAATGAAATGGGTAAGAAGACGGTTGCCATCTTTGCAGAGGAAGACAAACTAAGCCTTCATCGCTTCAAAGCAGACGAGGCTTATCGGATCGGTCATGGAATGGGACCCGTCGCAGCTTATTTGTCAATTGAGGAAATCATTCGCGTCGCCCGCGAGTGCGGCGCAGACGCAATTCATCCAGGTTATGGACTTTTATCAGAAAACCCAGTGTTTGTTGATGCCTGTGAAAATAACAGTATTGCGTTTATTGGGCCACGTGCGGAAACGATGCGGGCT
Organism: uncultured Alphaproteobacteria bacterium; assembly: GCA_913031285.1. GTDB lineage: Bacteria > Pseudomonadota > Alphaproteobacteria > Rhodobacterales > Rhodobacteraceae > LFER01. The sequence goes on along the minus strand of CAJWEI010000064.1, from coordinate 3,872 downwards.
CTTGGCGATAAAGCTTCAGCGCGAAAAGTAGCCATTGCCGCCGGCGTGCCTGTCATTCCAGCAACTCAGGTACTGGGTGATGACATGGGCCTAATTCGAAAAGAAGCGGCCGAGGTAGGCTACCCTTTTATGCTAAAAGCCTCTTGGGGCGGAGGGGGCCGTGGCATGCGCCCAATCAACGCGCCAGAAGAACTAGAGGAGAAGATTCTAGAGGGCCGGCGCGAAGCTGAAGCCGCTTTTGGTAATGGCGAGGGTTATCTTGAAAAAATGATCTTAAGAGCACGCCACGTCGAAGTTCAAATACTTGGCGACAAATACGGACAGATATTTCACTTGTGGGAGCGCGACTGTTCAGTACAGCGGCGCAACCAAAAAGTGGTAGAGCGTGCGCCCGCCCCTTATCTATCCGAAGCACAGAGGGTAGAAATTTGCGAAATGGGTCGGAAAATCTGTGCTCATGTAAATTACGAATGTGCCGGCACCGTGGAATTTCTAATGGATATGGATAGTGGAAAATTTTACTTCATCGAAGTTAATCCACGGGTACAAGTCGAGCATACGGTCACTGAAGAAGTGACGGGAATTGATATTGTTCAGGCGCAAATCATGATTTCTGAGGGCAAAACACTAACAGAAGCAACAGGTAAATCCGACCAAAGCAAGATCCGTCTAAACGGCCATGCTCTACAAACGCGTATCACAACCGAAGACCCGCAAAACAACTTTATCCCAGATTATGGCCGCATCACAGCTTTTCGCAGTGCTACGGGCATGGGGATCAGACTTGATGGCGGAACGGCCTATTCTGGTGGGGTCATTACACGATATTACGACTCCCTTTTGGTAAAAGTGACAGCTTGGGCCCCAACGCCACAAAAAGCCATCGCGCGCATGGACCGGGCGCTACGCGAATTTCGGATAAGAGGCGTGAGCACCAATATTGCTTTTGTGGAAAACCTACTGAAGCACGAGACTTTTCTAAGTAATAAATATACGACGAAATTCATTGATGAGACCAGCGATCTATTCGATTTCACAAAACGTCAGGATCGCGGGACCAAAGTCCTTACTTATATTGCAGATATTACAGTAAACGGGCACCCCGAGACGACCCATAGACCAAGGCCGGCGGATGATTTGAAAGCGCCTATTACGCCCAGCCACTCTCTTGATGCGCCTAAAGGCGCGCGGCAGATATTGGAGGAAAAAGGTGCAGCAGCTGTTGCAGACTGGATGCTAGCTCAAAAAAGGCTCTTGATCACGGATACAACAATGCGTGATGGGCACCAATCACTTTTGGCAACCAGAATGCGATCTTTAGATATGATAAAAGCGGCCCCTGCGTATGCTTCTCTGTTGCCTGAATTATTCAGCATAGAATGTTGGGGAGGAGCAACTTTCGACGTAGCATACCGCTTCTTACAGGAAAGCCCATGGCAACGGTTGCGCGATATTCGTGGCCATATGCCCAATTTAATGACGCAAATGCTGTTACGAGCTAGTAACGGGGTAGGCTATACGACCTACCCAGATAACGTCGTTGAAAGCTTCGTGGCAGAGGCAGCCAAAGGAATTGACGTCTTTCGCGTATTTGACAGCCTGAACTGGGTCGAAAATATGCGCATTGCGATCGACGCGGTCAACGCATCTGGGAAAATTTGTGAGGCGAGTATATGTTACACTGGTGACATCTTGAATCCAGACCGAGCAAAATATGACCTCAATTATTATGTGTCTATTGCCAAAGAGCTCAAGCAGAGCGGTGCGCATGTATTAGGATTAAAAGATATGGCGGGGCTAATGAAACCAATAGCGGCCAAAATCTTGGTAAAAACGCTTAAAGAAGAGGTGGGTTTACCTATACATTTTCATACTCACGATACATCCGGGCTTGCGGGTGCTACAATCTTAGCGGCAGCTGAAGCAGGTGTAGATGCGGTAGATGCAGCGATGGATTCATTCTCGGGGGGAACCTCTCAGCCGTGTCTTGGATCATTAGTAGAAGCACTCAAAAATACAGATAAAGACACAGAGCTTGATATCGATGCCATTCACAATCTCAGTGGCTACTGGGAACAAGTACGCGCCCAATATGTAGCGTTTGAAAGTGGCCTCGCATCTCCCGCGTCAGAAGTTTATCTGCACGAAATGCCGGGTGGACAATTCACAAATCTCAAAGCGCAGGCGCGGTCGATGGGATTGGAGGAAAAATGGTCAGAAGTGGCTCATACATATGCCGACGTGAACCAAATGTTTGGAGACATAGTCAAAGTGACACCTTCATCAAAAGTGGTTGGCGACATGGCTTTAATGATGGTGAGCCAAGGCATTACACGGGCCCAAGTTGAAGACCTCAAAACAGATATCGCCTTTCCGGACAGCGTTATAGACATGATGCGTGGGAACCTCGGGCAACCTCCCGGTGGCTTTCCAAAACAAATTGTCGAAAAAGTGTTGAAAGGTGAGAAACCTGTCACTACGCGTCCAGGCGCACACCTGCCACCGGTAGATCTCGAGGCAACCCGAAAGGAGCTGAGTAGTTTGCTAGAAGGTAAAACCATCAATGACGAGGAATTGAACGGCTATCTGATGTACCCAAAGGTTTTTTTGGATTACAAGGATCGCCATAGAATCTATGGACCGGTACGAGCATTACCGACAATTACATTCTTTTACGGAATGCAGCCCGGCGAAGAAATAACGGCAGAGATAGACCCGGGGAAAACGCTTGAAATTCGGCTGCAAGCGTTAGGAGAAACAGATGAGCAAGGAGAGGTAAAAGTCTTCTTTGAACTAAACGGTCAACCCCGCGTCATTCGTGTGCCAAACCGTCTAGTAAAGTCCCAAACGGCATCACGCCCTAAAGCCGAAGCTGGAAATATCAACCACATAGGCGCACCGATGCCGGGTGTTGTGGCGTCTGTCTTGGTCAGCGCAGGTCAATATGTCAACGAGGGTGATTTACTTTTGACCATCGAAGCGATGAAGATGGAAACAGGAATACATGCAGAACGCGCCGCAATTATTAAATTGATCCATACTCACCCTGGTAGTCAAATCGACGCAAAAGATTTATTGATTGAGTTTGAGCCGTCTGAATAGCCTTAAACTGACCAGAAAATGCTTAAAGCCAAAGCAGTCGGCTGGATCACTTGAGTATTATACTTACCGCGAACTGTATGGTCTCTACGCCTGGATTATTAGGATATATGCCAGTGTGTGACCGGTGATCGTGGCTAAGAATATACCGCACACCACCATCTGTTTCATAAATCACATCAATCCCGGAACGAAAAGCAATCAAGCCACCTAGATCGTGACCATTGCCAGCGCCATAAAGCCCCGTCATAGCATGGAGCTCTAACTTGACTGGACTATCCTGAGATGATGCAAGATAAGTCTGGCCGGCGCCTGCCCAAAGCGCCTGCCGGCTACTAATTGAAAAACCAACGGTGTGACCGAATGGGCCGTTTTTATGGCCCAGATCATAACGCAGATACGCCTCTTTGCCCGGTTTGGCACGTCGCTTAATAATGTTTCCAACGGAAACATATAATCGCGGTGTATTTTCGCTTCTCCCAAAGCAACCTGCAGCTGTGTTGCAATAATTACTCTGCATATCTGCAAGACCAATCAAGAACATCAAAGCCGCAAACGTTCCGTCTGCCATGGTCTACCTCTTTTCTATTTAATAATCAGAACTGCCTGTAAAATTGTACTAACAAGTGCCTATCGTCAATACGGTGGAATTTACTTAATTAAAAACAATTATGTAGTAGGGTGATCTGACAATCCCTACCGCAACACCCGATAAACTTATTAAAAATGTATTTAACTATTTTTATTTTAGATCGAATTGAGAGATACACTTT